>NZ_CP147244.1:2400000-2741783 GCF_002141365.2 Enterococcus sp. 7F3_DIV0205
CACTCCTATGATTTAACTGGATTTTCTTCATTTTATTTCTAGTACTTCAACATCTTCTACATTCAAATAGTCAAAAAGTAATTCCTTTTCTGTTTTTTGAGGGAGCATAACAATTTTCAATAGCTCGCCTCTATTAAGTATTTTCAGTAATTTATCTTCATTACCATCATTTACAATAACTAATTTTCTATGTATAACTTCTTCATCCTCAATAAAATATTTTATCTTTGTCATGAATATCCCCTCCCTTTTTAGTAGCTAATTATTTATGTTTTTTCTCTCATGTTATAGTTTTATACTTACTCAAGTTATTCTTTTTATATTCTCCACCAAAGATTGCATAAGATACTCCATAATTTCATACTCTAATTCCTCCTTTCCTTTTCTATTTAGGTCTTCCTGATATGTATTACTCTACTGTTTTATCCTTTTTTCTAACAGGACATCTTTGTCATTTTTTATAATCCTTACTAGAACTCGTTAGCTCCTTTCAAGTTTTTTTGCTCTGTATCCTCTTTACATGTATTACTTTACTGCTTTCTGTCTTTTTCTAACAGGACATCTTTGTCCGGTTATTAACATTCCTAAATAATTAGAAAAAAAACCGTGGAAACATAATTATGTCTCCACAGTCTATAATTAACTATTTAAATCTTCTTCCCATTCTTGCTTAATTCTATCTGATAATAGCTCCTCACCATGTAATTGAGCAAGTAATATTGCATCATTATACTTTTTATTCCCATTTTCTAGGTGATTAAAATACAACCAATACTTTCCTTCAAGCATATCAATGATCGGTTTTTGATGAAAGTCCTGACTCATCTTCATTATAGTATTTGAAATCTTTGTAATATTCAAAATTTTATCATATCTATTAGAAATAATATATAGACCCATTATCGTAACGAGAATTCTATTTAGGAGAATCAAGCCAAACTCCGAGCTGTAGTTTACTTGTTCCAATATCTTCTCCACCAAAGTATCAAACTCTTGATTATCAAAAGGCTTATAAAAACAACAGGCAAAATATAAATCTACAATTAACAAATCATTTTCAGAAAACTCTCTTTTTTTCCTGATTTGAAAAAAATAGTCTTGTAGTATTCCTTCACCAAAATCGATTTTCTTTGAAAGATTTACATCATTTTGTGCCTGAGCAGTATCCATTAAAAGTTGCTCTTCTTCAGGTAAAGTCTCGTAGTAGTCTTCATATATTTCCTCAAAGGTGTCCTCGACCATTTTTTTCATCGCATCATTATATTGCGGAGGTCTTTTGAACAAATTCATTTTCAACTGGATATAGCGTTTAGGCAACGTGATTTCATCTTCGTTAATTAGGTGTGAAATAGGTAGAGAAAGTTGTTTTGATATATATGTAAGTTTCGGTAGTGTGGGTAATGACTCTCCAGCTTCTATTCTAGAAAGTTGTCTAACAGTCAATTCTAGCTCATCATCACAAAACGCTTCTCTACTTTGACCTTTTTGTTCTCGAAACATACGGATTTTTTTTCCTAATTCTAACTTTATATCCATAATTTCACCATCCTCAAACCCCTATTTGTTCAGTATGTTAATTATATTTTAGTCTAAGTATAATTACAACTACTTATCAGGAAATTTTTTATTTATTGACTGCCATTCAACCAAGCTACTGTAATTCTGAACTTATTGGTACACAAAAGATATATACTAAACTCATATCTTCTACAAAAATCCCATTGACATGGGATGGTTCCCATATGATAAGTTAAATAAAAAGAAGGAGCTGTTCAAAAAATGAAAATTATTATTGAAGAAAACTACGAAAAAATGAGCCGAGTTGCTGCAAATATTCTACTAGGTAAAATGTACCAACAAAAACGAGTAAACTTAGCTATAACCGCTGGCTCAACACCCATTAAAATGTATGAATACTTAGTTTCAGATGTAAAAAACAAATCTTATCTTGATAATGTTCATTATTACAACTTCGATGAGATCCCGTTCAAACAAAGAAAAGGATATGGCGTAACCATGACAAACCTCACTAATCTTTTCTTTAAACCAGCAGACATTCCTGAAAGCCAGATTCATCCTTTAGACGAAAATAACTACAAAACTCAAGATAAAAGAATTGAGCAAGATGGCAGATTAGATTTGATTTTATTAGGAATCGGAGCAGACGGTCATTATTGCGGAAACCTGCCAGGAACAACCAAATTTGAAGATTTAACTTCTTATGTAGGAGAAAATGCTACTGAAAATATGAAAGAGATCTTATTAAGTGAAGTCGGCGGAGATGAAAATGAACGCCCAGACTTTTATGTGACGATGGGACCAAAAAGCGTGATGCATGCAAAAGAAATTGTACTCTTTGCTACGGGCAAGAAAAAAGCCGCTATCATCAAACGCGCTTTCTTCGGTCCAATCACAAATGAAGTACCCGCTTCTTTATTACAAACACACCCTAATTTAACGATTGTTTTAGATCAAGATGCAGCGTCAGAACTTGATTAAACAAAAAAGGCTTGAAATCGATTGATTTCAAGCCTTTTTATTATCTATTATTTATTCAACTCATTCAAAGCATCTTCAGCAGCCATTTGTGCTTCAATATCAGAGATACTGTAGACATTTTCGCTCGCTACGCCAACTTCTTTTGGTTCCATGTTACGGTAACGAGCCATACCAGTACCAGCTGGGATGATCTTACCGATGATAACATTTTCTTTCAAACCAAGTAATGGGTCTTTTTTACCACGGATCGCAGCATCTGTTAACACACGAGTTGTTTCTTGGAATGACGCAGCAGATAAGAAACTATTTGTTTCTAATGATGCTTTTGTGATTCCTAGTAAGACTGGACGGCTTGTTGCAGGAACGCCGCCGGCTACTAATGTGTCGTAGTTACGATCTTTAAATTCAGCGATATCTAGTAATGTACCTGGTAAGATTTCAGTATCACCTGGATCCATGACACGAACTTTACGAAGCATTTGACGAACCATTACCTCGATATGTTTATCGCCGATTTCCACCCCTTGCATACGGTACACACGTTGTACTTCACGCAATAGGTAGTTTTCAACAGATAATACATCGCGAACTTGTAGTAATTGTTTAGGATCGATCGAACCTTCTGTCAACGGCTCACCACGATGGATCGTATCGCCTTCAGCAACTTTCATACGAGCTGTATAAGGAACTGTATACGTACGAGTATCTGTTTTCCCTTTGATTGTTACTTCTTTTTGACGTGTTGCAGGATCTTCAGAAATATCGATAACTTCACCGGTAACTTCTGTGATAACTGCTTGTCCTTTCGGATTACGTGCTTCAAAGATTTCTTGGACACGAGGTAGACCTTGAGTAATATCATCTCCGGCAACCCCACCTGTATGGAACGTACGCATTGTTAACTGAGTGCCAGGTTCACCGATTGATTGAGCGGCAATTGTACCAACTGCTTCCCCAACTTCAACACCAGAACCAGTTGCTAAGTTACGGCCGTAACAGTGTTTACATACACCATGTTTGGTGTTACATGTAAATACGGAACGGATCGTTACAGTTTCAACACCAGCATCTACGATTTCTCTTGCAAGATCTTCTGAAATCAGTTGATCTTCGCCAATAATCATTTTGCCAGTTTCAGGATGCATCACTGATTTACGAGTGTAACGTCCTAGTAAACGTTCTTCTAAAGGTTCAATGATTTCATTCCCTTCACGAATAGATTGAATCACTAGACCACGGTCAGTTCCACAATCATCTTCACGAATGATAACATCTTGGGCAACGTCAACTAAACGACGAGTCAAGTAACCTGAATCGGCAGTCTTCAAGGCTGTATCGGTCATCCCTTTACGAGCTCCATGGGTAGAGATAAACATTTCCAAGACAGAAAGTCCTTCACGGAAGTTCGAGATGATCGGTAGTTCCATGATACGGCCGTTCGGTGCGGCCATCAGTCCACGCATACCAGCAAGCTGAGTAAAGTTGGAGATGTTACCACGGGCTCCAGAATCTGACATCATGAAGATTGGATTTTTAGCATCCATACTTTCGATCAGTTTTTGTTGGATCTCATCTTTAGCTTTATTCCAAACAGCAATAACACGTTCATAACGTTCGTCATCTGTAATCAGACCACGACGGAATTGTTTCGTAATATTTTCTACTTGTTTATGGGCATCATCGATGATTTCTTGTTTTTCATGCAACACCATGATATCAGCGATACCAACAGTCATACCAGCATGAGTAGAATGTTTATAACCTAAGTCTTTCATTCTATCAAGCATCTTAGAAGTTTCAGTGATATGGAATCTCTTGAATACTTCAGCGATAATATTTCCTAAGTTTTTCTTCTTGAATGGTAAGACTAATTCTTGTGCTTTAATATGCGCAGGAATATCTGTACCAGCTTCTACAAAATAATTGTCAGGTGTTTGTACAGTTAAGTTGTAATCTGTTGGTTCATTCAAGTAAGGGAATTCCACAGGCATGATTTCATTAAAGATAATCTTACCTACTGTTGTAATCAAAATACGTTCTTTTTGCCAATCCGTAAACGGTTTGTCGCCAAGTAAGGTTGTTTGAACACCGATACGTGAGTGTAAATGTACGTATCCATTACGCCATGCTAAAACAGCTTCGTTCATGTCACGGAAGATCATACCTTCCCCTTCACGACCGTCTTCTTCCATTGTTAGGTAGTAGTTACCTAAGACCATATCTTGAGAAGGCGTTACAACTGGTTTACCATCTTTTGGATTCAAAATGTTTTGAGCAGCTAGCATTAACATACGTGCTTCTGCTTGTGCTTCTTCGTTCAACGGAACGTGAACGGCCATTTGGTCTCCATCGAAATCGGCATTGTAGGCTTCACAAACTAATGGGTGAAGACGGATTGCACGACCTTCAACTAACACTGGTTCAAAGGCTTGGATACCAAGTCTGTGTAGTGTAGGTGCTCGGTTAAGCAATACTGGATGCTCTTGAATGACTTCTTCTAAGATATCCCAAACTTCATCTTCTCCGCGTTCGATTTTACGTTTTGCGTTTTTGATGTTTGTTGCGATTTCACGTTGAACTAGTTCACGCATCACAAATGGTTTGAATAATTCAATCGCCATTTCTTTTGGTAAACCACATTGGTACATCTTCAAGTTAGGCCCTACGACGATAACTGAACGACCAGAGTAATCCACACGCTTACCTAGTAAGTTTTGACGGAAACGACCTTGTTTCCCTTTTAGCATATGAGAAAGAGATTTCAATGGACGGTTACCTGGTCCTGTAACAGGACGACCACGACGACCATTATCGATCAATGCATCGACTGCTTCTTGCAGCATACGTTTTTCATTTTGAACAATGATGTTTGGCGCATTTAAGTCTAATAAACGTTTCAAACGATTGTTACGGTTGATTACACGACGGTATAAATCGTTCAAGTCAGAAGTCGCAAAACGACCACCTTCTAGTTGAACCATTGGACGTAAATCTGGTGGAATTACAGGAATAACATCCATAACCATCCAGCTTGGTAAGTTTCCAGAGGCACGGAATGCTTCTAAAATGTCCAAACGGCGAATTGCACGTGTTCTTTTTTGACCTTGGGCAGATTTCAACTCTTCTTTTAGTTGAGCTACTTCGCCATCTAAGTCAACATTGTCTAATAACTGTTTAACAGCTTCTGCACCCATTGCGGCTGAAAAACCTTGACCATATTGATCACGTTTATCGCGGTACTCACGTTCTGTTAATAATTGTTTTTTCTCTAAAGAAGTATCTCCAGCATCAATTACCACGTATGACGCAAAGTAAATGATCTCTTCCAACGCACGAGGACTCATATCTAAGACAAGACCCATACGAGATGGAATACCTTTGAAATACCAGATATGTGAAACAGGTGCTGCTAACTCGATATGTCCCATACGTTCACGACGAACTTTAGAACGAGTTACTTCTACACCACAACGGTCACAAACGATACCTTTATAACGAATACGTTTGTATTTTCCACAGGCACATTCCCAGTCTTTAGTTGGACCGAAAATGCGTTCACAGAACAAACCTTCACGTTCAGGTTTTAACGTACGGTAGTTAATCGTTTCGGGTTTCTTTACTTCACCGTAAGACCAGCTTCTGATCTTTTCTGGAGAAGCCAAACCTATTTGCATACTTTCGAATTTATTTACATCGATCAAAAGGGATTCCCTCCATTTCTTGATAGGAAAAGTTAGGGTGAGAAGAAAATTGCAGTATTTTTTAATACTCATTTTCTTCCACCAGCTGTCTCAACTCTGTTTTTGCAAAGAGTGTTGAGACAAAACTAACTTGACAATTTTAATAAGACTCTAAACAATTAGTCTTTTGTATCTTCTGCAGTTTCAATTTCTTGTTCAAGAACTGCATCAGCCGCTTCTTTTGCTTCAGCTGCTTCTTTTTCTAATTGTTTCGCTGATTGTTGTTCGGCAAATTTTGTTAGGGCATCAACTGTGATCAAGTCATCATCATCGTCATCCATATCACGTAATTCGATTTCTTGTTCTTCAATGTCCAATACGCGCATATCTAACCCAAGTGATTGTAATTCTTTCACCAATACGCGGAATGATTCAGGTACGCCTGGTTTTGGAATTGGTTCACCCTTGACGATGGCTTCGTATGTTTTCACACGACCAACCACATCATCAGATTTGTACGTTAAAATTTCTTGTAATGTGTAAGCTGCACCGTATGCTTCCAGTGCCCACACTTCCATCTCCCCAAAACGTTGTCCACCAAATTGAGCTTTACCTCCAAGTGGTTGTTGGGTAACAAGTGAGTATGGTCCAATAGAACGGGCATGTAATTTATCATCAACCATGTGGGCCAATTTGATCATGTACATCACACCAACAGAGATACGGTTATCAAATGGTTCACCTGTACGTCCGTCGTAAAGAACTGTTTTCGCGTCACTAGCCATACCAGCTTCACGAACAGTCTCCCAGACATCATCATCATTCGCACCATCAAATACTGGTGTTGCGATGTGGATACCTAACTGACGAGCAGCCATACCCAAGTGCAATTCTAGTACTTGTCCGATGTTCATACGTGATGGCACCCCTAATGGGTTCAACATGATATCGATTGGTGTACCATCTGGCAAGAACGGCATATCTTCTTCCGGCATAATACGGGATACAACCCCTTTATTACCGTGACGACCGGCCATTTTATCACCTTCGTTGATTTTACGTTTTTGAACGATATATACACGAACTAACATGTTTACGCCTGGAGATAATTCGTCTCCGGCTTCACGAGTAAAGATTTTCACATCATGAACGATCCCGCCGCCACCGTGAGGTACACGTAGAGATGTATCACGAACTTCACGGGCTTTTTCACCAAAGATAGCATGTAGTAAACGTTCCTCAGCAGATAACTCAGTTACCCCTTTAGGCGTTACTTTACCTACTAATAGGTCGCCGTCTTTGACTTCAGCACCGATACGGATAATTCCCATTTCGTCAAGATCTTTCAAAGCATCTTCCCCGACGTTTGGAATTTCACGAGTGATTTCTTCAGGGCCTAATTTTGTATCACGAGCTTCTGATTCATACTCTTCAATATGGATAGAAGTATAGACATCATCTTTCACCAAACGACGGCTCATGATGATCGCATCCTCGTAGTTATACCCTTCCCATGTCATAAATCCGACAAGTACGTTTTGTCCTAAAGCCATTTCTCCTTCTTCCATAGAAGGTCCATCTGCTAATGTATCGCCTTTTTCAACTTTTTCGCCTAAAAGAACGATTGGACGTTGGTTGTAACTTGTACCTGAATTTGAACGACGGAATTTTGTTACCATATATTTATCTAATGCGCCATTGTCACGGCGAACGCGTACTTCTGATGCATCCACATATTCAACGACACCATCATGTTTACATAGTAAAGCGGCACCCGAGTCATGTGCTGACTTGTATTCCATACCAGTTCCCACAAGTGGTGAACGAGGTTGGATCAACGGTACTGCTTGACGTTGCATGTTGGCACCCATCAAGGCACGGTTGGAGTCATCGTTTTCCAAGAAAGGAATACATGCTGTCGCAACTGCTACTACCTGTTTAGGTGAAACGTCCATGTAATCGACTCTATCGATCGTCACTTCAAGGTTTTCACTTTGCAGACGTGCCATTACCAATTCTTCCGCGAACGTTCCATCGTCATTCAAACGTGAGTTTGCTTGCGCTACGATGTAGTGATCCTCTGTGTCGGCAGTTAGGTAATCTACTTTGTCGGTTACTTTTCCTGTAGCACGATCTACACGACGATACGGTGTTTCGATAAAGCCAAATTTATTAACTTTAGCATAACTTGACAAGCTATTGATCAATCCGATATTCGGGCCCTCAGGCGTTTCGATCGGACACATACGGCCATAGTGGGAATAGTGAACGTCTCGAACTTCATAGCCGGCACGGTCACGAGTCAAACCACCAGGTCCTAAGGCAGATAGACGACGTTTGTGTGTCAACTCACCTAGAGGATTTGTTTGATCCATGAACTGTGATAACTGAGAAGAACCAAAGAATTCTTTGATACTTGCCACTACTGGACGAATATTGATCAATTGTTGTGGTGTCAATGTTTCAGTATCTTGAATAGACATTCTTTCACGAACCACACGCTCCATACGAGCTAAACCAATACGGAATTGGTTTTGTAGTAATTCACCAACTGAACGAATACGACGGTTTCCTAAGTGATCGATATCATCTACGTTACCGATGTCTTCTTGTAAGTTAAAGAAATAACTCATTGAAGCGACGATATCTGCTGGACGAACAGTCTTCACACTTGTATCAGGATAACCATTACCGATTACGTTAACGATGCGCTCTGGATCTTTTGGAGAAAGAACTTTGATTACTTGAACTGTCATTGGTTCAGTAACTACACCATCTTCACTTGGGTAATACGTTACGCTGTTTAAGCCGTTATCGATATGTTCACCTAATGTTTCCATTACTTGGTGGGTCAATACTGTCCCTTTTTCAACAATGATTTCACCAGTTTCAGCATCGATCAATGTTTCTCCCAAAGTTAGGTTCAATAAACGAGTTTTTAAATCTAATTTTTTGTTGACTTTGTAGCGACCAACGTTCGCTAAGTCATAACGTTTCGGATCGAAGAAACGAGCGTTCAGTAAGTTACGAGAACTGTCAGCCGTTTTCGGCTCACCAGGTCGAAGACGCTCATAAATGTCTTTCAAGCCTTCTTCAGTACGAGAATCGCTGGCATTTTTGTGTAAATCCTTTTCGATCGTATTACGTAAGCTTAATGTTTCACCGAAAATTTCAAAAATCGTATCATCAGAGCCAAAACCTAAAGCACGAACTAATACAGTCAAAGGAATTTTACGCGTACGGTCGATACGTACGTAAGAAATGTCTTTTGCATCAGTTTCCATTTCTAACCATGCACCACGGTTAGGGATTACTGTTGAGCCAAAGCCTTCTTTACCATTTTTATCTACTTTTCCATGGAAATAAACACCTGGTGAACGTACTAATTGAGAAACGATAACACGTTCTGCACCATTGATGATAAATGTTCCCATTTCAGTCATTAGAGGGAAATCACCGAAGAATACTTCTTGTGATTTGATTTCTCCAGATTCACGGTTCGTCAATCGTAGAGTAACGTGTAACGGTGCAGAATAGTTTGCGTCATGTGCACGCGCTTCTTCTACCGTATACTTAGGTTCTTTTAATTCATAATCCACAAATTCCAAAGATAAGTTTCCTTGAAAATCATCGATCGGTAAAATGTCCTCAAACATTTCTCTTAATCCTTCATCTAAAAACCATTGGTAAGAGTCTGTTTGAATTTCGATCAAGTTAGGTAACTCTAACACTTCACTGATCCGGGCGAAACTTCTACGTTCGCGGTGTTTTCCGTATTTTACTACGTGTCCAGCCAAGCTCTTCACTCCTCTAATTAAAAGTCTATCAAAACACTAACCGAAAATATTTCTTTAATATTACAAATATTAAATATTTGTAATATTGAGCATTTTTTGCAGTTTTTAGGCAAAAAAAAACCAAAAATAGAATGTGCTCTTGAAAATTTCTCGTGCGTCTCTACTTTTGTTTCCCTATTAAAAACCGGAACGGACAATATTTCGCTCCTGCTTTGTCATTTTTCAGATAGTTTTTGCATCTATACATTGTACTTCCTTCTATAGTAAAAGTCAAGGGTTTCTGAGAGTTTAAAATACTATTTTATTCACAAAAAAAGACACTCGATAAAAACTCAAGTGTCTTTTTCACAGATTCTATTATTTTATCTTACTGAACCGTAGTTTCTCCAGTAATTTCAGCGCCTTCTTTGTCTAAAGTAGCAGAAGTTTTATATTCTTCTTTTTCAAACATTACGTTACCTTCAACTTTTGTTCCATTTAAGACAAAACCATTCGCTTTAACTAAGATATCTCCTTTAACAGTTCCGTTAACGATATTAAAGTTTTCTGTTTCAACAATTAGTTTAGGAACCGTTACTGTATACTCAGCTGTCACTTTTTTATCTGAATCTTGCGCGTATAATGCTAGTTTTCTATAAATATCGCCAGATTTTTCACCTTTATCATGAAACTCACCTGCAACGGTCACATCTTTATCAAACGTCAGATCTGCTGTTGCTGCAACGATCCAATTTCCATCTTTACTTAATGCTTTTTCGATTACTTCTGGTTTATCACTGATTGACGCACCACTTACTGCATCCACACTTGAACTCATTGATGTTTCTGTTTTGCTATCAGACGAACTGTCTTTAGAAGCTTTATTATCACTGTTACATGCACCTAACACCAATACTGTTGCTGCTAATGTTCCTAATGTAATCAATTTTTTCGAAATCATATACATCCTCCTAATTATTTACTATTTATTCAATTAAATAGTAGCATGAAATCGTTTAAATTCACAAAGATATCTATTTCAATGGGTACTATTACGATTAATTTAAAAAATTCACAAAATCACATCCTTTATACGAATCTTCAGAAAATTTAAAATAATCTGTTGACATCCACCTCTATTTTCCTATATACTAAACACAATTCAATTTGCGGAGGGATTTTTATGACACACTCAATCAACGCACAACTGAATAAAGCTTACTTTAGCTACTTTAGATAGTTTTGTATTCATGCAATCGTGGGTACAAACAGCAAAAACCTGTTTTTGTATCTATGATGGCTAGAGCGCTTTGTATTGAACAAACAGCCACGTAGACAATCCTAAGTGGCGAATAAAGAAGTGTTTACCTACGACTTTTATCAATCCATTTAGGCATATTGTCTGAATGGATTTTTTGTTTTATCAACATCAACTAAAACTGGAGGAATCAGAATGAAAAAGAAACTAGTAGGACTAAGTATCATATCGGCCGTAGCATTATTGGCTCTCGGAGCATGTGGAGATGGGAAAAAGACGGACAGCGGTGCAAATAGTGATAATAAAAAAATCGGTGTTTTACAACCCGTTGAACACGGCTCATTAGATGCTGCATTTGAAGGATTCAAAGAAGGTTTAGCCGAAAATGGTTTTAAAGAAGGCGACAATTTAACGATTGAATACAGTAATGCCCAAAATGATCAAGCTCAATTAAAAAGCATGAGTGAAAAATTAGTCAAAGAAAAACCAGATCTACTTTTAGGCATTGCGACACCTGCTGCACAATCACTATTGAACGAAACAACAGATATTCCGATCCTAGTCACAGCAGTTACCGACTTAGTCAGCGCTAAATTAGTAAAATCAGATGAAAAACCTGGCGGAAATGTAACTGGAACTACAGATATCGTCCCAATCGACAAACAAATCGCCTTATTGTTGAACATCGTACCAGAGGCAAAAACTGTCGGAATTATGTATAACGCAGGTGAAGCAAATTCTAAAATACAAGCAGACATGGCAGAAAAAGCTTTAAAAGATGCTGGAATCAAGTCAAAAGTTTTAACTGCTAACTCAACCAATGACGTACAGCAAGTAACAACTAGCTTAGCAAAAGACGTCGATGCAATTTACATTCCAACAGACAACACATTTGCTTCGGCTGCAGCTGTCATCGGCGAAGTAGCCAAAGAACATAAAATCCCTGTTATCGCTGGTTCGATCGAGCAAGTAGAAGAAGGCGGATTAGCAACAGTCGGGATCGATTATAAATCACTTGGTAAACAAACAGGTGTCATGGCGGCGAAAATTCTAAAAGGTGAAGCAAAACCAGCTGACATGCCTGTTGAAAAAGCCAAAGACTTAGAACTGTTCGTAAATAAAGACATGGCAAAAGCCTTGGATATTGATCCAGATACTATCAAAGCACCTTAATTGAATTTTGTGAGTGGGACATAACTCTTCGAGCCATATCCCACTCACGTGAAATCAAGATAAACGGTGAGAGCAGAAGCAATTCCTTTTTATTTCTTGGGATTAAGCATTCCTGTCCCAACCTCTACATAAAAATTATTGAAAGAAGCTGATTTTATTGTTAGACATATTACTTTCCTCAACCTCTCAAGGTCTTTTATGGTCCTTATTAGCCATCGGAGTCTTTCTGACTTACCGGATTTTAGACATTGCCGATTTAACTACCGAAGGAAGTTTCCCTTTAGGCGGAGCTGTCGCAGCGGTTATTTTAGCGAAAGATCCAACGACTTGGCCTGCACCGATCCAGTCTTTATTTG
This sequence comes from Enterococcus sp. 7F3_DIV0205, assembly GCF_002141365.2. NCBI lineage: Bacteria > Bacillati > Bacillota > Bacilli > Lactobacillales > Enterococcaceae > Enterococcus > Candidatus Enterococcus palustris. The sequence continues at coordinate 2,412,743 of NZ_CP147244.1, forward strand.
ACCTTCATTATATGATAGCACCAATTGTTGCATTGATCATTGCTTTTATCGCTGGTATGCTAGCGGGACTTGTTTCAGGACTTTTACACACAAAATTAAAAATCCCCGCTTTATTAGCAGGAATCATTACTATGACTGGACTCTATAGTATCAACTCACGAATCATGGGCGCTCCAAATATTTCATTGATTGGTACAGATTCAATTTTCTCTCATGCTCAGTCATTAGGCTTAACGAAAATCAACAGTGCCATCGTTGTCGGTTTGATCATCGTGCTTTTAGTTATCGTCTTGCTCGTTCTATTCTTCAAAACTGAAATCGGCTTAGCCACTCGTGCAACGGGCGATAATATCGATATGAGTGAGGCTAACGGAATCAAAACAGACAATATGAAGATCATCGGCTATATGCTTTCAAATGGTTGTATTGCGTTGGCTGGCGCTTTGCTTGTACAAAATAATAACTTTGCGGATTTAAACTCAGGAATTGGAACCATCGTTATCGGTCTTGCTTCGATCATCATTGCAGAAGTTCTCTTTAAAAACAAATCATTAGGTCTGCGTTTGATTACGATTGTGATCGGTGCTATTTTGTACCGCTTCATACTAGCTTGCGTTTTAGAATTACGTGTTGATCCAGCAGACTTGAAACTATTCTCCGCGATCATTCTAGTTATTTGTTTATCTTCACCATTGATACAAAAAAAATTAGGACTTTCTAAACTCGGAAAACGTAAAGGAGGCGCAAATTAATGGAGCCTGTATTAACAATCAAAAACTTACACCAATATTTTGAACGTGGAACAGTCAATGAAAATCACGTATTAAAAGGGATTGATTTAACAATCAATCAAGGGGAATTCATTACGATCATAGGTGGAAATGGCGCTGGTAAATCGACGTTATTAAACAGTATCGCAGGTACTTTACCGATCGAAGAAGGCCAATTAGCTTTAAACGGCAAAGACATCACTAAACAGCGCGTTGTCGCTCGCTCCAAACAGATCAGCCGTGTTTTCCAAGATCCTAAAATGGGGACTGCCGTTCGTTTGACTGTGGAGGAAAATATGGCGCTTGCAATGAAACGTGGTAAAAAACGTGGTTTAGGCAACGGCGTTCGCAAAGCTGATCGTACTTTTTTTAAAGAACAGTTAGCTAGTTTAAATTTAGGACTCGAAAATCGTTTAGGTGCAGAAATCGGCTTATTATCTGGTGGTCAACGCCAAGCAATCACCTTACTGATGGCAACGTTGATTCGTCCAGAATTGATATTGTTGGATGAACATACTGCAGCACTTGACCCTAAAACCTCGATCACAGTTATGGAACTGACTGAAAAATTGATTCAAGAACAAAACCTGACAGCATTTATGGTCACACATGACATGGAAGATGCTATTCGTTATGGCAACCGTTTGATCATGCTTCATCAAGGACAAGTCGTGGTAGATGTGCCTGCTGAGCAGAAAAAAGATTTGACTGTAAATGAATTGATGGACATGTTCCATAAAAATAGCGGCACTGAATTAAAAGATGATCAATTATTATTAGTTTAAATAAAAAAAGGAACCCAATTGCACAATGTAATTGGGTTCCTTTTTTGTTCCTATGGTGGTTATTAACCACCCATTAAAAAGTCTAAAACATTCCAGCCGTCTGATGTTTGCCCACGGTATAGTTCCGTAAAGCCGCATCTTGTACAACTGACCGTAATAAATTTTTTATTTTGCACATCAAATATTTTCGCAAAGTTTCCCCCTGTTGCTTGAAACTGATCGGAAACATAATGTTCATTCCCACACTTATCACAAACATATTGCTGCTTTTCCATTCTTACCCACTCCATCTCTATAAACTCTCTATTCGATGAACAATCAAACACATTGTCCTTCGTTCCTGTCATGTAAGTATAGCAAGCTTTCAAAGAGAAATCATACATCCTAAGAAGGATTTTTTCCTCCTCTTTTAGGCGTATCGCGGTTGACCCGCCTTCCTCCCATCAGATACAATGAAACTACTATAAAGGAGCGAAGTATATGTCTACTAAAAGTCAGGTGTTAACTCTATTAATGAAACAAGCCCCAGCATTTATTTCTGGTGAAGAGATGGCTCAAGAACTTTCCTTGTCTCGAACTGCCATCTGGAAAGCAATCAATGAATTGAAAAAAGAAGGACATCTTATCACTAGCAGCCGCAACAAAGGCTACTCCTATGATAAATCAGATGTTTTATCTATAGAAGGAATTCGTCTAACTCTAGAACCTACAGCTCCCGATCTTTCAATCACTGTTTTAAACGCCTCAGAGTCCACAATGAAAGATGCTAAACTAGCTGCAATCAACGGTGAACCAAATAATACATTGATCGTAGCAGATATCCAAGAAGCACCCAAAGGACGATTCGGCCGACCGTTCTTTTCAAAGGCTGGCAGCGGCATCTACATGAGTATGCTGCTAAGGCCTAATCAAAATTTCGAAGAAATGGCGCAATATACTGTGATTATGGCCGTCGCCATCGCACGTGCGATGGATACTTTGGTCAAAGTTAAAACAGAGATCAAGTGGGTCAACGACATCTATATCAATGGGAAAAAGGTCTGTGGTATTTTATCAGAAGCCATGAGCGATGTTGAATCTGGGCAAATCTCGAATGTCATTATCGGTATGGGTATCAATTTTTCTTTGAAACAAAACGAATTTCCAAAAGACCTAAGAGAAAAAGCAACCTCCCTATTTCCAGAAAATGAACCAACTATCACAAGAAACGAATTGATCGGAGCAATCTGGAATCAATTTTACGCCATACTAAATCGACTACCAGAACAAGGTTTCTTAGAAGAATACCGCCAAAAATCTTTTGTCCTTGGCAAAACAGTTTCATTTACACAAGCCGGAGTCGACTATAAAGGGATTGCTACAGCAATCAACGATCATGGTGAATTGGTTGTTCAACTTCATGATAAAACAGAAAAAGTACTTTCTTCTGGAGAAATCAGTCTTAGTAAAATAAACCCGACGGTTTAGACCACTTGCCAAACAAAAACATTAAGAATTCCTTAAGAAAAAAGATTCTTTTCTTACAACTATTTGCTATATATTTCACTTATGTTACATTTGTATTGCGAATGATACGAATATTACAAAAGGAGAATGATTATGAAAAAATTGGTTTTTTGTTTGGTTGCATTATCGTTTGCGCTTCCAATCACAAGTTTTGCAGAGGAAACAACATCTACATCTGAACCTTCACAAATTGAAAGCTCTTCGGAAGTAGCAGCTTCAACACAAAACACAGAAAAAAATGATGAGAAAACAGTTGATAGCAGCGTTTTTTCCACATTAGATTCAAGTGCTACAGAAACATCCAGTACGATTCAAAATATGTATGACGGCGTCAATCTTCTTTCCACAACAGTAGTTGTCTTTCCAGAAGAAAAAGTGACCGCTGAATTGCTTTCCAAAGATGCTGGGTTTCATGGTACTGCATATAGGGATCTTAAACTGTTAGAAGAGGCTTCAACAGAAAAATTAGGAAAAAATTCAGTCAAAGTGAGCTTCATGCTTTATCCATTGGAAGAAAATCAAGGAGACAAACAAGAAGTTAAGCTAAATATGCAGTACTTAGTAGCAAAATCTAGCCCTACTTTTGATATTCAATTCGTCTCTTATGACTCGGATAACAATCAAATTAAGGGGAAAATTGTGGCTACAGATGGTGCTTCAACAAGTAACGTTGCCGTTTACGGTGGGATGATTGACAGTCTGCCTACAAGTATAAAAGAGTTCTACCCGTATACAAATTGGGGTGTTCACGCTCCCATTTTGACGGACGCGGAAGGTTATTTTACCCTTCCGTATAAAGATAATTTCACTTTTACAGTTTTTTCTCCAGAAACAGGAGATTATTCACCTATATGCACATTGAATGACAAAACCTTTGCTGGAGCAGCAGTTGGTACAGCAGATAGTTCTACACCAGTTAAAAGCACCGAGTCATCAACTGCTAAAAAAGAAGAACAGAAAAAAGGCCTGTTCCCAAATACTGGAGAAAAGAAAACTGTTTACTATTCAATTGCTGGTATTGCCATTATTTTATTAGCTATACTATTTCTTTTCATTAAAAGTAAAAAGAATAAAGGTTAATTTATGAAAAAGGGTTGTTAAAATAGATCGAAAAAAAAAAGAAGGAAGCAGAGTCGTTGTTGGTTACTGCTTCCTTCTTTTTTTATAATTTCTCTAAAACAATTGTCAGAAATAAACCGACTAAATAGCTGCCGTTAAAGGCTATCAAATTTTTTATCGAATAACCAAAGCTTTTAGGATGCGGCAATTCTTTTTTGAACAGCTGAAGGTTCTTCCAAACAATTGGCAATGATAAGAATACGACTAAAATCGGCCAACGATATACACCAAACGGTAAACCGATCAATACAACGGCATAACACGCCAACATCAATAGTTGAAACAACATCACACCCTGCTTTCTACCAATGTAATAAACCAATGTATACCGATGATTCTCAATATCTGTATCCAGATCCCTCAAATTATTTGCCAACATAATATTCGCAATTGTAAACACCATCGGCAATGAAGCCCAAATAATTGCAACTACTGCCCACAAACTCCCATTCAAAGCAAATGTTCCACGACTCCAATCAAGCAACAGGTAAAATGGACGGCTCTCTTGAACATTTAAATAAATCGTCATCGCAAAAATCCCAAGTCCCATAGTAAACCCACTGAACACTTCACCTAACGGCATCCGCGACAATGGGATTGGACCAAACGTGTAAAAAATACCAATGAAGCAACATACGCCGCCCATCACTAAAAATAACCAACCAGTTTTAATTGTTAGAAAAATACCGATCAAAGCAGAAAAAGTAATCATTCCAAAGATCATATTTCGCACAAGAACTGGGGCAATTCCCGAGCTCCCAATAATGTTTTCTTCATATTTATATACTTCAGACTTTGCTTTCTTAAAATCCATATAATTATTGATTGCTGTCGTCGCCATGTCAAACACGACCATACCAACAAAAAACAACACTGTATACCCTAATTGAAACTGGTTAAAATAAGCAATAGAAAATAACACCCCAACTGCAAAAGGAAATAGACTTGCTAACTTTGTCTGGATTTCCACAACTTGCAAAAACACTTTCACCGTCATATCCGTTCTCCTTATTTCAGGTCTTTACGATTACCCATGGTGTAACCTGAATCTTTTCCTAACTCAAACACTTTTTCAATATCTTTACTTACAAATACTTCATCTTCTTTTGTAACAAAAATCACATCGACATCTTTTAGACCTTCAGCATATTCTAGCCCTTTTTTGACACCCATAGAAAATACTGCTGTTGATAGACCATCACCATCAATTGATTTATTCGTGATCACAGTCACTCCAGCAATATCATTATCAAAAGGATAGCCCGTTTTTGGATCAAATAGATGATGATAATTTTTACCCTCTACTTCTAAGAAACGTTCATAGATTCCAGAAGTAACTAATGTTTTATTGCTTTCTTGAACTGTTCCGATCACTGTATTTCGTGCTTTATTAGGATCTTGAATACCAACATTCCAGTCCATATCTTTTCCTCGAGGGCTATGTCCAAGAACATAAACATTCCCGCCTAAATCCACGATAGCGGTCGTGACACCATTATCTTTTAAGACTTTCACGACCTCATCTGTGATAAACCCTTTAGCAATCGCACCTAAATCTAGCTCCATACCTTTTTCTTCAAGGTAGACTGTTTTGTCTTCATCATTTAATTTCACTTTGTGATAATCAACTAATTTTAATGCTTGATCGATCTCTTCTTGTGAAGGTTTACGGGCATCATCAAATCCTATATGCCATAATTGCGTGATCGGCCCAATAGCCATGTCAAAACCGCCAGAAGAATCTTCACTATATTCATATGCTCGTTTTAATAATGGGTAAATATCATCGGAAACTTTAACTGGTTTGATTCCAGCTTGTTCATTGATCTCATCTATCTCAGACCCTTTTTCATTAACCGTGATTTTAGCACCTAACTCTTTTACCCGATCAAAAGCTTTTTTTAACACTTCTTCTTTACCATCATCGTAAATTCTTACTTGTACATACGTTCCTAACAATGATTGCTGATCTGAATAAGGTTCTTTATTGATTTTTGACTGCGCGTCTTTCGAATTACATCCTGCTAAAACAACCAATAATAATGCTATTGCTACAGTGATTAGTGTTTTTTTGTTCTTCATCATATCCCTCTTTCTAAATAGAAAATTGTCTTATTTATAGTAGCTCTTTTTTTCGTGAATGGGAAGGATTTTCTATCTGTCATTTATGTATTTTGATAAAAATAAAAGCAGAATTCAGAGCGATTTCTGAATTCTGCCACGTATATATTTGTTCGTTCACTTGTGTGAAAAATTATTTTTTCATTACAATGTTGTCTACAACGATTTCATCAGTGTTGCCTTTTTCAGCAGCATTGATCAATTGTTCCGCATACATTACGAATGAATGAGAGCTGTGAGTTGCGCCTGTTACAACTTCAACGTCTGCAGCTGATTTGCCTTCTTCACCCATTGTTTTTACTAATTCTTCGTTTAACGTTTTGATGTATTCTGCTGGGCCTACGCCTGATTTGTCTTTCATGTTTTTGTTGTAGTCAGCATCATCTTTTTTAGATTTGCCTTCATCATTAACGTTATCGTATTTAGATTCTGTTACTTTGCCATCTTTCACAACGATTGAAAATTCAGTGTGGTAGCCATTTGAATTATTTTTTTCTTTCAATGAATACGTACCATCTTTAAGGTCAGCACCATTGTCGATTTCGATTGTTTTAGTATCTCCTGCTTGAGCTGCTTGGATCAATTGTTGTGCATAGTTTTGGAATGATTCACTAGAGTGAGTCGCACCAGTTACTACTTCTACACCGTCAGCGCTTTGAGCTTTAACAAAAGAATCGTTTAATTCTTTAATGTATTCAGCTGGACCTACGCCTGATTTGTCTTTCATATTTTTTTCGTAGTCTTTATCATCTGCTTTTGATTTGCCATCAGCGTTGATATTGTCATATTTAGATTCAGTGATTTTGCCATCTTTAACAGTCATTTCAAATGTTGCACGGTAACCGTTAGATTCGTTCTTTTCTTCTAATTTATACGTACCATCTTGTAAATCGCCACCAGCTTCTTTTTCTGCTACTGTAGAAGAATCAGCTGTTTTTGATGTTGCAGTACTTGAATCAGATGATTTTGCTGTATCTTTCTTTTGATCTGATCCACATGCTGCTAATAAAAGAGATGATAGTGCGATAGCTGTGAAGCCCTTTACAATTTTATTCATTTTCATTTTGTTCACCATTTCCTTTTCTTAAACGTTCCACAAATTAAGTTTGTGATATAATTTACATTCTATAGAAAATTTCAATTATGTCAATTAAAGTTATAAAAGAAAGACAAAATTTTACCCGTTTTTCACACTTTTTTAATAATAAAAATTTATTTCCTATATTTAAGAATTGTTATTAGACAAAACCCAAATATCGCTATATAATGAAATCGATTGTGTAATTATTATCATTTTCTATTTTATTTTTTTAAGGAGCGGATTATCAATGACAAAGCAAAAAATTGTCGTTGTGGGAGCTGGTTATGCTGGAGTTTCAGCTACTAAATTTTTAGCAAAAAAATTGAAAAAAGATTCTGACGTTGAGATTACTTTAATTGATCGTCATTCTTACCACACCATGATGACTGAGTTGCACGAAGTAGCTGGAGGACGTGTTGAACCTTCTGCGATCCAATACGATTTGCAACGTTTATTCTCACGTAAAAAGAACGTTACTCTTGTAACAGACACTGTAACTGGTATCGATAAAGACAAAAAAGTCGTTCAAACGAAGTTAGGTTCTTATGAATTTGACCAATTGATTATCGGTATGGGTGGCGAGCCAAATGACTTTGGTACTCCTGGAGTTAAAGAACATGGATTTACTCTATGGTCTTTTGAAAACTCTTTGAAAATTCGTGAACATATCTTGGAAACAGTTGAAAAAGCAGCAATCGAACCAGATCCAGAAGTTCGTAAAGCAATGCTTACATTTGTTGTCTGTGGTTCAGGATTTACTGGTATCGAAATGGTCGGCGAACTGATCGACTGGAAAGATCGTCTTGCAAAAGACTTCAAACTTGATCCTAATGAATTTACATTAATGGTCGTTGAAGCAATGCCGACAATCTTAAACATGTTATCTCGTAATGACGCAGCCAAAGCTGAACGTTATTTAGAGAAGAAAAATGTGAAATTGTTGCTTAACGCACCAATCGTTGAAGTCGCTGCAGATCATATTAAATTAAAAGATGGTTCTACAGTTCCAACACACACATTGATCTGGACTGCCGGTGTTAAAGCAACTTCTGATGCTGCTGACTTCGGTTTAGAATCAGCTCGTGGAAATCGTTTGATCGCAAACGAATTTATGCAAGCCAAAGGATATGAAGACAAAAACATTTATATCGTTGGTGACTTGGTGTATTACGAAGAATTCCCTGAAACACCAACTCCGCAAATCGTTCAAGCAGCTGAACAAACTGGTCACACAGCCGCTGCTAATATCGTAGCTGACATCAAAGGCAGCGAAAAACACAAATTCAAAGGAAATTATCAAGGATTCATGGTTTCTGTCGGCTCTAAATGGGGTGTGGCGAACTTATTTGATAAAATTCACCTTAGCGGTTTCTTAGCAATCATCATGAAACACATCGTTAACTTGAAATATTTCTTTGATATCCGTTCTGGTTACTACATGTTCCAATATATTATGCACGAATTCTTCCATATTAAAGACGACCGCAACGTAACACGCGGACATTCTTCTCGTTATGGTAATGTTTTATGGAGCGTTCCATTACGTGTATTCTATGGTATGGTTTGGCTAGTTGAATCAATGAAGAAAATTGTCGGAACTGGCGATTACTTGAAACCAAGCACTTGGTTTGGTGACGGTTCATGGTTTACTGATAAAGTCGCTTTCCCATTCCCTTGGTTACAAGAACAAGTAACGACTGGTGCTTCTGCCGCAGGTGGCGGTGCTGAGGCAACTGAAACAACAGCTAAAGCTGCTCAATTTGGTTTAAGCTATGCATATGGTGAAGAACCAATGCAAGTGTTCGATCACATGCCTAAATGGTTTGAAAGTGTTATGAAATTCATGATGCCTAACCAAGAAGTTGCTTTATTCATGCAAAAGTTCATGACAATCGTTGAGGTCTTGATTGCTTTAGCATTGATCGCTGGATTATTCACTTGGTTAAGTAGTGCCGCAACAATTGGTTTAACAATTGCCTTTTGTCTATCAGGCATGTTCTACTGGGTAAATATTTGGTTTATCTTTGTAGCCTTTGCTTTGATGAATGGCTCTGGACGTTCACTTGGTTTAGACCGCTGGGTCATCCCTTGGGTACAACGTACATTAGGTAAATGGTGGTATGGTACACCTAAATCTAGATACGTCAGTAAATAAGTACTTTTATAGCAAAAATCTAAGAGAGTTCTAGGTTTACTCCTAGAACTTTCTTTTCTCATTATGATAGAATATATTAAACTAAAAACGACAAAGGAGAGGAAAGAGTTGGATTTTAAAGAATTTATTCAAAAAAGTTATATACGTCCTTGGGATATTGTCATTATTTTACTTCTAACGATCAGTTCTTTCTTGCCCCTTGTTGTTTTTGGCATACAAAACACGGCACAAGATGATGCCACAAAACAGGCAGTACTAAAAGTAGATGGTGAAGTCATCAAGGTCTTCGACTTAAAAGAAGATGGCCCTACTTATACATACAGATACGAAGCCGCTGATGGTGATTACAATGTGATTGAAGTTAGTGGAGATAAAATCCGTATGGCAGAAACAAATTGCGGAGATCAAATTTGCGTACAACGAGGCTGGATATCTAAAGCAGGAGAAACACCGATTGCGTGTTTGCCCCATAATTTATTCATCACAGTTGAAGCTTCTGACGGGAGTGAGGATGGCAGTTTGATATACTAAACATTGCCAACATTTTATGAGTAAATTACAAAAAAACATCTATATTTCCATGTTAGTCGCTCAGGGTGTGATCATTGGTTTGATTGAAAATATGATTCCTTATCCCTTTGCTTTCGCCCCTGGGGCAAAGCTTGGACTGGCTAACTTGATTACGATCATTGCTATTTTCACAATGCGAAAAAGAGACAGTTTCTTTTTAGTTTGCATGCGTCTAATTTTGACGACCTTACTTGGTGGAACGATCTCGACCTTCTTTTACAGCGCTAGTGGCGCTCTACTTAGTTATTTTGGTATGTTGCTCATCATGCAATTAGGACCAAAACGTGTTAGCATTATCGGTATTAGTGCTGCGGGTGGATTTTTGCATAACGTTGGGCAGCTATTGACCACTTGTTTCTTCGCGCAATCGTGGGCTCCGATGCTTTATCTACCGTTTCTTTCATTTATCGGCTTATTATCTGGGATTGCCATAGGTATTGCGGCCAACTACTTACTTCGCCATGTTCAAACCTTACGGCAATTTCAATTGAATTACGAATCAACAACCAAGCATAAATGGAGTCAATATTTCCAATAACATCTTAGTCTGATCGAGTACAATCAAAGGAGTCATTTTATGAACATTCACCCAATGTGGAAAAAATATCCTGAACTAGCAAAAGAATTAAATAGCACACTAAAGCTGATGGAAAATAGTGTTAATTTGAAAAACAAAGAAGTCGAAAACGCGGTTATGTCGATGATTCATTCTGGTGGAAAATTGCTTCGACCAGCTTATCAACTTCTATTTTCTCAATTTGGAGAAAATAGAGAGTCGAAAAAAACAGTTGCTCTTGCTGCTGCGATTGAATTACTGCATACTGCAACATTGATTCATGATGATATTGTAGATGATGCAGATATAAGACGCGGCTTACCAACTATTCGGTCTCAATTTGGTAATAGCACAGCCGTTTACGCTGGTGATTATCTATTTGTCAGTTGTTTCAAATTGTTGGCTGACTACTCTTCTTCTTTAAAGAGCATCCAGTTAAATTCCCGAAGCATGGAAAAAATACTAAGCGGTGAATTAGGGCAAATGGACAATCGCTATAACCTTGAAATGACGATCGATCAATACCTTGAAAACATTTCTGGTAAAACTGCTGAGCTATTTTCACTAAGTTGTTTTGTTGGGGCTTACGAAAGTGGAACTTCGGAACGATTTGCTAAAAATTGCGGAAAGATCGGAGAAAACATTGGTATTGCTTTTCAAATTATTGATGACGTTTTAGACTATACGCAAAGTCCTGAACAAATTGGTAAACCTGTGTTGGAAGATGTCCGTCAAGGTGTTTATTCGCTTCCTTTACTATACGCTTTGGAAGAAGGAAAAGAAGTTTTACTTCCCTATCTAGAAAAAGGGGAAGTATTAACTGATGCTGAAACCAATAAAATCTACGAACTGGTTCATTCATTTGACGGTGTTGCTAAGGCACAAAAACTTGCAGAAAAATATACACAACAAGCATTAAAAGGCATCACTAAGTTACCTGATACATCAGCTGATGCTAGGGGTAAACTCTTAACTATTACACAAGCAATTCTTGCAAGAACAAATTAAGAGAAAAAGGACAAGACGATTTTTTCCGCCTTGTCCTTTTCCTTATCTCATCGTTACAAATTCTTCTGAACCTGTTGGGTGAATTGCGACTGTATTATCAAAATCTTTTTTCGTCGCCCCCATTTTAATAGCTACTGCAAAACCTTGCAGCATTTCATCCACACCTAAACCTATTCCGTGCAACCCAACGATTTTTTCCTCTTCACCCACACAAACTAGTTTCATATCACATTTTTGGCGATACTCTCCTAGCGCAAAATACATCGGCGTAAAAGTGGATTGATAGATTTTGATATTTTCATCACCGTATTTTTCTTCTGCCTCGATTTCAGTTAAACCAACTGTCGCAATCGGTGGATGAGTAAAGACAACGGTCGGAATTGTTTCATAATCTAAGTATTCATTTTCTTTCCCATTAAACAAACGTTCTGATAATCTTCTTCCTGCCGCAATAGCAACAGGTGTTAAATCGATTTTACCAATGACATCTCCAACGGCATATACACCTGATTGGGTCGTATTTTGGAATTTGTCGACTTTTATATAGCCTTTATCTGTCAACTCAATATGTGTATTCTCTAAACCTAGCGTATCTGTATTCGGTTGACGTCCTGTACCAAATACAATGCTATCAGCTGTGATTTTAGTCCCATTTTCAAAGGTAATCATCAATTCTCCAGATTCAAACTTCTCAATTGAACGAGGTGTTGAATGAGGATAAATATGCATCCCATCTTCAAGATAGTGCTCAACCACTTTTTCAGAAAGCATCTCATCGAATTCCCGCAACGGACGCTCTTTTCTAAATGCCCAATGCGTTTCCGCACCCAAACCATGGATCGTTCCAGCAAGTTCAGCGGCTATATAACCCGCTCCCACAAACACTACTCGTTTTGGCAGTTCTTCTAAGGCAAAAAAACCATTAGAATCTATTGCATATTCTTCACCAGGAATCCCTAACTTTTTAGGACGACCGCCAGTGGCAATCAAGATATTGGGCGCTGTATATGTTTCATCCCCCGCTTTGATTGTATGATCATCAACAAATGTTGCATATTCAGATAAAACTTCTACTTTATTACTATCTAATCCACGATGATACGCCGCATGTAAATTATCAATGTAGGCTTCACGATTTTGAACAAGCTTTTTAAAGCTGAAATCTTTTACATCTACGTCAAAACCATATCCTTCTGTATCACGCTTCATCATTTCCATCATTGAACTTGCTTGCCACATCACTTTTTTAGGTACACAACCAACATTGACGCATGTTCCGCCGATGTCACCTGCTTCGATTAATAAAACCTTAGCACCATACATACCTGCGCGATTAGCAGAAGCAATTCCGCCGCTTCCACCGCCAATTACGATATAATCATATTGTTTTGCCATTGTTTACCTATCCTCTCTGCAATGAAAGGGACAAGCCGTAACAGCCAATCCCTCACTTAATTTATTTATTTCTTCTTACGAATCATATCGCCAACTGCTACTGGTTCTACGACCGGCATCGTTAAAATCATCATTGGATTTGGTGCTCGATCGATCGACTCGTTCTCTTCATTATACATAACTTCTACCGTTTGATGGAAGTGATTGAACCCAGGACCATAAAATTCAATTTCATCGCCGACACTGAAATGGTTTCTCTGACGAATCGTTGCAACTTTTGTCTCAGCATCATATGCCATGACTTCTCCAATAAATTTATATTGAGGAATCTTGCGGCGTTCTCCGAATAATTGTTCTTCATCAGTCGGTACATGATAATAAAACCCAGTTGAAAGTTCTCTTTGAGCAACTTTCCAAAGCTCATCGATCCATTCTTGTTTACATTCATAATTTTCCGGATCTTCCATATAAGTATCCACTGCTTTTTTATACACATTCGCTACAGTCGATACGTAGTGGATTGATTTCATACGGCCTTCGATTTTAAAACTATCTACACCATTTTGAATCAGTTCAGGAATATGTTGGATCATCGCCATATCCACCGCACTCATTGAAAATTCTTCTTCCACTTCACCTTTATCGGTTAAACTTGTACGCTCAGCACCAAAAGGCATGTCATAAAGCTCATATTTCCAACGGCAAGATTGAGAACAGCCACCGCGGTTTGCATCACGCATAGACATATGATTAGACAACGTACATCTACCTGAATAAGAAATACACATCGCTCCATGAATAAACGCTTCAATCTCAACATCCGTATTTTTACGAATTTCAGCTACTTCATCCATAGATACTTCACGCGCCAAAACAACCCGTTCCAGTCCTTCATTTTTCCAAAACTCTAATGTTTCATAATTCGTCGCTGAAGCTTGTGTGGACAAGTGGATTGGCAAGCCTGGTGCTTCCGCTGCACAAATTTCAATCAAGGCTGGATCAGATACGATTACTGCAGAAATACCGACATCACGTATTTCTCTAAAAAAGTCTCCTGCTCCTTCTTGGTTTCCTTCATGAGTAACCATATTTGCTGCCACATAAACTTTTGCACCATGTTCGTTAGCGAATGCTACGCCTTCGATCATATCTTCTTTTGTAAAATTACCTGCTCGGCTGCGTAAACCATAAGCATTTCCGCCAATGTATACCGCATCTGCACCGTAATGAATAGCTGTTTTTAGTTTTTCTAGCGTCCCTGCTGGTGCTAAGACCTCAGGACGCTTCAATGTTCGTTCGTTTGTCATGTGTTTTTTTCTCCTTATTTTATCTCGTCTGGATCCAAATCAAAGAATCCGATATCTAAACCACGATTTTCTGGGTGAAGCACTTCGATTTGTTCAATTGCTTTACAAGCCTGCTCGCTCGACCAAAGACCCGCTTCGATTTTTTCTTTCGCATTTACAAATACCTTAGCAACTTCTACAAAATTTTCTCCCGGAGCATAAATCCCATCAAGTTTCCACTTTGTGTAATTATGTTCATGAAGTTTGTCCAATTCACCAACTAGATTTACATCATTGTCCGCAAAAATATGAGTGCCATGGCTATCTTCATAAATCGAATAGTGCGTTTCTTCTTTTTTAGGTTCCGATATAAACAAACCTCGTTCTTTGCTGGCAGACTCATCATTTTTAGTGAAATTATAGTAATTTTGTAGTAAAGGGCGTTTGGATTGATGGATACATGTGGCACCATATACAAGAACTTCAGCTGGAACCATCAAGTTTTCCTTCATCGCTTTCATCTCTTCAAAAGGAACTTCACGAGCCAAGACCGCGCCAACCGATCCACGCTTCGCCCAGAAATTGATCTGACGAGAACTAGTTACTAATGTTTCTCCATCATAAATGTAGGGAATATCGATTCCATCTCGTTGCATCACAAACACAACTCCAGGATCACCGACCGTTACCTGATCTACGTTTATTTCTTTTAAAAATGTTAAATATTCTGGAACCTTTTTCATCTTTTCTGGATGCATAATCCCATTTAACGCTACAGTTACTTTTTTACCAGTATTGTGCGCTTTTTCAGTGATGATTCGCTGTTCCTCACGAGAAAACGATGTTGGTAATCGTAAACCAAACATCTCCTCCCCAATGTATAAAGTGTCTACCCCGACTGCTAACAATGCCTCCGCTTGTTCGACAGATTCAGCAGTCGCAATAAGTTCAATCATTTTATATCCTCCTTTAAAAGCTGAACAAGTGTCCATTTTTCGAATAAATTATTTAAAAAGTTATGTTTTTTACTTTTTCCAACAGTCTTCTAACAACTGTTTTATAGTAGCATAGGTTCACAAACTTTCCAATAGTCTCTCTTTATTTTAATGTACATTTTTCACAAATTCAATGTTGCAATTTGCTTTTCTTAAAGAAAAAAACTGTGCAAAACAGATTCGTTTTGCACAGCGAATTAAAGATTTTTTTGTTAAATTGTTTGTAAAACTTGTTCGGGTTTAGGTGATTTAACATTCAATGTTATTTTCCCTTTGCTTGCACCAATGGTTACCTTGTCTCCAAGATGGATTTGACCAGAAAGCAATGCTTCACTTAGTCGATCCTCCACCTCTTTTTGTAGTGCTCTACGAATTGGTCGTGCCCCATATTCTGGATCAAAACCAACTTTTCCGATGACTTCAATAGCAGCTGCCGTGATCTTCACATTGACATCTTGTTCTCTTAAGCGTTGAACAATTGATTTACTCATGATTTTCACTATTTCGTGAATTTCTTCTTGATCCAATGAACGGAAAACAACTGTTTCATCCACACGATTCAAAAACTCTGGACGAAATGCTTTCTTTAATTCTTCCATGATTCGTTTTTGCATCGCACCGTAATCTTTAGTTAGATCTTGTACATTGAAACCAACATTTTTTTCATCACGAATCGCTGTTGCACCAATATTTGATGTCATGATCAAAATCGTATTTCTAAAGTCAACTTTACGTCCTTTAGAATCTGTCAAATGACCATCGTCTAATACCTGTAATAGAATATTAAAGACATCTGGATGAGCCTTTTCTACTTCATCTAATAAAATGACAGAGTATGGCTTTTGACGGATTTTTTCAGTTAATTGACCGCCTTCTTCATAGCCCACATAACCTGGAGGTGAACCAATCAAACGGCTAGTACTGTATTTTTCCATAAATTCAGACATATCCACACGAACCAGAGCATCTTCACTACCGAACATTGTTTCAGCTAAGGTTTTTGCCAGTTCTGTTTTACCGACACCTGTTGGACCTAAGAACATAAATGAACCGATCGGTCTATTTGGGTCTTTCAACCCACTACGGGCTCTACGAATAGCGCGTGATACAGCTTGGACCGCTTCATCTTGACCAACTACTCGATGATGTAGGATACTTTCTAGTTCAAGTAAACGTTCACTTTCTTTTTTCTCCAGCTGTTGCAACGGCACACCCGTCCATTGTGACACAACATTAGCAACATCTTGCTCTGTCACGCGATTTGCATACCCAGAAGCCTCTTTTTGCTCTAATAATAAAATGTTTTCTAATTTACGAGCCAGTTTTTTTTCTTTTTGGCGTAGTCTTGCCGCACTTTCAAAGGATTGTGACTGGATTGCTTCTTCTTTCTCTTGAACTAAGCGAGCAATCTCCATACGTAAGTTATTGATTTCCGAAGGTTCATCTGCCAAGTCTAAACGAACTTTAGCTGAAGACTCATCCATCAAATCGATTGCTTTATCTGGTAATTGACGAGAATTAATGTAACGTACGGATAGTTGAACCGCCGCATGCAACGCATCATCCGTGATTTCTACGCCATGATGTTCTTCATATCGTGAACGCAAACCTTTTAAAATCTCTTCTGCTTCTTCTGGTGTCGGTTCGTCGACTTGTACACGAGCAAAACGGCGTTCCAAAGCAGAATCTTTTTCTATATATTTCTGGTATTCATCTAATGTTGTTGCTCCAATTGTTTGTAGTTCCCCTCTTGCAAGGGCTGGTTTTAAAATATTCGATGCATCAATAGCACCTTCCGCACCACCTGCACCGATCAAGGTGTGCAATTCATCGATAAATAAAATTACTTCGCCATCTTGATAAATTTCATCAATGACTTTTTTTAATCGATCTTCAAATTCACCACGATACTTAGTCCCAGCAACTAACGCTCCCATATCCAACATCATCAAGCGTTTTTCTAACATATCTTCTGGTACTTCGCCATTCACGATTTTTTGTGCTAATCCTTCAGCAATTGCTGTTTTACCAACACCTGGCTCACCGACTAAAACAGGATTATTCTTTGTACGACGACTTAGAATTTGAATCAATCGTCTAACCTCTTGTGAACGTCCAACTACAGGATCAAGATTATTTTCACGTGCTAATTTCGTTAAATCACGTGCTAATGAGTCTAAAGTCGGTGTTCCTTTTGGTGCTGCTTTTTGAGCTTGATTATTTCGGCGACGTCCTACATTGCCGCTCATTTGTGGATCAGTAATACCTATTTTTTTCATTAATAACTGACGCATTTTGGATAAACTTAAACCTAAATTCAATAAAATACGTGAAGCTAATATATCTTCATCTCTTAATAAACCTAGTAAAATATGTTCAGTTCCAATATTTGGTGCCCCTAAACGTTTCGCTTCATCTCCGGCGTACGCAAAGATTTGTTTCGCGCGAGGAGAATAGGGTAAATAAGCACCTTTAGGATAACCTTTAACTGTTCCATAGCCAGTTAAGTGTTCAATTTCTTCACGGATATCATTTTTATCAGCATTCAACTGACGCAAAGATTTTCCAGCAATGCCATTAGGCTCTAAAACTAAAGCCAATAATAAATGTTCTGAGCCCACGGATTGATGCCTAAAATACTTTGCTTCTTCTTGTGCAATGGCTAGTACTGCCTTGGCACTTTCTGTAAATAATTCGTCCATACTATCATTCCTCCTCGTAACTCAAACGTTCTAAAAATGAATGCATCAATTGAGCACGTAAATAATCTTCATTTGATCCTGCTTTGCCTAAAACCTGTTTCCCAAGAACAGACAACATCAGATTTCCTTCTCTTTTGGTAATCACTTCTTCTTCATACAACTTTTGTATAAAAATCAGTGCATCCTTTTCTGAAAGTCCATTTCCCGTAAACTGGGCAATTTGTTTTAATAATTGATCACTATCAGAAATTTGGACTTTGGCGATCCTAATATAACCACCGCCACCACGCTTACTCTCGACAGAATAACCTCGTTGGATCGTAAAACGCGTATTGATCACATAATTAATCTGGGAGGGAACACAATTGAATAAATGAGCCATTTCAGCTCTACGAATCTCAATCTTACTACTTTCTTCAAGAATTTTTTTTAAATATGCTTCTATTAAATCTGAAGTATTTTGATTACTCATCACACTCATCCTTTTCCCTTGACTAATACTGACCTTAATTATACATAACTTTAAGTGTTTAATAAAGGAGAATGCCTAATTTGATAAGAAAAGATAAACAAGTAAACAAAAAAAGAACAGAGAAGACCACTCTGTTCATCAAATCGGGAAGACAGGATTCGAACCTGCGACCCCTTGGTCCCAAACCAAGTGCTCTACCAAGCTGAGCTACTTCCCGTAGCTATAATAATAAAAAAAGACTAAACGCTTAAAAGGAACTAAGTTTCTCTACCTTCTAATTCGTAGTCAAACATTCAAAGTATGCACCCAAAGGGAGTCGAACCCCTAACCTCTTGATTCGTAGTCAAGCACTCTATCCAGTTGAGCTATGGGTGCTACATTTCTATGCCGAGGACCGGAATCGAACCGGTACGGTGATCACTCACCGCAGGATTTTAAGTCCTGTGCGTCTGCCAGTTCCGCCACCCCGGCGAAAGAACAAGCAAAGCGGAAAACGGGGTTCGAACCCGCGACCCCCACCTTGGCAAGGTGGTGCTCTACCACTGAGCTATTTCCGCAGTCTGGATGCCGGCTAAAGGATTTGAACCCTCGACCCTCTGATTACAAATCAGATGCTCTACCAACTGAGCTAAGCCGGCGTTATAATCGCCTAGTATTAAAACGAGACTAAAAATGCGGGTGAAGGGACTTGAACCCCCACGCCGTAAGGCGCTAGATCCTAAATCTAGTGCGTCTGCCAATTCCGCCACACCCGCAAAATATTTCTATGAGCCGTGCAGGGCTCGAACCTGCGACCCTCTGATTAAAAGTCAGATGCTCTACCAACTGAGCTAACGGCTCAAAAAATGGAGGTTGACGGGATCGAACCGCCGACCCCCTGCTTGTAAGGCAGGTGCTCTCCCAGCTGAGCTAAACCTCCAAGACAACACTTTAGCGTGGCGACGTCCTACTCTCACAAAGGGAAACCCTTCACTACAATCGGCGCTAAGAAGCTTAACTTCTGTGTTCGGCATGGGAACAGGTGTATCCTTCTCGCTATCGCCACCACACTGGGTGTTGTTACTATTAAGTTGAGTGATTATTCACTCAAAACTGGATTGAAGTAGTAATCAAACATTCCGAAAAAACTTTTTTATTTCGTTTCTTTGGTTAAGTCCTCGACCGATTAGTATTGGTCCGCTCCGTACATCACTGCACTTCCACTTCCAACCTATCTACCTGATCATCTCTCAGGGGTCTTACTTTCTTAAAGAAATGGGAAATCTCATCTTGAGGTGGGCTTCACACTTAGATGCTTTCAGCGTTTATCCCTTCCCTACATAGCTACCCAGCAATGCCCTTGGCAGAACAACTGGTACACCAGCGGTAAGTCCATCCCGGTCCTCTCGTACTAAGGACAGCTCCTCTCAAATTTCCAACGCCCGCGACGGATAGGGACCGAACTGTCTCACGACGTTCTGAACCCAGCTCGCGTGCCGCTTTAATGGGCGAACAGCCCAACCCTTGGGACCGACTACAGCCCCAGGATGCGACGAGCCGACATCGAGGTGCCAAACCTCCCCGTCGATGTGGAC
Organism: Enterococcus sp. 7F3_DIV0205; assembly: GCF_002141365.2. Lineage (NCBI taxonomy): Bacteria > Bacillati > Bacillota > Bacilli > Lactobacillales > Enterococcaceae > Enterococcus > Candidatus Enterococcus palustris. Next base: position 2,432,838 of record NZ_CP147244.1, read on the forward strand.
TCTTGGGGGAGATAAGCCTGTTATCCCCAGGGTAGCTTTTATCCGTTGAGCGATGGCCCTTCCATGCGGAACCACCGGATCACTAAGCCCGACTTTCGTCCCTGCTCGACTTGTAAGTCTCGCAGTCAAGCTCCCTTCTGCCTTTACACTCTGCGAATGATTTCCAACCATTCTGAGGGAACCTTTGGGCGCCTCCGTTACTCTTTAGGAGGCGACCGCCCCAGTCAAACTGCCCACCTGACACTGTCTCCCACCACGATAAGTGGTGCGGGTTAGAGGGTTCATAACACAAGGGTAGTATCCCACCAGCGCCTCCACCGAAACTAGCGTTCCGGGTTCATCGGCTCCTACCTATCCTGTACATGTGGTACAAACACTCAATATCAAGCTACAGTAAAGCTCCATGGGGTCTTTCCGTCCTGTCGCGGGTAACCTGCATCTTCACAGGTACTAAAATTTCACCGAGTCTCTCGTTGAGACAGTGCCCAAATCGTTACGCCTTTCGTGCGGGTCGGAACTTACCCGACAAGGAATTTCGCTACCTTAGGACCGTTATAGTTACGGCCGCCGTTTACTGGGGCTTCAATTCTGAGCTTCGCCGAAGCTAACCCATCCTCTTAACCTTCCAGCACCGGGCAGGCGTCAGCCCCTATACTTCATCTTTCGATTTTGCAGAGACCTGTGTTTTTGATAAACAGTCGCTTGGGCCTATTCACTGCGGCTGACCGAAGTCAGCACCCCTTCTCCCGAAGTTACGGGGTCATTTTGCCGAGTTCCTTAACGAGAGTTCGCTCGCTCACCTTAGGATACTCTCCTCGACTACCTGTGTCGGTTTACGGTACGGGCAGTTGTTTTCTCACTAGAAGCTTTTCTTGACAGTGTGACATCAGGAACTTCGGTACTATTATTTCCCTCCCCATCACAGCTTGTCCGTATAGAGTAAAGCATTTGACTCTACTCAAGACTTACTGCTTGGACATGCACTTCCAGTCGCATGCATTCCTTAGCCTCCTGCGTCCCTCCATTGCTCAAACAAAAACAACTGGTACAGGAATATCAACCTGTTGTCCATCGCCTACGCCTATCGGCCTCGGCTTAGGTCCCGACTAACCCTGGGCGGACGAGCCTTCCCCAGGAAACCTTAGTCATACGGTGGACGGGATTCTCACCCGTCTTTCGCTACTCATACCGGCATTCTCACTTCTAAGCGCTCCAGCCGTCCTCACGATCGACCTTCAACGCCCTTAGAACGCTCTCCTACCATCACACCAGAGGTGTGATCCACAGCTTCGGTAATATGTTTAGCCCCGGTACATTTTCGGCGCAGGGTCACTCGACTAGTGAGCTATTACGCACTCTTTAAATGGTGGCTGCTTCTGAGCCAACATCCTAGTTGTCTGTGCAACCCCACATCCTTTTCCACTTAACATATATTTTGGGACCTTAGCTGGTGGTCTGGGCTGTTTCCCTTTCGACTACGGATCTTATCACTCGCAGTCTGACTGCCGAATATGAATGAATGGCATTCGGAGTTTATCTGAATTCGGTAACCCGAGATGGGCCCCTAGTCCAAACAGTGCTCTACCTCCATCATTCTTAACTTCGACGCTAGCCCTAAAGCTATTTCGGAGAGAACCAGCTATCTCCAAGTTCGTTTGGAATTTCTCCGCTACCCACAGCTCATCCCCGCACTTTTCAACGTACGTGGGTTCGGTCCTCCAGTGCGTTTTACCACACCTTCAACCTGGCCATGGGTAGATCACATGGTTTCGGGTCTACGACTACATACTCATTCGCCCTATTCAGACTCGCTTTCGCTGCGGCTCCGGCTCTTCACCTTAACCTCGCATGCAATCGTAACTCGCCGGTTCATTCTACAAAAGGCACGCCATTACCCATTAACGGGCTTTGACTTGTTGTAGGCACACGGTTTCAGGATCTATTTCACTCCCCTTCCGGGGTGCTTTTCACCTTTCCCTCACGGTACTGGTTCACTATCGGTCATTAGGGAGTATTTAGCCTTGCGGGATGGTCCCCGCGGATTCCGACGGAATTTCTCGTGTTCCGCCGTACTCAGGATCCTCCTAGGTGTTGCCAACATTTCGTCTACGGGGCTATTACCCACTTTGGCGAACCTTTCCAGGTTCTTCGACTATCTTGACAGACTACCACAACGGAGTCCTACAACCCCAACAAGCAAGCTTGTTGGTTTGGGCTCTTCCCGTTTCGCTCGCCGCTACTCAGGGAATCGAATTTTCTTTCTCTTCCTGCAGGTACTAAGATGTTTCAGTTCTCTGCGTCTACCTCTAACCAGCTATGTATTCACTGGCAAGTAACATCCTATAAAAGATGTTGGGTTTCCCCATTCGGAAATCTCTGGATCATAGCTCACTTACAGCTCCCCAAAGCATATCGGTGTTAGTCCCGTCCTTCATCGGCTCCTAATGCCAAGGCATCCACCGTGCGCCCTTATTCACTTAACCTTATGACCTTACGGTCAGTTTGTTTGGTTCGTTTCTCTAGCGATAGAGGCGTCACCAATAAAATAAGCATTCGAACTATTTTAATTAAAAAACTCATTCAACGCGGTGTTCTCGGTTTGTTTTGATTACTTTTTTACTTCAATATCCAGTTTTCAATGAACAATTCGTTTGAGAGAAATCATATAAAAAAGAAAATCAAGCGATTCGCTTTTTTTATAAGAGTAAACCTCTCAAAACTGAACAAAGTGTCGACGAATGTGTAAGTTTCCGTAATATTCCTTAGAAAGGAGGTGATCCAGCCGCACCTTCCGATACGGCTACCTTGTTACGACTTCACCCCAATCATCTATCCCACCTTAGGCGGCTGGCTCCACAAGGGTTACCTCACCGACTTCGGGTGTTACAAACTTTCGTGGTGTGACGGGCGGTGTGTACAAGGCCCGGGAACGTATTCACCGCGGCGTGCTGATCCGCGATTACTAGCGATTCCGGCTTCATGTAGGCGAGTTGCAGCCTACAATCCGAACTGAGAGAAGCTTTAAGAGATTTGCATGACCTCGCGGCCTAGCGACTCGTTGTACTTCCCATTGTAGCACGTGTGTAGCCCAGGTCATAAGGGGCATGATGATTTGACGTCATCCCCACCTTCCTCCGGTTTGTCACCGGCAGTCTCGCTAGAGTGCCCAACTGAATGATGGCAACTAACAATAAGGGTTGCGCTCGTTGCGGGACTTAACCCAACATCTCACGACACGAGCTGACGACAACCATGCACCACCTGTCACTTTGTCCCCGAAGGGAAAGCTCTATCTCTAGAGTGGTCAAAGGATGTCAAGACCTGGTAAGGTTCTTCGCGTTGCTTCGAATTAAACCACATGCTCCACCGCTTGTGCGGGCCCCCGTCAATTCCTTTGAGTTTCAACCTTGCGGTCGTACTCCCCAGGCGGAGTGCTTAATGCGTTAGCTGCAGCACTGAAGGGCGGAAACCCTCCAACACTTAGCACTCATCGTTTACGGCGTGGACTACCAGGGTATCTAATCCTGTTTGCTCCCCACGCTTTCGAGCCTCAGCGTCAGTTACAGACCAGAGAGTCGCCTTCGCCACTGGTGTTCCTCCATATATCTACGCATTTCACCGCTACACATGGAATTCCACTCTCCTCTTCTGCACTCAAGTCTCCCAGTTTCCAATGACCCTCCCCGGTTGAGCCGGGGGCTTTCACATCAGACTTAAGAAACCGCCTGCGCTCGCTTTACGCCCAATAAATCCGGACAACGCTTGCCACCTACGTATTACCGCGGCTGCTGGCACGTAGTTAGCCGTGGCTTTCTGGTTAGATACCGTCAAGGTAAGAGCAGTTACTCTCCTACTTGTTCTTCTCTAACAACAGAGTTTTACGATCCGAAAACCTTCTTCACTCACGCGGCGTTGCTCGGTCAGACTTTCGTCCATTGCCGAAGATTCCCTACTGCTGCCTCCCGTAGGAGTCTGGGCCGTGTCTCAGTCCCAGTGTGGCCGATCACCCTCTCAGGTCGGCTATGCATCATGGCCTTGGTGAGCCGTTACCTCACCAACTAGCTAATGCACCGCGGGTCCATCCATCAGTGACACCCGAAAGCGTCTTTCAAATCAACACCATGCGGTGTCGACTGTTATGCGGTATTAGCACCTGTTTCCAAGTGTTATCCCCCTCTGATGGGTAGGTTACCCACGTGTTACTCACCCGTCCGCCACTCCTCTTTTCAAATGAGTGCAAGCACTCGGTAGAAAAGAAGCGTTCGACTTGCATGTATTAGGCACGCCGCCAGCGTTCGTCCTGAGCCAGGATCAAACTCTCATAATAAAAGTTGAACACAATCCGAAGATTGTTAAGCTCATTTGTTTGCTAGCATATTGCTTCGCTTTGTTAAAAATTGTTGTTTGTTTTTACCGTTGTAAAAACAACCTACACATTTGGTTCGTCTTACTTTGTTCAGTTTTCAAAGGTCTACTGTGTTACCTCGCAGCAACTTTTATATCATATCAAATCTTCGATTTGATGTCAACACTTTTTTTAAAAAAGTTTCAAAGTTTTTTCTGCTTGATGTTATCGAATGTTTCGCGACAACTTCATTAGTTTATCAGGTTGCTTGTTATTTGTCAACAACTTTTTTCCTGATTTTTCAAGTTTTTTTAAAACCTGAAATGTTATTCTATTTTTCGTTCAGCTGTCTTTGTTTCTTGCGACAACTTCACTAGTTTATCAGGTTAATCATTGTTTGTCAACAAGTTTTTCACCTGATTTCCAAAGTTTTTTTCAAACTTGGATTGTTATATTATTCCTATCGTTCGGCGTGTTTCATCGGTGCCTTGCGACAAGATATAATATACCAAGATTATACGCTTAGGTCAACTAAAATTTGCACTTTTTTCAAACTTTTTTTCGTTACCGATTGTTTTATTACTTTTGTTCTTTATTGTTCGTTTTTGACCCTAAAAACGATCTTTTTTAGCCTGTTTCTTAATTTTTTGTAACATATTCTAAATTTACCGTAACTTCTCTTTGTTTTTGTCCTTTTTTCTGTTTTTTTGTTAGAATGTAGGAGAAGAATTCTACTATATATATGGAGGAAATGAATGATATGAAAATTTTAGTTGCAGATGATGATAAAGAAATTGTAGAACTGCTGAGTATTTATATTCACAATGAAGGTTATGAAGTGGTCAAAGCATATGATGGGAAAGAAGCCTTGTCTAAGATTCGAACGATATCAGATATTGATTTACTTATTTTAGATATCATGATGCCAGTTATGGATGGTATGCAAGTCGTAAAAGAGCTGCGAAAAGAATCTCAAATCCCGATTATTATGTTGACTGCTAAAACAACTGACATGGATAAAATCAAAGGTCTTGTAGCTGGAGCAGATGATTATGTTACAAAACCATTTAATCCACTAGAAGTTATGGCTCGTGTTAAGTCTATCTTAAGACGTAGTCAAATGCAGCTTAAATCAGATGAACCAGATGTACTTGAAACTGGCTCATTGATCATCAACAAAGATTCTCACGAAGTAAAAACTGTCGATGGAAAAGAAATTCAATTGACCGCTTTAGAGTTTGGGATTTTATATCTATTGGCTAGTCATCCAAATCGCGTTTTTAGTGCTGATGAAATATTTGAACGCGTATGGCAGCAAGAAAGTATCGTTTCTGCTAAAACAGTTATGGTTCACGTCAGTCACCTGAGAGATAAGATAGAAGAAGCAACTGGTGGAGAAAAAGTCATTCAAACAGTTTGGGGAGTTGGATATAAGATCGATGCTCGTTAGACAAAAGAAAATTGAAAAACAAAAACGAATCACCTTAACTTCAAAGGAAATCAGCGAATTACTTGCTGAAGGAATTGTCACGATTATCCTGTTGCTTCTATTAAATGTCTCAATTACGGTCATCTTGAGTGGTAACCAAACATTACAAGGAATCATTTGGGCAACAAAAGGCGCTTTTGCTACAGAACTGAATACAGATTTATTTTGGAGTTTGAGCAAATTTGTTATCCCGATATTCTTTGTAGTTGATGTTGGTGTTCTTTACTGGCGTTTGATTCGTCGGTATCGTCAAATGCAATTACGACATATTATCAGTGAGCTGCATTATATAGCTGATGGTAATTATGATCATCGTATTCCGTTTGAGTTAAGTGGTGATTTAGCAAAAGTAGTTACTAGTATCAATGGTTTAGTTGACAGTACTGTTGCAGCAATTGAAGATGAACGTAAGATAGAAAAATCAAAAGATGAACTGATTACAAACGTAAGTCATGATATCCGAACACCTTTAACTTCTATTATAGGGTATTTAGGTTTGATTGAGGATCGACAATTTCATAGTGAAGAGGATCTGCTAAAATATACACATACAGCTTATGTGAAAGCCAAACAGATGAAACTACTCGTTGATGATCTCTTTGAGTATACAAAAGTTCGACAACCTTCCGTTCCTATTAATTCAATCAGTTTTGATATGGCACAATTGATTGAACAACTTGCAGCTGATTTCGAGCTCGAAGCGGATAAGAACGGGATGACAATTCAAGTTAATGCTAATCCAGCGTCAATAAAAATGGATGGCGATACGGAAAAGTTAGTCCGCGTCTTCAACAATCTTTTATCTAATGCCCTTAAATATGGAAAAGGCGGGGAAAACATCGTGATCGATGTAGAGAAAGTCGGCACAGAAGCTGTCATTGCTGTTAGAAATGATGGTCCACCGATTCCTAAGAAATCTTTAGATCAATTGTTTGACCGTTTTTATCGTGTAGAAGAATCTCGCTCACAAGAAACAGGCGGAACAGGGCTTGGTTTAGCTATTGCACAAAGTATCATAGCTTTACATGGTGGATACATCTACGCAACTTCTGATAATCGTTGGACATCCTTTATTATTCACTTACCTTTAAAAAGAAATTGATTTACGACGGTTGACATCCAAACAAAAGTTTTGTATCCTAATGACAAGCAAAGAGAAAAAGTATTTATAGCCTTGAATCAAAGAGAGTTTGCGGTGGTGAGAGCAAATATTCTACTATAAAGAAGTCCGTCTCTGTTACATGCGTTTGGCGAGATAAGTCAGACCGGTTGCAGCCGTTATCTGCAATACAAGGGCAGCATTTAGCTGAACTTGGGTGGTACCGCGAAATTCAAGTCATTTCGTCCCAAGAATATTTTTCTGGGGATGAAGTGACTTTTTATTTTACTACAAGGTTATCTAGCTACGCGGGCTAACTCCTTAGGAAAAAGATAAAAATAGCTTGTGGTAAAAAGCACCACAATCGATTTTTCCTATTTTCTAGTCGGAGTTGGAAGAGCCTGCTACGCTTTTATATTAAGGAGGAGTAATTATGTTAGATGTAAAAATGATTCGTCAAAATTTCAATGAAGTCCAAGCAAAATTAAAAACACGTGGTGTAAAGGAAGAAGTATTAGTAGAGTTCTTACGTTTAGATGAAAGCCGACGTAACTTATTAGTTAAATCTGAAGAACTGAAAAAATATCGTAACGATGTTTCTGCTGAAATCGCGCAATTAAAAAGAAATAAAGAAGATGGCACTGCAAAAATTGCTGAGATGAAAGAAGTCGGCGGGAATATCAAAGCTCTTGATACTGAAATCGAAGAGATCGATGCTAAACTTCAAGAAATTTCTACAACCTTACCAAATTTACCTCACAGCTCAGTCCCTGTAGGAGCTGATGAAGAAGACAATGTTGAAGTACGCCGTTGGAGTGAACCTAGAAGTTTTGCTTTTGAACCGAAACCACACTGGGATGTAGCTGAAAATCTAGATATTCTTGATTTTGAACGCGGAGCAAAAGTTTCAGGAAGTCGGTTTGTTTATTATAAAGGACTCGGTGCTAGATTAGAACGTGCGCTATACAATTTCATGTTGGATATGCATGTTTATGACCACGGGTACACTGAAATGATGACACCATATATCGTAAATAGCAACTCTATGTTTGGTACTGGTCAATTCCCTAAATTCAAAGAAGACGTTTTTCAGCTAGAAGGAACGGATATGACCTTGATTCCTACTGCTGAAGTACCATTGACAAATTACTATAATAATGAAATTTTAGATGGCAAAGATTTACCGATTTACTTTACAGCTCTTAGCCCGTCTTTCCGTTCTGAAGCTGGAAGTGCTGGTCGTGATACACGAGGCTTGATTCGCCTGCATCAATTCAATAAAGTAGAAATGGTGAAATTCAGTGATGCTGAAAATTCTTATGAAGAGTTAGAAAAAATGACTGCTAATGCTGAAGATATTCTACAAAAATTGAACCTTCCTTATCGTGTCATGTCACTAGCTACAGGCGATATGGGCTTCTCAGCTGCGAAAACATATGACTTAGAAGTCTGGATCCCGGCACAAAATGCCTACCGTGAAATTAGTTCTTGTTCAAACTGTGAAGATTTCCAAGCACGACGCGCTATGATTCGTTACCGTGATGAAAATGACAAAGTTCAATACGCCCACACTTTAAATGGATCTGGTCTAGCTGTCGGACGGACAGTCGCTGCCATTTTAGAAAATTATCAAAACGAAGATGGCTCAGTAACTATTCCAGAAGTTTTAGTTCCTTACATGGGTAATTTGAAATTAATTAAATAAATAAAAAGAATCGCTAATTTGCCATTATGTTTGTTGAAAGAATAAATCAAGCATGATACATTTGAATTACTGCACGCAGTCAAATTTATAAATTAGAGGGATCAAACGTTATGGACAGAAAAAATCACCCACGAGGAACTAGAAATAGCCGACGTGAAAGAAATAATCACATTTTTTCAAAAAAGATCGCTTTTGTATCTATATTGAGTATTTTACTTATTTTCATCTGCGGTGGTGTTTATGCAACCTATGCCATGCAGCATAAGCAAGATAAACTAAATGAAGTTGAAGATGAACGCCAGTATAAGCAAAAAGAAGTAACGCTTTTAGAAAAAATTCGAAAATCTCAAAAACTAGAGGATCTTGAAAGTTCTGAAGTAGAAAAAACAGATGGAAATGTCCAGACGCTAATCTATGAACCTGTTGCCACAGACGTTGTCCCTCAATTCCAAGCAATAAAAACTGAATTAACTACCTTAATAGAAACTTCTAAAAAAAATAGCTTCAAAGAGGTTCCTATAAAAATTGTCGGGCATATGAAGATAAACAAAATCAGTGATCAGGTGGTTGGTTACCTCCCAGCTATTGACACTTATACCTGGGAACAAGAAAAAGGTGATTGGTCTGAAAAGACTGAACTGGGTAAAAACACAGTATTTGTCAATCAAAAAACAAAACAGCCATTGACACTCCAAGATATTTTCTCGAATGAAGCAAATATGCTAGCTGTCCAGCAAGTTGTTCAACAGCAATTACTTGATGAGAATTCTGATGGCAATACTATCATTGACGATGTACTCAATCTGCCCAATCTTTCACTAGATAAAACTGCCTTTACCTATTATCCTGATAAAATCAAATTGGGCCTGCCTGATAACTCAACTGGTAAGAATGAAATCACATTGTCTTATAAAGATATTGCTGGTTATGTGAATCCAGAATTTGTCGATTTTTCTTCCATCAAAGATGCCCTACCGGAACCTTTAGATCCAAACAAGAAGTATATTTCATTGACTTTTGATGATGGTCCAAATCCTGAAACAACACCTCGACTTTTAGATATTCTAAAAGAAAAAGGGGTCAAAGCCACCTTCTTTATGTTAGGACAAAATGTTGTAAAGCATGAAGCGCTTGTAAAACGAGTAGCCGAAGAAGGCCATGAAGTAGCTAGTCATTCTTATTCACATCCACAACTAACTGGAGTCGATGCTCAAAGAGTAAAAGATGAAGTTCAAAACACAGACAAAGCCATTTATCATGCGATCGGTAAGATTCCAACTGACTTTAGACCTCCTTATGGTGCTGTAAACAAGGATGTCGCTGCAATCATTAGGAAACCAATCATTCAATGGTCTGTAGACTCTCAAGATTGGCAAAGTCACAACGCCCAAGCAATCATCAAGCGTATAGATGATACTGCCTATAATGACACAATCGTATTGATGCATGATATTCATCCAGAAACAGTTGATTCTGTTTCAACTGTAATCGATCATTTACGTAGCGATGGCTATGAAATCTTACCTTCTAAAGAATTATTAGGGAGAAAAGCCAAGCCACTCCATATGTATTATGGTTCTAAAGATGAACGCCCTGTCCAATAAGCAAAAAACTTCCGATGTCATAAGCGACATCGGAAGTTTTTTAGTTATTGTTCTACAGAATAATTAGGTGCTTCTTTTGTAATTTGCACATCATGAGGATGAGATTCTTTCAATCCGTTACCACTCATTTGAATAAATTGTGCTTCTTCACGCAATTGTTTTAGGTTTGCCGCACCAACGTATCCCATACCTGATTTTAAACCACCGATCATTTGGAAAACAATATCTGATACGCTACCTTTATAAGCAACGCGTCCTTCAATACCTTCCGGAACTAATTTATTGGCTTCATTAACGCCGCCTTGGAAATAACGATCACTTGAGCCTTTTTCCATTGCCCCCAATGAACCCATTCCACGATACGTTTTAAAGCGACGACCTTGATAAATTTCAAATTCACCCGGAGATTCATCTGTCCCAGCTAACATACTTCCTAACATAACAGCATGTCCACCAGCTGCTAAAGCTTTCACGATATCTCCTGAATATTTAATCCCGCCATCAGCAATAATTGCTTTTCCATATTTACGAGCAACAGATGCCGCATCATAGATAGCTGTTAACTGAGGAACACCAACACCGGCAACCACACGAGTCGTACAAATAGAACCAGGTCCGATTCCCACTTTCACAACATCAACGCCCACATCATAAAGAGCTTTAGCACCTTCGGCTGTTGCAATATTTCCAGCAATCAACGTAGCATCTGGGAATGTATCACGAATTTCTTTGATTTTACGAATCACACCTGCACTGTGGCCATGAGCTGTATCGATAATGATCGCATCTACTCCTGCCTCTAATAACGCTTCCGCACGTTCAAATGTATCACTAGTAACACCGACTGCCGCTGCTGCTAGTAAACGGCCATGCTCATCTTTCGCTGCATTTGGAAATTCAATTACTTTTTCAATATCTTTGATCGTGATCAAACCGCTTAAACGATTGTTTTCATCAACGATCGGTAATTTTTCAATTTTGTGCTTTTGTAAAATCTTTTCTGCGTCTTTTAGAGAAGTACCAACTGGGGCTGTCACTAAATTGTCTTTCGTCATGACTTCGTCGATCTTCATTTGATAATCTGTTACAAATCGCATATCACGATTTGTGATGATGCCAACTAATTTACGGTTATCCATCGTTTCTACGATTGGAACGCCACTGATACGATATTTACTCATTAAATTTTCAGCATCTGCTACTAAGTTTGTTGGTGTCAGGAAAAATGGATCAATAATCACACCACTTTCAGACCGTTTTACTTTACGAACCTCATCTGCCTGTTGAGCGATGCTCATATTTTTATGAATAACACCTAAGCCGCCTTGACGAGCCATTGAAATGGCCATTTTACTATCCGTTACTGTATCCATACTTGCGCTGATCAGAGGAATATTCAACTTAATATTTTTTGCTAATTGCACACCCATATCCACTTCATTTGGCAACACGTGACTTTCTGCTGGAATCAATAAAACATCATCAAATGTAAGACCTTTTTTTGCGAATTTTGTTTCCCAGTTAGACATTTTCTAGACCACTCCTCTATTTAATTTTATATAAGAAAATAACAGATAATAAAAGGTAAGTCAACCGAATTTTCCTGTTTACAGATATTTTCTTTGTATCACCCGAAACATGAACGTTTTCTCATTTTTTTATTATCGAAATAAAAGGATAACTATAGTTATTTCTTTGTTTTCAACTCAATAGAACACATCGTCGCAATTTTCCATATTACGCAAACTAAAAGAGTCAACACAGAAATACTTAAAGAAATTTTTTGAGCCCAAGTTGTATCATAAGAAATAGCAACACTGCCTTTTTTAGATAACTGAATATCGACTAATCCGTTTTGTTTATTTAATGATGCTGGAATTATTTTTTCGTTGCCGTCTCTTACTATTTTAGCTTGATAACCATAATAATAGATAAATGGGACAGTAACAGTTGTTTTCTTTGGATCATTTGTACGATAGTCAAAAGCCACTGAGTCAAAGTTCATTTTAACGTCTGTTATTTCTATTTTAGAATCATCATAAACGACTTTTCGCTTTTTATTCTTTTTAATAGTAGAATAATCAACTTCATTTGGTAAATATTCGTGCCCAGCACCGATATAATAGCTATTGGTTTGATCGTATGAGTGGTGCGATAAGATACGTTTTCCTTCAGTATCAATACTTTCTTTTTCATACAATCCAACACCAAGGAAAATAACCATAATTAAGATTATCTGACTACTTGGAAATCTTTTAAATAATCCAATATCATCATTTGCAATAAGAAATGCTAACAACAGAGTCACGATCGATAGAAAGCGCCAAGGAAACTGAATCGTATTCAACGGCGTATTGTCAAAGAGCTGCCAAGGAAAAAGATTCGTCGTAACAAACATAAATAGCAATGCAAGAATAACCACTTCACGATTGGGCAAATTTCGCTTAAAAAGCATTGCTGTGTAGATCACCAAACCAAATAAGAGAATGACACCTATATTCGCCGAAGAAGCATGGAATACGCTATTTTCAAAGCTATTACTCACTAATTCCCCCACAGAGTAGCTTCTATCTGAAATCAACGTCAATGGACTGGACGTTACTTGAAACGTAACATGACTCATCTGTTCAAAAATAGGTACTAGATAGAAAGCTAACAGTAAAATAGTAACTCCTGCAGCCTTTACTATCGCAATAATGACCTCTTTTTTTAAAAAGTACTTCAGATTTAAAAGAATATATAGCCCTACAAAAATACTAACGATTTCCAATGAAATAAAATGAGCTAAACCAATTCCTGTCATAGCTACTGTTAACAAGAACCATTTCTTCTCTTTCCCATTTTTCAATAAATATAAACTTGCTAGAACTAATGGAAAAAAGCCCATTGCCAACAGCTCTCCTATCGCTTGCCGATTAAAAAAATCTTGCAATCGATAAATCGATAACGTGTATAATAAAGAAAACAAGTAACTTTTTATTTTCGTTAATCCCATGTACCTGCCAGACACATATGTTAAAGCAAAAGTAGACAAGTTTATCCCAATAGCAAAGAGAACAAAACTAGTAGCGAGTGAAAGACCAAAAACACGTAAAAGTGCCGGGAAATAGAGATAAAAATCTGGATAAAACAAACTCGATGCATATCCATATCCCCCAATAAAAAAGTAACTCACTTTTGGCAGCAATATACCGTGTTGCAATGACATTGCCAAACCTTCGATCCTATTTTGATGAAAATGATAATCGTCACCAATCATTATATGACCATTTTGAAGATAAACAATATATAAAGATAAGACACTTAATAGAAAAAAACTTAGAAAAATCAATACCTGATTATATTGTTTGATCCATTTTTTCATTGATCCACCTCCTTATACTGAAAATACATTGTAAATTTCATTCTTAAACTCTATGGTAGCGTGCTAAAGCTTTTCTTTCAAACATGAACCCTTTGAATCTACAACAAAAAAGAGTGCTAAACAAAACTATCATTAGCTTTGTCTAACACTCTTCTACTTTCATTTTTAACGCGCCAAACTACTACGCATATTGTATTTTTTCTTTAATAAGTAACGTGTACCTAAGGCAATCCCACCAATAATGATAACAATAATTGGATCCAACACAGGATTGATAACGACTGGCAGCATTGCAGAACCTGCAAAAACAACCAACCATAAAAGCATCGCTCCAACTAAGATTAACCCTGTTTTAAACCAGCCAGGCCGTTTTGATTTATCCACACCAGGTCGATCATATTGGTATACGTATTTATACATTAGATAAAACACATACCCACCAGCCATCGACGCTAACACTAATGTTAACAATCCCAATGGTTGTGATTTTCCTTTAGACCACATCATCATAACTGAAAACATAATCGTCATTACACCAAACAATAGCAATGTATTATCTAGCCACATCAACATTGGTGTCGACTCTGGAAGCTCTTCTGGTTTATTTAAAATAGACTCCGTACGTTCAGCCACTGTTCCGAAAAGCTGACGCGCTGTTTTCCCGCTTTTTTGTCCTTCTACTAAATGAGGTAGAATTTCATGTAAAGCAAGTGTTTGTGCTTCTTCTGAAAGATTAGCAGCAACTAATGATTTTTTTAAGTCAAAGATGTATTGTTCATTTCTCTTTGTCAATTTTTGTTCAAGTTCACGATTTTCTGAAACAATATCTCGAAGTGCTTCTGATTCCATTTTTTTGCGTCCTCCTCGCCCGTGGCCAACGGGGCAGTCTTTACCTAAAAAGTATTCTAACACATTTTTTAGGGAGAAAAACAGTTTTTAGCAATATTTTTCCTATACATTGAAACGGAAAAGCATAACATCGCCATCTTGTACAACATATTCTTTTCCTTCTAAGCGAACTTTACCCGCTTCTTTGGCTGCTTGCATATTGCCATACGTATTCAAATCATCAAATGAAACCGTCTCTGCGCGAATAAATCCACGTTCAAAGTCAGTATGAATGATCCCAGCTGCTTGAGGGGCTTTGATCCCTTTACGGAACGTCCATGCACGAACTTCTTGTTCACCAGCTGTAAAGTATGTCGCTAATCCTAATAAATCATAGGCTGCACGGATCAATTGGTCTAAACCTGATTCTTCAATACCTAGCGCTTCTAAAAACTCAGCTTTATCTTCATCATCTAACTCAGCGATTTCTTCTTCTGCGCGGGCACAAACAACGATTACTTCTGCTTGTTCATTTGCAGCAAAAGTCCGTACTTGTTGAACATAAGGGTTATTATCTGAATCCGCTACTTCATCTTCTGATACATTTGCTACGTATAAAATTGGTTTTGCTGTTAATAAGAATAAACTTTTAACGATTTTTTGCTCGTCTTCTGTAAATTCGATCGTTCTAGCAGATAATCCCTCTTCTAAAACTGGTTTAAGCTTATCTAATACTGCTAATTCGGCGACTGCATCTTTATCTTTTGTCTTAGCGATTTTAGCTACACGTGTATAGCGTTTTGTAATAGAATCCAAATCAGCTAATACTAATTCCAAATTGATCGTATCAATATCTGCTAACGGATCTACACGTCCTTCAACATGGGTAATATTATCGTCATCAAAACAACGTACTACATGACAAATTGCATCTACTTGACGAATATGACTTAAAAATTGATTGCCCAATCCTTCACCTTTACTTGCACCTTTAACAATCCCAGCAATATCGGTAAACTCAAAAGTAGTTGGCACTGTTTTTTTAGGTTTCACTAGCTCTGTTAAACGCTGCAAGCGTTCATCTGGTACTTCAACCATTCCCACATTTGGGTCAATTGTTGCAAACGGATAATTCGCAGCCTCTGCACCTGCTTTTGTAATTGCGTTAAAAAGGGTAGATTTTCCTACGTTAGGTAAACCTACGATTCCAGCTGTTAATGCCATTGATCATTCACTATCCTTTATCAGTTTTTTTCCAAAATTTTTTTCATCTTCTTTTCAAAATCACGGCGTGTCATCATCACGATATGACCGCAGTTCGTACATTTTATTTTAATATCAGCACCCATTCGGATAATTTCCCAACGATTTGCCTGACAAGCATGGGGCTTTTTCATTTCTACAATATCACCAAGATCATACATAACAGACATATCCCTTCTAAAAATAGTCAGAAAATCATATATAAACATACAAAGATACAATACCATTTTTTTGACAATCAAGCAAAACTATTTTGTTGATCCGCTTTTTTTATATATTCAATAAGAAAACACAAAGAGGAAATAAGGTTAATTCTCAAAAAAATGAAAAATAAATCCATTTAAATGAGATTGTATTTACTGTATTTATGTTGGATAATAATGAAAATATCACTACAAGAGTCTCAGCTGATCTTATCCCTTCAGTTGCTATTCCCTATACTGATATTTAAAGGAGTTTTACATATGAGAAAATTTGACTTACTAGAAAAATTGGAAGTTTATCAAATTGACTTATTAATACATTTGAGTAACGTTGGAGGTACTGCAACAAAAAAAGACCTTTTACGTCATTTAAACATCGGAGATTACTTTTTATTAAAAGTAATTGATGGATTGATGACTTCAGCCAAAAAATCAAATAAGCGCTTTTCTATTGAAGTAAATAAGCAAACAATCACTTTCCAAACAACACCAGAGTATTCTCTTCATACTTTGTATAATGAATTAATCATTTATTCACCAAAATATAAAATTTTAGAAGAATTATTGCGTTGTGGAACGATTGATGTGACTCGTGTATGTGAAAAAATTGGAATTAGTCATTCAACCTACTTCAGAAAAATCAACGAATTGAACAGCTTGTTGAAAGAGTTTGATTTGACTATCCAAAATGGTTCTCTTCTAGGATCTGAGTTACAAATTCGCTTTTTTTATGTATCACTTTACATGGTCACAGACCCTAAACACCAATTAAAGGTCCCAAACATCGATCCTAGAATTTATGAAACAATCAATACGATTCAACAAATTTTAGATAGTCCATTATCTTTTTTTTCCCGAAAAAAGCTAGTCGTCTATTTTAGTTTGCTAAAAAGAAGAAATGCCCAAAAAAATATATCAGATTATAGTAATCAGGAACCTTTTTTCAGTAATAAATCAGATATCAGCAGTCAAAAAAGATTTATAAATGCACTTAAAAATTCTCATTTATTCAAAAAAGTCAATAAAACACTTGAATCGTTTTTAGTTTATTATTCTTTTAAAATGCTTCCTAACGAAACCATCCTATTGCTTCTCTTCATGCTTGGTGAAGAAATCATTCCTGCTAATTCTTATTGTTTAAAAGAACTTGATTTGATTGAAAGGTATAGTGATTTTTTTGTTCTTACGTTAAACAAAGAATTTTTGAATCTAATGAACAAATACTATCCCAACACTTGTTTAAAAAACACTCACAGTTCAACCCTTCATTATTATCTAAACACTATTGGCTACCATCATTTGATATTCAAAGGACATATTGATTATTATTGGGAACGAAAGTATACAGACTGGGGAGAGTCTGAACACTCCGAAATAATTCATTATTTTATTAATTACTTAAAAGAAAAATACTCCACACTTTTTGTAGATGACACATATGACACTGTTCTAATTTCAAAATATGCTCATGCGATAAATTTTTATGAAGAATGTATCAAAACTAAAATTTCTGTTGGGGTGTTTCTTGAAGGTGATCTATTATACAAAAATAGATTTATGGACTGGTGGATCAAATACATTGAGTTAACTACTTTTGCCAAGGCAGACCCTTTTGCTTCCAACCAACTTTATGACTTAGTCATTAGTAATGTAGATTGTTCGTACCTAAAAAAGAGAGGGAAATATTTTTTCTTTCTAACCAACTATAACGAAAAAAAAGACATCTTTGATCTTGATCAGTTACTACATGAAATTTATTCCTCTTCCCGTTAAATTTATCCTCACTAAAAAAGCTACTACTACGTTACACTTCGATCACATTGTTTTAAATCAC
This sequence comes from Enterococcus sp. 7F3_DIV0205, assembly GCF_002141365.2. Taxonomy (NCBI): domain Bacteria; kingdom Bacillati; phylum Bacillota; class Bacilli; order Lactobacillales; family Enterococcaceae; genus Enterococcus; species Candidatus Enterococcus palustris. The sequence continues at coordinate 2,450,572 of NZ_CP147244.1, forward strand.
GAAGAACGAAGTGCTTCGATAATATACAATACAAGGTGTCTTTCAGACACCTTGTTTCTTCTTATTGCGATAAAACAAAATGAGGTACAAATTGATATTGCATAGTACCTATTTGGTTCTCGGAGCTAGATCCTTTTGTCTCGACCTCTCAGTTCACCTTATCAAAAAAAGGTTACTTGATTTCATCCTAAACAAATTCAAGCTTTTCAACTAATTGACGTTCCTCCGCAAAAAAAGAATTGGTATAACAATCTAATGTCATCTTTGTTGATGAATGACCTAACAATGAACTGATTGTTGCAATGTTTCCCCCTGCTTCTAAACAACGAGTAGCGAAAGTATGCCTTAAAGAGTGAAAAGAAAATTTTTCTAATCCAATTTTTTTGCGGATTATTTGAAAACGATATGCTATCGTACGAGGTTCTAAAGCTTTGTGTTTGTTTGAAATAACATACTCACTTGTCGATACTTTTTGAAGCTCTAGTAACTTTTCCTTTAATGTTTTCGTGATTGGGATTTTACGTTGGGAATTATTACTCTTAGGTGTAACTTCAACAATCTCTGTCTTTCTTCCAGACTTATCTTCAGACTGAATACGAAGTACCGTTCTATTCACCCCTAGTGTACTATTCTCAAAATCAATATCTTCCCATTTTAAACCACAAATTTCTCCAATTCGAAGTCCAGTTTGTAAAGCAAGTATAATTGCAAAAAACTTCTGATCTGTATTAATTTCTTTAACTAATTTGTCTTGATCCTTAATAGATAACGCTTGCACTGCACTTTTTCTTGTTTTGGGAAGTTCTACTCCCATACATGGGTTCTCCGTCAACAAATTTATTGTTACTGCCTTACTCAAACAATTTTTCAATACAGAAAATATCGAGCGAATCGAACTTGCTTTTAACGTTTTATCCATTTCTTTAAGTAATGAGTCAAGATCTGATTGTTTTAGTTTTTGGAGCTTGATAGAACCAATTCTTGATAATACATGGACATTCATTTTATTTTTATAACTAGCATATGTGCTGCTTTTTACTTTTGGACGAATGAATGTCTCCAACCAATACTTTGTCCAATCCAACAACTCTCCTTCATAAGGTAGCAGATTCTTACTATTACTCGTCTGTTTTTCGTACTTTCTTAAGATAAGCTGGTGCTTTACCTCTGAATACTTATATCCATAGATATAACCATAATGAATCTTCCCGTTATTCTGTCTCCCTTTTATGTATCGGCCTTCCCAACGACCATCTTTTCTTTTATAGATATTTTCTCCTCTTCTTGCCATAATTAAGATCCTTTCCAAAACTTAATTTTATTAATTTAAGAAAATGAATGACTACAAATTTTAAAGTTTCATGTGTTATTTTTATTAAAATCAATGAATCAAATTCCTCACTTCATCTTCTCCCAACGAAAACCAATCATGACCTTACAATACGTTCGCTTTTCCTAACTAAGTATGCATGATTATCATTTTTATTTAGTTTCAAAAATTTTAGAAAAAAAGAGAATTTTTGGAAGTAAAATGTTAGTTTTCTTTGTTATAGAAATACTATTTGTATAATAATAAAAGAAAAAGAAAGAGGACCTATACATTTGAAACTGTCTTAGTCTCTTGTACACACCCCTTTTTTCCAAAACAGGCTAATCATCATACTTCATTTGCTAAAGTATTGTTGCTTAGTCTTAATGAATTGCTTAAAAAATCTTTTAATGCTGCATATCCTTCTAATTTGACTAAGATTTCTTGCGAGCAATAGACCCAGTAATTAAAAATTGTTGCTCCTGTAGCAATCTTTTCAACAGTTTCCATAAATTGACCTAACTCTTCGATCAATTCTCTACAACTTAGCTTATCAGCAATGATAATTTCTTCTTTTCCTTCTAATTCCAATAACATCCATAAATAATCTATAAATTCTACTTTTGCTTTTAAAATTAAGAATTGTTTTTTCGGTACCATTCTTTTTTTGTTCAATTCCTTACTTTCCGAGAAACAGGCTAACACTTCCAACTCAAGTTTAGATACATATCCCTTCAAATCATTCTTTTTGGTTGGTTCTCTTTCATCCATGTTTTTTGAAGAAAAGCGATTTGATTTCCAACTCTTTATCTTGACTACTGGTAATAGCTTAGAACGATCAAGTATAAAATTACGTTCTTGATACTTTTCTTTCTTTACGACCTTTTTCTTTAACTGCTTTGTTTTTACCTTACTAGGATTGGCTTTTTCTACTTCCTTCTCGTTACCTTGGAAACTATTTGGCACATCTTTTACAGTATATTCAGCTTGGCTTAGTTGCTCTTTGATTGTTTGACTGACCTTAGTAAGTTCTGTTTTCAATAACTCTCCAGAATCTAAAACTATCGATTCATTTTTTGTGAGTCTATCTTCCAAACCATCCATCTTGTCATTTAGCTGACTAAATTTTTCTAAAACTTTATAAATTTCTTCTTCTTTTCTTTTATATTCAGCCTCTTTTTCTTTCTTAACTAAGTTATCATAGGTCTCAATAATTTCCTTAGCGCACTCTTTTAAATTGCGTAAATATTTTACATGTACATCCTCATAGAAACCGATCGTAAATGTTAATACAATATATGCAGTTGATGTAAAAACATTTATTTTTTTTATATGTAACTTATCATTTTTTTTTGTCCAAGTTTCGTATATTTTTGTTGCAATATTTTCAAGTTCCATCAATGAGCGAACATCTTTTCTAAAGATTAATTTACATGATAAATAAGCTTCATATGGTGTATCTAAATGCTTATCGAACAACTCTACGCCTAAAAGCCTGGGATTGACTTTTTGATGGAGAATGTATTTTTTAATTATCTTTCTTCCCTGTTTTTGAGAATTTTCTTCTGCTTTCTTCATATCCTCCAACTCCTAAAATCTCTATACTATATATCTATTTTTCATAATTTAAAATACAAACTGATAATCAGTGATTATCTAGAATAGCAGTAACTCGCTTTATATATTCCTTTTTTTCAGATAGAAAACCTACTATCGTCTATGAAATTTTTTTATATAGCTCCTAATTCTTTTTTACAGCATTGATTTTCTTAACATTCTCTACAGGCAAAAACGTTTTGGTTATGCCTGTTTCTAATAGTGGAATTAAGAGTAAATTTACAAGGGTGCGGATACCTTAATAACTTATTCTAATACGTTTTTCTATCTCTAAAAAAACAGAGAAACAGCTTCAAACTTTTGTGGATGCTCTATCTTTTTGATCGACTATAATCTGCAGGCTTTTTTTTCTTATTTCTTTCAACATTTTTACTCTTAGATTTTCTGTTTCGCTGGATATTTTTATTGTTTCGGTCACGTTTTTTCTTTCTATGATACAAAGCTTCTTCGTAACGCTTCTCCTTGCGCTTTCTTAAAATTAACAAAATCAATAGTAGTAACAACAATAAAACAAATGTAATCACACAAATAATGGTGTAAAGCATTATTTTTTCTTTGTCAGTTACATCCTTAGCAGTTCTATCTTTTCTATTATCAGATTTTGCTATTTCCAGTTCTTTTTTCCATTGCCATTCCTGATTTGTTGCTTTAGATTTAGCTGTTAGTTCAATTTGGTATTTTCCAGCCGAAAATTTCTTATTTTCCTCATCAAGCTTGAAAACAAAGCTAGAGTTTGGTGCCATCCGATAACCTGTCACCTTACTTTGAGAAAATAACTGATCCGAGTCTTTTTTATACACCTTGGCAACAAACTCGATATCTTCTAAGTTTACTGCTTGATCATTTTGAATAGTTGCTTTTATCACGGTTTTATTTGACTCTCTTGAAGATAAAATAGTCAATAAATTTAATTTTGCTACAATCGGTGTGTCTGTTTCAGTCAGTTTCACAGCTACAATATATGTTTTTTTATCTTGTCTCTTATCATCGGAATCAGAGAGTTTATTATTTTTTTCCGATGAAACAACTTTAATTCCACCTAAAATCATTCCATCAAACTTATTCTCGGGCATTTTTAAATAAACTCTTGTTGTTATCGTTTTTTTTGCTGGAATTATTAGTTCCGATTCGATGGTTGCAATGTCCTTCAAAGAAATCTTCAAACTCTTATCTCGCGAAATACTTTTTGATCGATCAGAATAGTCTATATCTCCACTATCATTTGTTGTCGCATCATTTATTTGAAAAGTAACTTTTTGTTCTGTATCAGAAGTATTTGCTAACTCCAAATTCAGCTCTTGTTCTTGGCTTGGTTTCATTCGAAGATCATAATAAGTTGCTTCTGAATTATGTTGATTCTTTGGTAAAATTGGTTTTACGGAGACCGCTGAACCAACTTCTGGTTTAGCAACTATGACTATCAGTGATAAAAGAAAAAATCCTATCATTACAACAATCAAGCGAAGTCTTTTTCGTTTATTAATCATTGAATTTTAAGCTCCCTGCATAGTAAAATCATATGTACTTTGAAAAAAACTAAACATAGCAACAGTTAAAATCAAATGAATCATAGGTCAAAATCTTTATTTTTCATCAATTACTTTCTTTTCCCAATCCTTCAATTGATTTTTTTTAAATCCTTCTTACCTCATTGATAATTGTGTTCTTTTTCAATATTTCTCTCTAGTAAATAGTTAAAATCATTATGTAGTGGTGGATGGGAAAAGCCGACTATTCCCAATCCTTTTATTTTTTAATTAAAATCAACTATCGACTTATTTTAATCGTTTACTATCGACTCCTCATTTAGTACTATCTGTTCGAGTAAGTAATTTTCTCCTTGAATAAGATCAAAATAGGCCGCTTTGTTTAATATACTGTCATAGTCCATTTTCATGATTCGCACATGAGGTTGTCTAAACCAAGATTTGTTCTTAATCTTTACTCTTGATTCAATTAGCTTACACTCATCTAGAATAAGGTAAATCTCGTTTGTTGAAACTGAATCTTTAAAGCTCCTTACCTGTTCTCTTTCGTAAGTTAATTGATTATCAGAAATCGTCATCTTTTCAGATTTTGTAACCAATTCTTTATTCATTAGCCACGACTGTTCTAAAAACTTGGCCTTTTGTAGAAGTTGAGAATACTCTCTCAAATCAATTTTTAATACATGATCCCAGTTTTCATTTTCATCACTGCTAGATTTACTTAATTCTTTCATAGCTCTGGATAAGTTTTGCCGTTCCATTTGCTCAATGACAACTTCCAATTTTTTATTTGCAAGCCGCATTCTTTCTTTTGCATACCTCTCTCTACTGACTGCTTCTTCCATTTTCAGTAAATAATTTGCACTGTCATCATCACTATATTCTACAACCTCTGTCTTTTCGACAGAGTCAGCCATCTTAAACGGTTTGATAAACTTAGCTACAAGCCTTTCGATTTCACAAACAAACGACTCCAACATATCATCACTCTCAACTAATAACTGCTGATCTAATGACTGTAGTAAATTAACCATGAAAGGAAATCCGGTCTCTCTATAAGCAATAGGAACAAAATCGATATAATATACTATGCGATTGTCTTCTTTTTCCTTAGAACCGCCTATCCAGGCAATTTGAGGAAAGGTATGAATCAACTCGTCCAACAAAGCAGACCAATCAAGATCTACAAAATCTAAAGTGATCTCAACATGTTTAAAAAAAGAAATTATGGTATGAAACTCTTCAAAATATTCTTCCACTTCTTTTTGAGGATAGGGGATTCTTTTATTTCTTTTTTGAAAAATTTCTTCGCAAATATAATAGATATCCCGTAGCATATCGTCATCAAAAAGGCGCTCACCTACTGCTGGAGAAGCGGCTTGATAGATGTCAACCATAATATTTTGATAAACCACTTCTTAAACCCCTTCCTTTAATCCAGTGATTGGTCAGCTAATCGGCTAGATTTGTTTAACAAATCTTCCATTAATACACTTGTTTCACTTTGTAGACGAAGAATACGTGTATGGTAGTTTGCCGCTTCCTGATTAATCATTTTTAATTCAATTGATGCTTCTGAAACTGCTTTTTTAGTCTCATGTCTAGCAGCTTCTACTGTTCGATCAGCTTCAATTGTTGCACGTTCAATGATTTGTTGCGCTTTCTCTTTCGCTTCCATCAATACCTCTGCAATTTGATTTTTCATTAAATCCTGTTGACGTAGCTGCTTTTCGATCTCTGTACTCTTATTACGTTCTTCTAATAATTGTTCGTCCAGCTGTATTCTCAATTCTTCTGACTGCCTTACTTGCTCTTCTAATGAAAGAATTCTTTCTTTTGATTTAGATGAACTGGTCAAACGCATGGTTAACTGATCTATTTCTTGCTGTTTATTTTCAACTTCTGCTTTTAAGCGCTCTGCCATTGTTTTTTGGCGCTGCATTTCTTTTTGAAACTGTTGATTTTCATTGTTTAAATGTTCAATTACAGCTGCTTGTTCTTGGTGTGCTTCTTGCTCTTGTTTTCTCATAGTGTTTTCCGAACGCTCTCTTTTAGTTGAAGTTTCTGGACGATTTTTTTTAGGGGGTACATGATCCTCTTCTTCAAATTCATCCTCATCATACTCGTCGTAATCCTCATACTCATCGTATTCGTCATATTCATCGTAGTATTCTTCGTAAATATCCTCATGATTCTTTTTTTTTTTGCTTTTTTTGTTAAATATCGCCAATGCTCCCGCTTCCTTTCTGACTTACCTTTTTTAAATTACAGATTGCCTACCAATAGTTCTCTTATCTGTTCATCATTTTGTTCGTCTAAGGCTACAAACTCCTGATTCAGGTAATAGCCTATCCCTTTTTTATTTAATATAAATGGTTCAAAAATAGAGGTTTTATCCATTATTTTTTGTTTGATACGGTTAATCAAATTGCTCAACAGTGCCTGCTTGTTTTTTTGCTTGGCATTTGTCCAAATTGCTTCACAGAGTGATTGACTTGAAAAAACTCTTTGCTCCGATTCGATAAAATGTGTCAATACCTGATGTTCTTTTTTAGTTAATGGAATCAACCAATTATCGATAATTAGTGTGCGGTCTTTTAATTGGAAAGAGTATGGTTTCTTTACTTTTACAGCATTTGAATAGGCTGACATGTTTCGAGCAAATCCATCATTATTTGTAGAGGATCCCTCTGCTCTTTCTTGACTATTTTTACCTTTACGATTTGCAGACTCCTCAAAAATTGCTGCTAATTTACTCGCTAAATCAGTAACAGATATTGGATAACGAACAAAGCTCACATTAGCATTATTCAAGTACTTAGACTTGTTTACCTGCTCTGATTCAAATGTTAAAACAACAATTGGCTTATTCAATAATGCCAAGTTATCTAGAAATGATTCCTTTAAGCCGCTATACATAGATTGTTGATAAATAATCAGATCAAAATTTTGCAGAAAATAAAACTCTTTATCTTTTGGTTGAGTTAATATATCTTTTGAAACCATTATTTCATAATCCATATTTAATAAACTATTTTGTAATAGCCCATTTGCGCTTAACGTTTCGGTCAATATAATAATTTTTTTCCTCATAATGGAAAATCCTCCTCTTAATTTTTATATAGTAAATTCCAACCATTTATGATTACTAAGATTCCTTCGAAAAATACATGTAATACAGGTTTTAATACATGCACTACATAAAACTGTAAATATTAGATAATAGGAATTTCCTATTCTTATATAAAATAAGAAAAAAACCGTTTAAACGTATATGCAAAGAAGTTTTGTTTTTATCATTGACGGTTAGATGACGGTGGAATAAAGAAAATACATAAATTAACATTTTAAAAAATAGTAATTTTAATAAAAATAAACGAATCATAACTTTTGAGATGAAAACAGAAGCTTTACTTATTATTTTTTTGACCTAATCAAATGTATAGTTACAATCCATGATTTTCTTTTAGCTTTTTTACGATTTAAAATATTACTGTTTTTATATCTATATTAATAAAAACAGCACACTTCCAAAAAAAGCGTGCTTAGATCTTTTCACTATACGAACTATTTAAGACTATTTATTTGACGGTTCATTTGACGGCGTATAGAAATAAGTAAATTTATTTTGAGTTAGTATTGATTATGAACAACAACAAAGCACACGTCATGTGATATAGGCTTGATACGTAATCTCGCTACTTATATCAATTGACTAATTTGTTCTCTTAGGTAGAGCATAATTTACATAAATTAAATATATTGTGATTTTTTTATTCCTCATTGACATGTCCAAATTATTTATTGTATACTTGAAATGTAAGTATTTAACAGTAAGTACCTATTTTAACAATATCTATATGATTTAATTTAAACAATTATAGATTTTTCTTATTTTATATAAGAATAAGAAAAATATTATTTATTTCTATATATTATATTTTTTATGGAAATTCAATTGTTTAAATAATTATTTTAATAAATAGTAATTTTTATCTGTCTATGTGACTTTCTTTTTCACTTATTACTAATAATAATTCGACCATAAAAAAGAGTCTGACACAAAACTAATATTAGTTTTGTATCAGACTCTTTTGTTCATTTAGTTAATCAAGCTTCATCAAAATGAATCTCTAAAATATCCAAAATTCTAGCTAAATCAGACTGTGAAAGGTATTCGATCTCTATTTTCCCTTTACCTTCTTTTTCTTGAATAGCAACGGTTGTACCAAATTTATCCATTAAGCGATCTTCGCTTTCACGAATGTAATAAGGTTTATCTTTAATCGGTTTCTTCTCTTTCTTAGAAGCTTTTTTGCCTTGATTTTCATTCAAATCATTGACGATTTGTTCTAGCTGACGAACAGTCAAGTTTTCTTCTACAACTCGTTTTGCTAGAGTTAAAATTAAATCCTTATCTTTTAAACCAAGTAACGTTCTAGCTTGTCCCATCGATAAAGTTTCGCTTTGAACCATCTCTTTAACTTGGGTCGGTAACGTTAATAGGCGTAAATAGTTTGCAATATATGGTCGACTTTTCCCTAGACGTTCTGCAACTTCTACTTGTGTGAGTTTTAAATTTTTCATCAGCATATCATAAGCTTCTGCTTCTTCTAGCGGATTTAAATCTTCACGTTGTAAGTTTTCTAAAACAGCGACTTGCATCATGGCTTCTTCATCGAATTCGCGGACGATTGCTGGAATCGTTTCTTTATCTGCTAATTTTGAAGCGCGAAATCGTCTTTCACCTGCAATGATTTCATATCCTTTAACAGATGACTTTCTAACAATGATCGGTTGAAAGACACCTGATTGCTGAATCGAGTTCGCCAATTCTTGCAGTGATGCTTCATCAAATGTTTTTCTTGGCTGATATGGATTCGGACGAAGTTCATTTAAAGGAATTTCAAGTACTTCTTCTTTTTGAACGTCTACATCTTCCAAACTAGCAAAATCTTGAAACAATGCATCAATACCTCTACCTAAACCTTTTCCTTTACTCATTATCCAACACTTCCTTTGCTAGTGCTTGGTACACTTCGGCACCACGTGAACGGGGATCATAATCAATAATCGACAAACCATGACTTGGCGCTTCAGACAAACGAACATTTCTAGGAATAATGGTGTCATAGACTTTTTCACGGAAATACTTGCGAACTTCTTCTACGACTTCAGCGCCTAAGTTAGTTCTAGCATCATACATCGTCAACAATACACCCTCGATACGTAAATCTGGATTAAAATGCTTTTGAACAAGACGTATCGTATTAAGGAGTTGGCTCAATCCTTCAAGTGCGTAATACTCACATTGCACTGGAATTAAAATCGAATCACTAGCTGTAAAAGCATTGATAGTCAAATGTCCCAAAGATGGCGGACAATCGATCAAAACAAAATCATAAATATCATTTACTTCTTCAATCGCAGCTTTTAAACGCGACTCTCTCGCCATCATTGAAGTTAATTCTATTTCTGCTCCAGCAAGTTGGATCGTCGCTGGAACGATATCCAGATTTTCTCTAGATGTTTGCTGAATCACATTTTTGATTGGTTCTTCATTTACTAATACGTCATAAACATCCGTTGCAACATCTGGTTTACGTACGCCGATACCACTTGTAGCATTTCCTTGAGCATCAATATCGATCAGCAACACTTTTTTGCCGTAATAGGCAAGACAAGCACCTAGATTCACAGTGGTCGTTGTCTTACCAACGCCGCCTTTTTGATTCGCTACAGAAATAATTCGTGCCATTTGTGTCCCTCCATCTTATTTGATTGGCTGTTTATTTGGTAACCCTGGTTTTCTCGGGTATTTTTTTGGTGTTTCTTTTTTCTTTTGTACTACAACGATATGACGTTCATCCGCTGTGACTGGTAATTCAAAGGAAACTTCTTTTTGAAATTTACCACCTAAAATAGCAATTGCAGGTTTGGCTTCAATAATTTCTTCTTCACTTTTAGCAGCTTTCAATGCTAAGAAAAAACCATCCTTTTTCACTAACGGCAAGCATAACTCACTTAACACATTTAAGCGAGCAACTGCACGAGCTGTAACGTAGTCAAAGGCTGCCCGAAATTCTTCTTTTTGTCCAAATGTTTCTGCACGATCGTGATACAAAGAAACCTCTTCTAACTTTAATTCATTGACTAATTCTGTTAAGAAGGTGATTCGTTTATTTAATGAATCAACAATTGTGACTTGTAATGTTGGAAAAACGATTTTTAACGGAATACTTGGAAAACCGGCTCCTGCACCCACATCGCAAATTGATTTATTTGTTGAAAAATCTTCAAAAAATGCCAATGAGATAGAATCATAAAAATGCTTCAAGTAAACTTCTTTTTTTTCTGTAATTGCTGTCAGGTTCATTTTTTCGTTCCACTCAACGAGTAATTCAAAATAACGAGTAAATTGCGCCATTTGCTCATCTGACAAATCAATGCCTTTTTGGCTTAATAGTTGTTTAAATTCTTCTGGTGTCATACGTTTCCTTCCTTGCGTGAAACAGGAAAATGTTTCACAGTTGTCTTTTCTTACTTTAACGCAAATAGAGATTTCTTGCAATGTTTTTAGCAAGATTTGTCACAGTTATAATAAAATGTTTCTTTCTATTATATGGCAGAAAAAAATCTCGCTCATTTTCAGTAAAAAAGAAACGTGAGTGGGACATAACTCTTCGAGTCATATCCCACTCACGTGGAATCAGAATAAACGGTGGGGCAGAAGCAATTCCTTCGGAAATAAACTGAAATTACTGTGACACACATCGAGGCACGAGTTGATGTAGAACAGTACCTACTTGGTTCGAGGGATTAAACATTTCTGTTCCAACCTCGTTTCGATATTTTCCTTCTTAGTCTCCACCAGCTGTCATTTTGATTTTTTGGTTATAAATCGGTTCACGATTGATCAGATCTTCAATCGTGCCTATTTTAACCCCTTTAGAGTAGTAGCCATCCAAAATACCAAGCTTTTGGAAAATGGTTTGCTTATACGCAATCTCGGCATTCCACTCAACTGTATCCAGAATGGCTAATGCTGAATGAATAGCCTCCATCCCTGTTTCACCACCTGTTGTGATCAACACACCATGACTGTCCAACAAAAATTCATGAGGCAATGTTTTTCTCGGCATTGTCTTAATATGATTACTGACGATTTCCGCTAGCTCCTCTGAACAGTTTGGCTCAAATTCCAAGACTTCAATATATTCGACTTTTTGAGTCGCTTCGGTTAAATTAGGCATATCTAAACCACTAGTGGCCCAAAACATACTATTGGGTGCGTGAGCATGTAAAACAGATTTGATTTCAGGGTTTGCATCATATACCGCCTCATGCATATTGATTTCTCTTGTTAATCCCCCTTCTCCTGCAACGACTTTTCTTGTATGAGGTTCCACCACTAAAATCTGTGACGGGGAAACATGTCCTAAATAGGCTTGAGACATCATTGTAGGGGTCATGATAATATATTCTTTCCCCTCTTTATCCGTTGTTTTAAATGAAAAATTTCCGCCAGCAACATTGGTATTTTTACGTTCAAAAATCAATTGTACGATTTTTGCCATATCTTCTCTTTCACGTTCAAATAAAATTCTTCCATCTGCCATGATTTACTACAGCTCCTTCTTTTTTAGTAATTTACCTGTGCGGATCACTTTTTTCGCTGCTTCCTGCACCACTTGATATTCTTTATATTTTTGTTTTTTTCTATCATCATATTCCTTAAAAAGTACTGGATTTCCGTATTTATAAATGACAAAAGAAAGGAGCATGACTAGAAAATACAATGGAACGATATTGATTGATAATGCTAGTATAAACAGTAAACTATCTACAAATAGTAGGATCATCCATTTTCCTTTTTGAGTCATATCATTTGGTCCTTTCTATTCTTTATTCAATCCTTCACTTCTTCATAACGTGCGCTTGGCACAGGTTCTTTTGCCATATACTTATATAACCAAATGAACATTGCGATAAACATGATAAAACCAACAATGGCAACAACATTCAAGTTGGCCGCTTCTGCAAACAAAATTCTAAATTCTGGTCCTTCAATCGATGACCATGTTATACTGCCGCCTTTTAGATCGACTGCACCTGTTTTTTTCGCTAAACCTGTCAACACTGGCGCAAGATACGTTGCACCATATAAATAAAGCGGCGTATAAATAATGCCAAGTGTGATCATGCGGTACAAGTTTCCCCCAGTCAGTAATAATCCTCCAACTGCAATCGAATAATTGATGATGCCAGCCAAAGGCAATACTTGATTGCCTGGTAAGATCATGGCATAACCAATGAAAATCGGCACTAAGATGATCGCTGTTACCCAAATCTCAGAACGCCCTGCCAAAATGGGCCAATCTAAACCAATAAAAACTTCACGATCTTTAAAACGTTTTTTCATCATCTCTGACATCGCATCCGCCAAAGGAGAAAGAGACTGCATAAACATCTTACTAATCATCGGGAACAATGCCATCGCCGTTGCCACTTGAATCCCTAAATTCAACGAACCAGAAATCCCATACGCTGCACCAAAACCAAGCAATACACCAATAATGAATCCCATCACGCTATTTTCAGAAAAAATCCCAATCTTTGCTTTCAGTGCTGAAGTATCGGCTTTTTTATTAAAGAATGGGATTTTATCCATCACGATATTAACTGGCAGCATCAATACAGCCGAAATATTCATCAAATGGGTTACCGTCACTAAAGGAATCCCTGTTAAATCTTGAATATGCCGTTGGAACATATCGCCCATTTTTAGTTCCAAAACGACTTGAACAACAGCCGCAATGAACCCTGCAACAAGTGATCCACTGATAAAATACACCAGATACGCAGTCAACGCTTTACCCCAAACATTCCACATATCGACATTTAGTGTCTTCGTTAAATTTAATAGAAGCATAATAAAATTCACGCCTAAAACGACTGCGAAAAAAACAAATGCATAAGACCATGACCACGTAATACTCGCCGCACCCGTCCAGCCTAAATCGAGAGCTGGCAAACTGATTCCTGTATTTTTGGCCATCGCCTCAGATGCAGGGCTGACCGCATCCGACATGAAACCGATCACCATACTCATTCCTGTAAAAGCAACACCGAGTGTAACAGCTGACATAAACGCTTTTTTCAGTGGCATCCGAGCAATCAGCCCGATAATTAGGATAATCAACGGAACAAAAATAGCTGAACCAAGATTCAATATAAAATCAATCACAGATTGAAAAATCCCCATCTCTTTTACCTACCTATCTCTTTAAATTTTTGGTATGATTAGTTTGTATACTTTTTTAATTTAGAGGGTGAGAGAAAAGCATTGCTTCATTCTCACTATCTACTACGGTTCAGGTTCGTCATAACCTGAACCGCTTTTTTATTTCTTCGTATCGTTGACAATTCCTTCGTACACTTCATCAACACCCATGCCTGTCAAAAACGGCACACCCGCATACACCGAAACGCCCAGTTTCTCCGCTGCTTCAAGTACCTCATCATCAGGTTTTGCGATATAAACATAGATACTAGCACTTGGTAATTCTTGTAAAATCGATTTGTAATCCACCGCTTCTACTGGATATTCAATATTATCAGCATCAAATTGGCTTTTGATTTTTTCTGCTACAGTCGTACTTGTTGCAACACCGCTACCACACGCTACAATTAATTTTCTAGGCATTTTTAACTTCCTCCCATTGTTTCATGAATAAGTTGAATACTGCTTCATTTTCTGTTGTCGCTTTTAGCTCTGACACAAATGCTTCATTTTGAAATAAGACCATTAACTCCTGTAATAGACCAACCTGTTTTGAGGGTTCTTTGATTCCTAGGAAAAATAAATCGCTCACCTCCATTTCTTGATTATCTCCCATTTGTTTGACCTTGATCGGTTTTGTTGTTCTTACGATATATATGAAAGGCCTTTCAATATATTCCGTGTCAGAATGAGGTAAGGCAATATTGAGGTGCTCTGTGATCAAGCCTGTTGGAAACCTTTTTTCTCTTGAGGTGATCCCTTCCAAATACCCTGAATTCACGTATCCCGCTTGCTGCAATCGCCAGGCAATCAACTCAAATAATTCTTCTTCCTCTTGAACACTTACTCGTAAATCGATCAAATCTGGTTGAAACATCTGCTTCATGTCTTTGATTCCTCCTCTATACTTTTTAACACATTTAAACTTTTTATGTTCAACTTTGTAAATATATGTTAAACTTTGTTTATACAAAAAGAATACAACTTGTACAAAGGTTTGTCAACGCTTTCTTTTGATTGTTTTTTGTTCGTTTTACGTTTAAAATGTAATAGATAAACATTTTCGAACAAAAAGGGGAACATATTATGTTAAAAAGAGAGCGCCATGCGCATATTTTAGAATTACTGGAAAAAAATACGTTTATGACGGTATCCGATATCGCTGAGGAGCTGAATGTTTCTGAAATGACGATTCGCCGTGATATCAACGAATTGAGTGACTCGAACCAACTCGTTCGTCTATATGGTGGCGCACAAAAAATCGATCGAAAAAATAAGGAATTGGCCACTCATGAAAAAATCAATCTTCATATTGAGCAAAAAGAATATATCGGAAAAATCATGAATTCTTTGATCCAGGATCATCAAGTTGTTTTTGTCGGTGCAGGAACGACTATTCTATACGCGCTACCTTTTATCAAAAAACAAAATTTGATGATCGTTACAAATAGCCTGTTGGCTTTCAATTATGTGATTGAACACACGGACTATCGAATTTTGTTGACTGGAGGGGATTTCACACCTATTACGGAAGAATTTATTGGGGAACATGCGGAGAAAACATTTGAAACAATCAATATCGATATTGCTTTTGCTGCAACAAATGGCATCTACAACAATAATGTGACTACCTCAAACTATTTAGAAGGCGGCGTCCAACGGGCTGCTTTTAAAAATGCTAAGAAAAAAATTGTTGTAGCAGATAGTACAAAATTCAATGTGAGCGATGTCTATACTTTTTATAAGCTGTCTGATTTAGACTATGTAATCACCGATGATCAAATTGACGAACAGACACTTAATTTCTATCAATCTTATGGCACATTATTAAACAAAAAAAGTTAACTGGGTTTGGTCTGCTCTTTCAGAAACCCAGATTAGCTAGGTATCTGAAGGAGAGAAAACAACAATGATTCTAACAGTGACACTTAACCCATCCATGGATTCTATTTATTTTACAGACACATTTATTTTAGGCGAAATGAACCGCTGCAGTAACCCTGTAAAGGCTGTTGGCGGAAAAGGAATCAATGCAGGAAGAACAGCCGCAATTTTAGGAAGTGACGTCACAACGATGGGCGTTTTAGCTGGACTAAATGGAGAACTGATCCAATCTGCGCTTGAACTTGAACCATTTAACACAGACTTTCTTGCAATCAAGGGGGAATCGAGAAATGCTGTAACCGTTATGGACCAAGAAAAAAATCAAACTGAAATTGTCGAGTTAGGTCCTGAAATAACAGAGGAAACAGCACATCAAATAGTAAATAAAGTCATTGAGTTCTCATCTCAACAAAAAAAATGTCCTATCATTGCTCTATGCGGATCAGCCAATACGAAAAATGAACGATTGTATCAGGATTACTTACAACAACTACAGACTCAACTTGGTTCAGAAATAAAAATTCTAACAGATATTTCAGGTACGCAACTGCAATATGTTCTACAAGGGGCAACCAAACCATTTTTTATCAAACCAAATATCCACGAATTTGCAGAGTTATTGGGTATTCCTATTCGTAGTAAAAATGACGTGATTGAATATCTAAATCATCCGCTATTGCAGGGAATTCCCTTTATTCTGGTTTCTTGTGGCGGAGATGGCGCAGTGGCAAAGTATAATGAGCAGATCTTCGATGTTATTATTCCCCCAATCGACATTATCAATCCGACGGGGTCTGGAGATGCTACAGTTGGCGGCATTGCTTTCGCTATAGACCAAGGTCTTTCTATAGAAGAAACTTTGCGTTACGGGATGGCTTGTGGGATGAGTAATGCTCTTGAACAAGCAGTGGGATATGTATCTATTGAATCAGTTAAATCTTTGAAAAATAACATTCTTTTAAAAGAAATTAAGTAAATGTTTCACGTGTAACAATGACTTTTGGGAATAAAATAAAGAGAGGTTGGATCAGAAGGGGTTACTTCTGATCCAACCGTGTATTCAGATTTAGAGCCTGGGACAAAACTGATTTTTAGTTTTGTCCCAGGCTCTTCTTATTTTTTAAGTATTATTTTGTCCATCGAAAAGCCTGATCTTTCGCTAAATAAAACGGTCTTAAATAGGCCACTGTATTTGATAAAGGGATGATATCCTCACTTAAATCGATATTCAATACATCTTTGAGATAACGTTTCCTTGAGCTGATTCGTTGCCATAGCTCAGGATAATCCTCTTTTAGCTGTTTTTGTAACGTTACATCAGCCAACGCTACACATTCTTCAGCACTTACCCCTGTATACCCTGCCACAGATGGGATAATATCAATTTGCAAAATCATCCCGCTTTTCAACGTTTCCTCAGATCCTGCATAAATCGGTGAAGACATCCATTCTTCATCTGATACTAAGTGTCCAGGATTTAAGTGCCAGTGATAATCAGCTTGAGGAAAAACAGTTTCGATTGTTTGATACAGTTCTTTTCCTACCATTCCAATTTTTATCGTTTCCAACCACGTTGTAATGGCTTGATAATAAGGTTTAGCGACTCTTTCTAAATAATCTTGTTGGTTTTCTGGAAGTTGTTTCTCATTTTCTATCACAAAACCCGTGCGGCTAGACAGCCCTCCTTTATATGCCGTCGTTAAGGACAGTGGATCACCTAATTTCACTTGTTTATGGGTTGGATATACATTGCCGTATTCAAAACGCTGTCCAGTAGCAGCAATTGTCACCACGGTGTTGGTTTGACCTTCAGCAGTCAGTTCGTTGCCTAATACAGCTTCAGTTACACCTACTTCAACAGCGTCCATAGCTTTTAACATACAACTAGAAGACAAATTTGCACCATATTCATAATGGGCAATTTCATTTGCATTATTCGTCGTACGAGCACCTTTATCACCACGGATAAATAGATGCGCCGCATTTTTAAGCACTGCTTGTTCTTTTTTACTTGTTAAAAGTGCTTGGACAATAAAATAAGGCAAATCAAAATAAGACTCATTGTCTGATTCGGCTGTTGTAAACATTTTCCAACCGACTACCCCGATTTTATCTTTGTCAGACAAACCTATTTTTTCAAAAATGCGTTCTAACCTTGCTTCATTATCCATCGGTTGATTTGGTAAAGAGAATAATGGGCTATGAATCAACTGGTTCTCGATTCGAGCAACCTTCGCCATCTTCAAGTTCTCATTACCTAGAATCAGTGTACATTCTCCTGAAACATCCAACACCAGCAATCCTTCTTCAAAACGAGGAATAAAGCCAGTTAAATATTCAAAGTTCCCGCCATGTTCTTTATCTGCATAAACCACTAACGCATCGTACTCTTCTGACTTCATATTTTCCAAGACTTTTTGCTTTCTTTCACGCATTGTATCATTGGTTAAAAAAGTTGGTGCAACGTTCGTAAAAATCATTGGCTTAGCTATTTGAGCTAATTGAATTTCAGATCTTTTCATTTCATGACTTTCCTTTCAAACAACGTATTTTGGCTCTCCATCACTTTCTTTAGTGTAACAAAAAAAGACTACTAATTATATATACAACATGTCTGTCATTTCATAAATAGAGGTATTCTTTAAAAAGATTATAATATTTTATCGAAAAACGTTGTTCTGAGTAAAATTTTTGAGAATTTCTGTAATAAAAATATGCTATGATTAGAATTGATAAAAATAGAAAGTTTAAAAAATATAATGACTCTATACATACATTTTTAATCTTAAACTCAAGGGAGATGAGCTATTGAAGATTGTTTTGTGTGATAATAACCAGCGAGAAATGGGAAAAATCGAAAAATCTATAAATTTACACTTTTCTCAAAAATATGAGTTTGATTTTTTTAGCAGCGGAAAAAAATTAATCAGACATTTTAAGAAAAACGAGGCAAATTATTCTATATATTTCATTTCTATTGAGCTGAATGATATGGATAGTATTGCCTTAGCTCAACAGATACGGAAATCCGATCGAGAAGCACTGATCATCTTTGTATCTAATGATATTCAACGTATGCCGGATGTGTTTCAAGTTCACGCCTTTGATTACTTATTGAAGCCGATTGCTGATGACCGTTTATTAGAAACAATGACTAGAGCAACTAATTATTTCAATGCTATCCACGCTTACTTTGAATTTTCATTTAACCGAAAACTTATTGTATTAACAATGAATGACATCGTCTACATCGCCAAAAGTGGACGCATAGCATACATTCATACAACAGAAAAAGTTTATAAAACCTATTTAACGATGGCTGAAATAGTAGATAAGCTAAATAAAGATATATTTACCAGAATACACGGTAGCTATATTGTGAACTTAAATTATATTGTTAAGATCATCAAGAGTGAAGTATTTGTTAAACAATTTGAGAATAACATGCAACAAGATAGCCCCACCTCTTTGCCTATGAGTAGAACCTTTAAAGACAACGCAAAAGAATCATACTCGACTTTTTTAAGATTGGGTAAATCATAATTGAATCGTGCATTGTTCTCTACATTAAAGTGCTTGTAGAAATTTAGCATGTCTCTATAAAAACCTGTTATTCTTGCAGGTTTTTTATTTTTCAGACTTATAGGTAACTATAAAGACCACAAAAAGAAAAAAAATCGCCTAAAAGAAAAGTTATGATTCTATTTTTTTCGTTATTTTTTACTTAAAACTCGCAACTTATTACATTAAGTATTTATAAATCTTTTTTTATGGTAACGTTTATATAACTAGCGAGCATAATTATTGCTCCCTAAAATAACAATTTGGAGGAATGAAAAATGGCAGGCGATAGAATTAAATTATCCCCACAAGAACTTAGAACTTCTGCAACAAAATATACGGATGGTTCAAACCAAGTAAACGACATTTTACAGAAGTTACAATCTGAACAAGATACAATTCAAGGCAACTGGGAAGGTAGCGGTTTTGATAGCTTTAACGATCAATTCACTGCTTTAAAACCAAAAGTATCTGAGTTTGCTGAATTATTAGAGCAAATCAACAAACAATTAAACGAAGTTGCAAACATTGTAGAAGAAACAGACCAAAATATCTCTTCAGCAATCGGAAGAGGTCTATAAGAAACACATATCTGAGGAATAGGGAGGGCACTTGCTCCTCGCTGTTCCTCTTTTGTTTAGGAGAATGATAAATGAACAGTAAGAAACTATACTATATGTTGAAATCTGTTTGGATGGTTGTAATATTACTTATTATGCTTATATTCATGAACCGGGATTTTACTGATATTTCGGCAAAAAAAGACCAAGAAGAAGATATGCGACTAAATATTGCCTTGGTAAATGAAGATGCAGGAGTCAATAAAAATAACATAGACTATAATCTCGGTGCAGATTATGTTAAAAAAATTGAAAAAGATGTTACCTATAACTGGTTTACAGTTAGTCGAGGTATTGCCGAAAATGGCTTAAAAAATGGGACTTATAACCTACTTGTAACAATCCCCAGCAATTTTTCAAGTAAATTATTAGAATTAGACAGCGAAGCACCAGAAAAAGTTCAGGTCAACTACAAGATCAATGCAAATGGGAATGCAACATTAGAAAACGAATCAAAAAGCGTTGGGAGAAGAATCGTAAATGATTTGAATCAACAACTAGTGGATCTTTATGTTGTTAGCATTATGGACAATCTATTTACAGCACAACGAAATATTGAAAAAGTTTATGCAAATCAGACGTCATCTGTGCAGGAATTTCAAGATGTCCTGTATCAGCCAACATTAAATTTTAAAGAATATCTCCCTTCGATCACATCACAATCTAAAAGTGCGCTACAAGCCAATGATTTGTTAGCAAATACTTTAGGGAGTCACATTCAAGGGACAGATTCACTCGTTAACAGTCATAAGGACTACGCTTCTCTTTTGGAAAAACTATTGGACGAGCGGGCAAAAGGACAACTCACTTATGATGAATTCATCAAACAATTATTAGAAGCTGAAAAGACTGTAACCGCAGCAGATATAGCTGCTATGTTCAAACAACTTCAAGATACTGGTATGGATTTACAAAATGAATTCAACCCAGAAGGAATGTCCGATACAACAGTCAAACAAATGGATGCTTTAAACCAACAGCTAGCAGATGCCCGAGCTGCTGTGACAGAACAACAAGAGAAACTAACAGAGATCAGTGATAACTACTTTGACAGATACAAAGAACCCTTTTTCGCTTCCTTAGGAATCGATGAATCTAGCCGAGATCCTAAAGTCACCTTAAACGATGTCTTAAAGAAAGCAAATAAAGAATATCCGCCAAGTGATGATACTGGGTTTAACGTTGATTATAAAAAATGGATGGAAGAACGTTTAGCTTTACTGCCTTTTAGAACAATAACATTCAACTTAAACCCGCAAGACGATATTTTCAGATACACGAAAGTGCCTTACGGAGATGGACAACCATTTGCCCAATTACAAGAAAAATTTAATGATATTTCAGGCAAAGTTTTCACTCTCAATGAAAAAATCGATGAAAACAATAAGGAGAATAATCTAAAAGAACCTCATATAGAGTTTGAAATGGATCCAGAAAAAGCTTTAGACAGTCCTTATTATAAAAATTTGAAAGATGCCTACGATAATCTGACGGCCACACGAGCAGAATTATTAAAATCTAGTGAAGGTAGTTTCCAAATAAATATGGATACTACTGGTTCAAGCAGAACGATCAAGATTAACAGTATCCCAGCAGGAATCACCAATGTTCACATTTCTAGAATAGGAGCAATCGCCGTGGGCGAAGAGTATCCATTCACTGGAAGCGGTACTTACACAGTCACTTACCGATTTACAGATGAATACAACGAAACAACTTCAGCACCAACAATGAGTATTAGAGTCGGTCAACCAAAACTATCTAATGAAAGAAGTGTTCCTTTCACAGCAGAGGTAACTGAGCCTGAAACAAGTCCAGAAGAAACAACTTCTTCTTCTGAAAAAGAAGAAAGTACTGAACAGTCGCAGGACGAAATTTCTAAAAAAGTGGAAACAAAATCAATTACAAGTGAACTGGTACAATCACAATTTGCTATCGTGTGGGATCAAACTATCGATACATCAGCCTTCCTTGATGCAGATTATCAACTCAAAAAAAGACTTTACTCTGAACAAGTTGGTAAAACATTAGATCTTTACGACTCGATCAGCAGTGAACTAGCCTTTTACGAAAATTATCAATTTGAACAATTCGGCGGCTTCCTTAAATTAGATCTGACAGACGCTTTCAAAAAAATTCTTAACGAAACCTTCCTTGGCGGTGATTATAAAGTTCAAGTAGATCACCTTGAAGCCTTGAAACTAAAAGCAGATAGCCTTGAGATGCAATCGGAAGTTGTTGGAGAAAAAATGAGTACTGTTCTCAACACAACTATGGGATTAAATGAAGCCATTGGAAAACAAGCCGGACTGGTAGAAGATGGACAACAACAAATTCAAGAAGCCATCAGTTCAGAAAGCAAAATCAGCTCTTGGAACAGCCAAACAGATTCAGAAATCGGATCTGCTAAATCAACATTAGAATCACTCTTACAACAATCACAAGCTGTCAAAGAAGCATCCGAAATGAATGTCAAAGAAGCAGAAACGGTGAAATCTGTCTTCACTTCTTTCGACCAAGAAGTCAACACTGCTCAAAAAAATGGTGAAGAACTTTCAACCAACGCTGACGTGATTATGGCCAACTTAAATGATGAACTAGCAAACAATAACGACTTCGTTTCAGCCTTCATCAAAGTTCTTAGCAATGCTCAAAAAGACGGCGTACCAAATAACACGTTGCTGCAATTTATCGCTAATCCTGTTCATGGAAAATCAGAAGCAACAATCAAAACAACGGAAGTCAACGAACCATTTACATGGATTTTGATCATGTATACCTTAAGCTTATTTATTGCCTATCTCTTTGCGACACAACCAGTCGTTAGAAAAGTCAAAGATAAGTTCAAGCGGGAACAATTATGGTTTAAAGACAATATTATGGAAACAGCTCTTCTTGGCTTAAGCGCCATTGGTATTGGATTGATCTTAGGCATGCTAAGCATTAGTGAATTATCGATCGTAAAAGAATCTCAAATCGTTTGGGTCATGATGGTCGTACTCTTTATGCTGATCTTCTCCCTGCTCAACCACTATGCGTTGAAGCAATTCCATATCGCAGGGTTTGGATTTAGTTTATTCCTATTTATCAGTTATGTATTTGTCACCAATGCCATCGGTAAAACCAAAGGAAACAACCCAATGGTGGACATGATTCGATCTATCAACCCACTGTCGATCGGCGAAAACAATTTAGCCGATATCCTAGCTAGAAACGCCTTGAATGTTGTTCATATTATTCTATATGTACTAGCGATTACTGCTCTCTTTGCGTTTAACATTTTCATTTGGAAACCAAGAAGAAAAGTAAAGGAAGTGGCAAAAAAATGAAGAAACTACTGTTCTTAGTTGCATTAGGAATAGGAATCCTTTCTTTTACTGAAACGACATATGCCAAAGAAACATTATTAGATAACAACCTAGACCTAAAAACAGATCGTCTAAATCAAGACCAAATCGATAACGGAAAAGCCCAAAGCTTTATTGCGGAAGACCGTTTATTCGAAACAGAAATGATTGAAAAAGTCACACATGCAAAAAAAGTTGAAACCAAACAACGACAAGAAGAAGAAGCACAATTCTTTTTGACTAAAATACCCAAAGTAAAAGCAAATGATCATACGCAGTTATTTACAGCAAATGAAACCAATCACGCAGCAGTCAAAAAAGAAGAAACTGTCAACGCAGTTTCTTCTCCTCCTGCGTTATTTCCATTAATACTAGGTTTGCTATTGGTCACAGTTGTAACACTAGTGTTGTATCACAACAGAAAAAGAGGTCAGCAAAATGGCAGATAACCAAGAACATATCAACATTACCTTGTTGTACCAAGGAAACAAGGATAAACAAATGGATTTGAGAATCCCAAAAAACATTACTGTTTACCGCTTTATTCGGGAATTGAACCAAATATTTGGGAAAGAAAAAACATTGAAAAAATACCAACTCAAAGTGTTGAACAAAGGAATCCTTTTAGATGAAGAACAAAAGCTAAAAGATTGGGCAATCACTAACGGAGACATAATCGAAATATTGGGAGAGTAAAATAGATGGAGACAACGAAAAAAACAGACGTAATCATTGAAAAACACACATATGAATTTAACAAAACAGCAGAAAATTGGACGCTTGCCTTAAGAAAATCGGAAGTTCAAGTCCATGAAGAAAAAGACTTGGCTTTACTTAAAGTCGCTCACCCCTTATTGATGGATACGAGCATCTATTGGGAAGAAGATGCCGTGACATTTACTTATGAACTACCGAAAGAGCGTATCACTTTTGATGAATTAAAAGCCGCTTCTAAAGAAGAAAAACTACGCGCCATGGCAAATATGGCCGCAATCGAACAATTATTAGATTTACCATTAACCTTCTTTATTCATCCAGAAAATATTTTATTTGATTACAACTTATTACCAAAAGTCGCTTATCGAGGATTAGAAGGCAAAATGCCGCCAAAAGTCACAAATAACGAATTACTTTTAAGACAATACAAAAGCTTGATTGTGGCTTTATTTGAAAAGAAACAAGATTTTTCAAAGCTCTATGAAGGACAACTAGAAATCAAAAAAGGCTCCGAATTTATTCAAACGATTCTAAAAAAAGAAAGCTTTGAAGAAATCAGACAATACCTTGTTGAAAGCTATGATCATACAGTAGAACGCACAAAAAAAACCATAAAAAAAGTCAGCAAAACAAAATTCCAAGTCATGAAACAACTATCGATTTGGATGACTGTTTTATCCGTCTTTTTAGTCGTTCCTTTAGCTTACCTGCTCTTTTTCCGCTTGCCATTTTTAGATCGTATGCAAGACACTGACACTGCCTTCTTGAAAAATGACTATGAAGCTGTGATCACAACCTTGGAACCTGTTAAGACAGCTAAAATTCCATTTACGCAAAAATACGAATTAGCCTTTAGCTTCATTCAAGGAGAAGCCTTACAAGAGCAACAGAAAAAAGTCATTTTAAACAATGTAACACTACGTTCTGACGAAAATTATTTAGATTACTGGATCGAAAACGGTCGTGGAAACCTTGATGAAGCCCTAGATGTAGCGAAAAACTTGGAAGATTCTGATTTGATTTTATATGGTATCACGCAAAAAATCGAACAAGTTCGAAAAGATACGAAAATGACTGGAACTGAAAAAGAAGAAACAATCGGCAAATTAGAAGCCGACTATAAGAAATACAAAGAAAAACGTGACGAAAGTGTAAATGCTGCAGCAGAAGCAGAAAAGACACAAGGATCGACTGCTCAGGAGGGAAATTAGATGACCAAGACACAAGCCATCATCTACCTTCAAGGCTATCGCTATCAATTGACCCTTGATGAAGAAAAAGTTCAACAGATTGGTCCCGACAATCAAGCAGCACTTCACTTGCCATTGTTACCAGAAACAGATGCTTTTACGATCGAAAATAAAGAGGACAAATGGGTGTTGACGCACCAAGATACTGAACATGTCTTAAATTTTGCTACACCTCTCTCCTTCTCTTTATCAGATGAACAAGAAGTGACTGTTATTTTAGCACCTGAGACGAAGCTCCATATCTTCGATCTATTAGACAAAAAAGAAATCATTTTAAGCACCGATAAAGGCGCAACCCTTGAATTACCAAATGATCATTTAGCTGAGCCACTTTCTGCTATCTTGAAAAAACAAGATGATCAGTGGGCTTTGACACGTATCTCCGGTGAATTAATGATCAACAACCAGTTATTTACCGAGACCGACTATGTATTGCACAAAGGAGACGAGCTGTCTTTCTTACACCACACGTTGAAGATCTTTACGCATGAAATCCATGCCACAGAAGGCACGATCGTGAAATCTGATCTATGCGAAATCTACAACTCTCGTTACGATGTCTATGAAGATTACCCAGATTTCCACCGTTCACCGCGGATCATTTACCGTGAACCAGAAGAAAAAATGATGATCAATGCACCAAGTGAACCAAACAATAAACAACAAGACCAACTGATCAAAACGATTTTACCACCGATCGTGATGTTGATGGTGACAGTTGCGATGGCCTTTTTCAGACCGAACGGGTTATTCGTATTAGCCAGTGCAGCAACGACCTTGATCACGATTATTTTCTCGATCACGAATTACTTCAAAACGAAAAAAGAACACAAACAAAGTTTGATCGACCGTGAAGTGAGCTATAAAAAATATTTAGTCGATAAATCGGTAGAATTGCACCAACTGAATCAAGAACAAAAACAAGGACAACTCTATCACTATCCAAACGTTTCCGAATTATTGGATATGACAAAAACCTATAGCCCAAGAATTTACGAAAAAACGCCGTTGCACTTTGACTTCCTCTTCTATCGTTTAGGATTGGGAACATTGCAATCGTCAAGTGAGATTACGTATTCTAACAAAGAACGTGGGAAAGAAACGGATGATTTAGAAAAAAGTGGGTATGAGCTCTATACGAAGAGTTTAGAGCTGGAAGATATGCCGATTGTTGCCAATTTAGTTAATGGACCTGTTGGGTATATCGGTCCTAGAAACTTAGTATTAGAACAGCTTCATTTATTGGTCAACCAGTTATCTGTGTTCCATAGTTACCATGATTTACAGTTTATCTCGATTTTCCCAGAATCAGAAAAAGACCAATGGGAATGGATGCGTTGGTTGCCTCATGCGACGATGCAGGATGTCAATGTACGTGGCTTTGTCTATAACCAACGGAGCCGTGACCAAGTCTTGAATAGTTTGAATCAAATTTTGAAAAACCGAAAAAATTCCATGGAAGAAAACCGTAATAGCCGTGATAGTACCATCTTCTCCCCTCATTATGTGGTGATGATCACCGATGAGAAGTTGATTTTGGATCATGTGATCATGGAATTCTTTAATGAAGATCCGAGTGAATTAGGGTGTAGTGTAATTTTCGTGGAAGATGTTATGAGTAGTTTATCCGATAATATCAAAACGGTTATCGATATCCGTGACCGCAATACTGGGGTTCTCTTGTTGGAAGAAGGCAAATTGATGAACAAGTCGTTCCAATTGGATCACTTCCCTGCTGAATTTAACAAAGAACAATTGCCACGTTTGTTGGCACCATTGAATCACTTACAGAACTTGAAATCAAGTATTCCTGAAGCTGTTACTTTCCTAGAAATGTACGGCATCGAGAAATTCGAGGAATTTAATGTGACCCAACGTTGGGCTGAACATTCTCCACATAAAACCTTAGCTGTGCCGCTTGGTTTACGTGGAAAAGACGATATTGTCTACTTGAACTTACATGAAAAAGCCCACGGGCCTCATGGGTTAGTCGCTGGGACAACAGGTTCTGGTAAATCTGAGATCGTGCAGAGTTATATTTTGAGTTTAGCCGTGAATTTCCATCCTTATGATGTAGCCTTCCTACTGATTGACTACAAAGGTGGAGGAATGGCGAACCTGTTCCGTAATCTCCCTCACTTATTAGGGAGTATTACCAACCTAGATGGCGCTCAAAGTATGCGTGCCTTAATCTCGATCAATGCCGAGCTAAAACGCCGTCAGCGCCTTTTCTCAGAGAATAACGTGAATCATATCAATCAGTATCAAAAATTATATAAAAACGGCGATGTTTCTGAACCAATGCCTCACCTCTTCCTAATTTCGGATGAGTTTGCGGAATTGAAATCAGAACAGCCTGAGTTTATGAAGGAACTTGTTTCCACTGCTCGTATTGGGCGTTCACTAGGAATCCACTTGATTCTTGCGACGCAAAAGCCAAGTGGTGTGGTCAATGATCAAATCTGGAGTAACTCGAAGTTTAAACTAGCGTTGAAAGTGGCGGATAAAGCCGATTCGATGGAAATGTTGAAAACACCAGATGCGGCGGAAATTACTCAAGCTGGGCGTGCCTACTTGCAAGTTGGGAATAATGAGATTTATGAATTGTTCCAAAGTGCTTGGAGTGGTGCGGATTATCAGCCTGAAAAAGATGACCAACAGATTGAGGATCATACGATTTACCTTGTGAATGATTTAGGTCAGTATGAAATCCTAAGTGAAGATTTAAGTGGACTTGAAAATGCGGATGATGTGAAACAGATTCCGACTGAACTGGATGCCATTATTGATGGGATTCATGAAGTAGCTGAACGTGAGAATATCACCCCACTTCCACGTCCTTGGTTACCGCCGTTGGAAGAACGGATTGCTTCTTCTACCCTTCATCCAGTCAACTTTAGAGAAGAATGGTTGACGGAGAAACAGCCGCTTGAACCTGTTTTGGGTGTGGTAGATGTGCCGAGTATGCAGGCGCAGAATACGTTGCGTTTGAATATGACGCAAGAAGGTCATATGACGGTGTTTAGTAGTCCTGGTTATGGTAAGAGTACGTTTATGCAGACCGTTGTAATGGATTTGGCGAGAGTGCATAGTCCTGAAAGATTGAATGTTTACTTGCTTGATTTTGGGACGAATGGACTTCTGCCGTTGAAGAAATTACCGCATGTGGCAGATACGATGAGTATTGATGAAGAAGAGAAAATTGAGAAGTTTGCGAGACGGATTAATGATGAGTTGAAACGACGGAAGAAATTGTTGAGTGAGTTTTCTGTGGCAAGTTTGGATATGTATGAACGTGCTAGTGGGAAAGAAGAACCGATCATTCTTATCTTGTTAGATGGATTTGAAGGATTGAAAGATGCGAAGTTCAATGAAATTCTTGAAAAAGTCATTACTCAAGTAGCTCGTGAAGGTGCTGGGATTGGGGTTCATTTACTTCTTTCTGCAGGTAGACAAAACTCTCTGAAAGCCATCCTTTCAAGTAATATCAAGACACAAATTGTGTTGAAAATGATCGACGATAGTGAACCAAGAGCCATCGTTGGACGGACAACATTGACCATTGATGATTTACCTGGGCGTGGGTTGATTAAGTTGGACGAACCTGAACTGTTCCAAGCAGCATTACCAGCTGATGGTGAAGATACACTACAGATCATCGAAGCAATTCAAGAAGAAGTTAACCAGATGGATCAACATTGGACAGGTGAAAGACCTGAACCGATTCCGATGGTTCCTGAAATACTTTACTTTGAAGAATTTAAACAGAAAAAACAAGTCCAAGAGCTTTCACTAAGAGGAATACTACCATTAGGTGTAGATTTTGAAGAAGTTCAACCAGTTGCTATTAATTTAGATGATTCTGGCCATTTGTCAGTGATGGGTGAGTCAAATAATACTTTCATGCCATTAAAACGTTCTATTCTCTCAAGCATGGAGCTTTTAACTGGAAATATGCAAACGATGGTTATTGATACAGGAAAAATTACAGATGGAATAAACCTGAATGTTAATACTTATATATCCAAAGAAGAAAATATCAAACAAATGAAGCCTTTAATATTGCAAGAAATTCAAAATCAAGTAGCTGAAAAACAAACGCCTAAAAGAATAATATACATTACAGATATTGAAAAATTTATTGAGTTAGTTGACTTGACTGAAGATGAATTAAAACTTCTTTTACAAGTAAATGAAATAAACAACATTCACTTCATATTGGCTGGATCCCACCAATATATGGCACGTACTAGAATTGGATTACCACGTTTGTTTAAAGAATTAGTAAAAACTGCTATTTTCCCTATGCGTATCTCCGATCAAGAATATATTGAAAAGCCATATATTTCAAGAGAACCAGAATTAGAAAAAAATGCTGCTCATTATAGTGTAGATAAACAATTTATAAAAATAAAGTTTGCTGTGTCTGAAAAGGAGGAATAATTTTATGACAACTGATGCTAAAGAAAAAGCACAAAAAGCGGCGATGCGAACTCAACTCCGCATACAATTAAATACTGAAACTTTACATTTAAATACTTTAAAAACAGAAAAATCTACTTTGGAAGCAAAAATAAAAAAATTAGAAACAGCAATTAAAAATATTCAATCTTCTAAAGAGACTTTTGATTCTAGTAGTACTACCTTAGGTAGTACTACTATAGAAAGCTCGTTTTGGCAAGGTGAAAATGCAACCAAAGCAAATACAGAATACTCTACTATAAAAGAAAATACTACTACTGCTAAAACAAAAATAGAAGACGGCTTACAAAAAATAGAAGATAAACTAACTGAATTAGAAGAAGAATTAATTGAACTAGAATCTAGGGTAGTTAATCAAGAAGCATCGGTTGCTGACCTAGCAAATCTATTAGCAACTATATAAATTAGACATAAGAAGGTGAAGTAAATGGGAGATAAGATAAAATTTGATCCAAAGGAATTTGAAGACAAAATCAGTAAATTCTCAACGGGAGGGACAGATCTGTCTATGGATGTTACAGACTCTATTTCTGAAACTGATATAGAACCCTACACTTCTTTTAAGACCGTTCAACAATCTTTGAGCCAATTTTTAGGAACTTATCAGTCTTTGATTGAATCTGATATCACACAAATGAAAAGTATCGGTGCAGCATTAGTAGAAACTGATAAAAGAATAGGAGGTAAAAAATGACAACTGTAAAAATTAGTGAAGTCCAAGATTGGAGCAATAACCTCTCTACTTTTACAACTGAATTTTCTGGAAAACTTGACACATTAAAAGAAGCCTCAAATGGTTTAGCCACACTAGAATCATTTGACGGGAACGGCGCAGGATCTGTTAAAAACTATTTAAAAGATACACATTCAAAATTAGCAGAAAGCTATAAAGAAGCTGTCTCATCCTTCTCTGATGAAGTAAAACGATCATTAACAGATTTTTCAAGTCAAGTAGATAATTCAGGGGATTGTGTTATAAAAAAAAGCGAGATTGAAACTTTCAAAACAACCGTTGAAACACAATACAAATCTGTAAAAACAAGTTTAAAAACAATTAATACAGAATTTTCAAACGTTAGTAGTATTTGCTCAGTATCTAAAATAGAGTTGACAGAAGCTAATGAAGCTTGGACAGAGTTAAAAAAGATTATTAAAACGATGTTTGAAGATTTACAAACCTTTGAAAGTAGCTTTTCTGGTGTATTATCAATATTTTCTACACAACTAGATGGGTTAAATCAAGTTAGTCAAACAATGGGGCAAATTGGTGAAGTAGGCTTGAATAACTACAATGCTAAAAATTTTAGTAAACTTAATGATGTTTGGGGAAATCTAGACATTTTAAAAGATGGATACAAATTAGGTAAGGGACTAAAATTTTTTGAGCAATGCATAAAAGATGGTAGCCTAGTATTAGTAGAAAATGCAAATGGACAAAAAATATGGAAAGTTACTACTAAAAAATTATATGATATGATAAATACTACACGACGTCCGTGGAGATCTGGTAGTCAATTTAGATATGTTAGCGAATGGAATGGAACTTTTAAGTCGGGAACAATGGGATTATTTGAAGAGAAATTTCAATTACCTAATACTCATCCTGCATATTTAAAGCCAGGTGGACTTAAAAATTCCGTTAAAGGAATTGGAAGTGCTACTTGGAAAGGAGCACTTGATGATTTCAAGCCAAGTAGTTTCAAAGGGCTAAATAACTTAGGAAGAGGTCTTTTTATTGCAAATGTCGGTATGTCTGCATGGGATAATTTTAGTGATGCTCATAATGATCCTAGCTTGACCACTACTGAGGCTAATTTTGCAGGAGCAGTCAATACTGCGACTGATGTAGCTATAGGTGGTGCAACATGGGCGGGTTCTATGGCTACTGCTGCAGCGATTGGTACCGCCATATGTCCAGGAGGTGGAACTGTTGCAGCTGTAGCTGTTACTGCTGGGGCAATAGGAATATCAATAGGTGTTAACTGGGTGTTAGATAAGACAGGAATAAAAGATACTGTAAAAGATATAGGCAAAGGAGCTGTAAAAGCTGTATCAGGAGGCTTAAATTGGGCAGGAAAAAAACTTGGTAGTTTCTTTTCTTAATAAGAATGAACTACGGGTTTTCTGATAAATTTTGTTTGATAAAATCACAAGAAGAGGAAAAAATATGTTAAAAAAACTAAGCTTAAAACAATTTGATGAAAAACAGTTAGATAGATGGGGAGCTGCTATTCAATTTGGAAGTACTGATAAGAAACGACTAGCAACTTTGCATTTAGCTCTATATTTTTTAGGAGTAATATTAATGTTAGGAATTTTAATTATCCCTTCTAGATACGACTTTCAATTAGGATGGATAGAACGGATATCTTTTGTATTGACCCTAGGTCTATTTATTTATATGGCCATATTATTAATATTAAATAGACAATCAGTACCTTCTCCTAAAGCTGAAATCTATAATACTTTAAGCTTAGGAATTGGCTCTATTTGGGTAGTCTTGTTCTTTTTTAATCTATTTTTACTCATGTCAAACGTATTTTTTTCTGAAAATAAATATAATAAATGGTTTATAGTATATAAAGAAAGATTTGCCACTATAACTACTATATTATTCTTATTCCTAATTGTAGTCTTATTTATAGGCTATTCCTATGACATTGTTCATAGAACAAAAAAAGGAAAACTAAAAAAATTAACTGAAAAAGATAAAAAAGAAGGTGAAAAACTTACAAGTTATGCATCTATAGGAGCAGTCCTAGGTATTGTTATAATGAAATTACTTACACCAGGAGAATCTTTTCTAGCCATAATCATGTTACTTCTTTCTTATTTACTCATTTTTTTCGTACCAAGGATATTTATTTTAACCTATTTAAAAATTAGATTTCCAGAGAAATATTTAACTAGCAGAATGGAGAATGAACATTGAAAATAGAGCAACGGCCACTATACATGAAGAACTTAATTAATTTTTCAAGAGAAATTTTACCAAAGGAATGGGAAACTGGTCTAAATACATTACAAGTTCTGGAATTGAACGAAGGCCTGTACCAATCTGGTCCATTATTCTTTTCTATAAAAGATATTCAAGATCATGAAGAAAAATCCTTTACATTTTATATGCCAATAAATTGGGCAACTGAGATTCCGCCTGAATTGGATTCATTAACTTTCACAGAAGAATTATCAATTCGAAACGCAGTAATGTTACGACAAGCTGATAATGAGGACAACTTTCTTGCAGCAAGAGAAAAAATTGAACAATATGCAAAAGAAAATCAAATAACTTTAGAAGACACTTCTTATGTTATTTGCACAGATGTTTTTGGAGAATACGTATTAGATATCTACATTCCCATAAAGGATGTGTCAATAAAATGATTGTGGAAGGGCAAAAAATAGAATACAGAAATATAATATCAAAATATTATACTTTTATTCCAACTGAAATGCAGTTAGCCATAGATGATTTTTTCGAAACAATTAGAGAGAATAAATTAACACCAAATGGTTCTTTTTTCTACTCCATTAATACCTATAACCAAAAAGATACTTCAGAACCCATATTGGCTGAATTCTTTCTCCCAGTTCAAGAGAATAATGTGGAAATAGATATGGAAATTTTAAATTTCCGAACCTACTTTGCTGTTTCTGATATGATTATGACACGAATTGATCATGATTTTGAAAATAAAACTCTAGAAAGTTACGGTAAGTTATTAGAGTATACAGACAAACAAGGTATGGAATTAACTGCTCCATTTTTCCATCTTTTAAAAATTATGGATGATATAAGCTATCTGCAAATTTATTTAGGTGCGACAAGAATCTTTGAGTATCAAAAATAATCATTAAATTAAAGAGAGTATCAAACAAATCTCAAATAATTTGTTTGATACTCTCTTTTTACTTATCTTAACATTCTTTATTCAAAAAAGTATCGGCTATTTTGATACGTTCAATTTCTCGCACTATATATTTTTCAACATTTGTTTTAAAAATAAATTCATTGTAATTTATCAATAAATCCATATTCTGTTTCTCCAAGTATGGATATTCATTAATCAGCTTTTCCAAAACACTCTTTTCATCCCCAACTTCCAAGTTACGAAAAATCTCAGCTTGTAAATGTGCTTCGTTATTGATTATTTTTAATAACTTATTGATGTTCTCACTTTGACTGTGGTAACCAAATAAAACATTTGGATCGACTCTAAAAAATTGAAGAATCTTCTCTATTTTTTCTGGTGGTGGAAAGGTAACCCCATTCTCATATTTATAAATTGTTTGACCACTCACTCCAAGTTTTGTACCTAGTTCATCTTGAGTTAGATTTCTTTTTATTCTTAATTGTTTTAATGACTCCTGAAAATTTTCACTTAACAAGCATATCACCTCTCCTTATCTATTTTAGATTATTAAATCAAAAAATTCAATCTAATCTAGACTACAAAACATTGACAACCATATAAAGATTGTTTAAAATAAATTATAGTCTTAACAAGACTATAATTTACCAAATACTTTTAAAAGGAGGTACTATAATAGATTGATTTTACAATTCAAAGTAACAAAAAAGCAGAGTTCTAAAAATAAGAAATGAATTTCTTAAATTAAAACTCCACCATAGACAAGTAGAGTATACCATACATTTAAGAAATTCTCCAAGTCACTCACGAAAAATTGAAGGGAGAATTATAATGAACAAAATTAAACCATTAACCACCACAACTAAAAATAAGCCAATTTACAACAACATCACTCAACAAGATATTCAGTCTTTAGGTATCACACTAAAACAACTTGATTCATGGAACCTTGTATTAAATCTACTACATCAATTTTTTAATGAAAATCCACAACCTCTAGATAAGGAAAAGGTCATGAGTGAATACTATGTTTGCGCTAAATTATTCACCAACTTTCATAACGATTTTTACCAACTTTCAAAAAAGATTAATAAGCAGATCGAAAAGTTACAACAAAAAGAAAAAATATAAGTCCCCTTACCTTCCAAAGTCAAAAATTACTATTTTGAGTAATTTTTGACTTTTTCTTTTGAATCAAAATATCCATTCTTTCTTTATGTTAAACTTAATATAAAAGAATGAAATACATAGCTTTATCAATTAGTAAACCAGTTACCTGCCTTCCATAGTTACCATGATTTACAATTTATCTCGATTTTCCCAGAAGCAGAAAAAGACCAATGGGAATGGATGCGTTGGTTGCCTCATGCGACAATGCAAGATGTCAATGTACGTGGGTTTGTCTATAACCAACGGAGCCGTGACCAAGTCTTGAATAGTTTGAATCAAATTTTGAAAAACCGTAAAAATTCCATGGAAGAAAACCGCAATAGCCGTGACAGCACCATCTTCTCCCCTCATTATGTGGTGATGATCACTGATGAGAAGTTGATTTTGGATCATGTGATCATGGAATTCTTCAATGAAGATCCGAGTGAATTAGGTTGTAGCGTGATTTTTGTGGAAGATGTTATGAGTAGTTTATCGGATAATATCAAAACGGTTATCGATATCCGTGACCGAAATACTGGGGTTCTTTTGTTGGAAGAAGGAAAATTGATGAACAAATCGTTCCAATTGGATCACTTCCCTGCTGAATTTAACAAAGAGCAATTGCCAAGATTACTTGCGCCATTGAATCACTTACAGAACTTGAAATCAAGTATTCCTGAAGCTGTTACTTTCCTAGAAATGTACGGCATCGAGAAATTTGAGGAATTTAATGTGACCCAACGTTGGGCTGAACATTCGCCGCATAAAACCTTAGCTGTGCCTTTGGGTTTGCGTGGAAAAGACGATATTGTCTATTTGAACTTACATGAAAAAGCCCACGGACCTCATGGTTTAGTCGCTGGGACGACGGGCTCTGGTAAATCTGAGATCGTGCAGAGTTATATTTTGAGTTTAGCCGTGAATTTCCATCCGTATGATGTCGCTTTCCTACTGATTGACTACAAAGGTGGAGGAATGGCGAACTTGTTCCGTAACCTACCTCACTTATTAGGGAGTATTACCAACCTAGATGGCGCTCAAAGTATGCGTGCCTTAATCTCTATCAATGCCGAGCTAAAACGCCGTCAGCGCCTTTTCTCGGAGAATAACGTGAATCATATCAATCAGTATCAAAAATTATATAAAAATGGCGATGTTTCTGAACCAATGCCTCACCTCTTCCTAATTTCGGATGAGTTTGCGGAGTTGAAATCAGAACAGCCTGAGTTTATGAAGGAACTTGTTTCCACTGCTCGTATTGGGCGTTCATTGGGGATTCACTTGATTCTTGCGACGCAAAAACCAAGTGGTGTGGTCAACGACCAAATCTGGAGTAACTCGAAATTTAAATTAGCGTTGAAAGTGGCGGATAAAGCCGATTCGATGGAAATGTTGAAAACGCCAGATGCGGCGGAAATCACCCAAGCTGGGCGTGCGTACTTGCAAGTTGGGAATAATGAGATTTATGAATTGTTCCAGAGTGCTTGGAGTGGTGCGGATTATCAGCCAGAGAAAGATGATCAACAGATTGAGGATCATACGATTTACCTTGTGAATGATTTGGGTCAGTATGAGATTCTGAGTGAAGATTTAAGTGGACTTGAAAATGCGGATGATGTGAAACAAATTCCAACTGAACTGGATGCCATTATTGATGGGATTCATGAAGTAGCGGAACGGGAAAATAT
The DNA here is from genome assembly GCF_002141365.2 of Enterococcus sp. 7F3_DIV0205. NCBI lineage: Bacteria > Bacillati > Bacillota > Bacilli > Lactobacillales > Enterococcaceae > Enterococcus > Candidatus Enterococcus palustris. The sequence goes on from NZ_CP147244.1 coordinate 2,486,841, forward strand.
CACACCACTACCGAGACCTTGGTTACCACCGTTGGAAGAACGGATTGCTTCTTCTACGCTACATCCTGTGGACTTTAGAGAAGAATGGTTGACTGAAAAACAGCCGCTTGAACCTGTTTTGGGTGTGGTGGATGTGCCGAGTATGCAGGCGCAGAATACGTTGCGTTTGAATATGACGCAAGAAGGTCATATGACGGTGTTTAGTAGTCCTGGGTATGGGAAGAGTACGTTTATGCAGACGGTTGTGATGGATTTGGCGAGAGTGCATAGTCCTGAAAGATTAAATGTATACTTGCTTGATTTTGGGACGAATGGTTTACTGCCGTTGAAGAAATTACCGCATGTGGCGGATACGATGAGTATTGATGAAGAAGAGAAAATTGAGAAGTTCGCGAGACGGATCAATGATGAATTGAAACGTCGTAAGAAGTTATTGAGTGAGTATTCTGTGGCTAGTTTGGATATGTATGAGCGTGCTAGTGGGAAAGAAGAACCGATCATCCTTATTCTGTTAGATGGTTTTGAAGGAATGAAAGGTGCTAAGTTTGAAGAGATTCTTGAGAAAGTGATTACTCAAGTGGCTCGTGAAGGTGCTGGGATTGGACTTCACCTCTTACTTTCTGCGGGACGTCAAAACTCAATGCGCATGACGCTTTCAAGTAATATCAAGACGCAAATTGTGTTGAAAATGATCGATGATTCCGAGCCAAGAGCGATTGTTGGACGGACGACATTGACGATCGATGATTTGCCTGGTCGTGGATTGATCAAGTTGGAAGAACCTGAATTATTCCAGACTGCCCTTCCAGCTGATGGTGAAGATACATTGCAGATTATTGAAGCGATTCAAGAAGAAGTAAATGAGATGGATCAACATTGGACTGGGGCTAGACCTGAACCAATTCCGATGGTGCCAGAAGAATTAACTTACGAGCATTTTGCAGGCATTTTAGACAGAAAACATCCAGCGTCAACAGAATACATTCCATTAGGACTAGATTTAGACAGTGTTGAGGTAGTTCCTTGGTTGACAACAAAAGAAGAACATTTAACTGTGGTAGGGGCTAGTCAGCAAGACACTGAAGGTTTGATGAAATTATTCATCTCACAAGTGAACCGTATGAACCAAGCTAATCCAGTTAATTATCTGCATGTTATTGATACTAGCAGACAAGCTTACCAACATTTAAGCGGCTCAGTAGTTAGCTATGTTTCAGAACTTGAGGGCATGGAACAACTATTAACAGGAATTAGAAATGAACAAGTCGCTCTAAAAGAACAAAATAGAACCGATGTTGAAATGAATCATTATATTTTAATTGCAAACATCAATGATTTTAGTGCCAAAACAAGAGATACTTTAGCTAAGATAAACATTGAACTTTATGAAGAATACGATTCAATTAAATTCATTACTTTTGGCTCAGCTAATGACTATGGTGCGAACTATGACGATTTTTCTAAGCTATTAAAACAAAATAAACACGGTTTACTATTTATGAAATATTCAGATCAAAGTCTATTAACAGCAGCTAACTTGAACTACAAATCACCTGCATTAACGAATCAAGAAGCTTACTTTGTAGAAGATGATTACGCGACTATTCTTAAATTACCAACACTATTTTAAAGGAGAGTTTTATGGGTAAAAAAACTGAATCTGAAAAAAATGTAGAACGCCAAAATCTTAGAAATGTATATGAACCAGAAATTCGAGCAATGGAGGCAAATATTACCTCTTTGACCACTGAAATTGAATTTTTAACGATGAAAAAAATTTTTTTAGATAGTAATGTCACAACTCTAGATACAACGCATCAAAATTTTCGTGACTTAATGAACACTAATAAAAATAAATTTAATGAAATTGATACTGAAGATCTAAAAGGGAATTATATGGTTCAAGTTAATGCACAAGCTTCCGCAGTTATTGGGGATGGTCAATCAGCAAGAGAAGCGGTAAAACGAGCGTGGGACAAAAGCATTAAAGCACAAACGAAATTGGACAAAAAAATTGAAAAATTACGTTCAAAATTGAGCTCAACAATGACTACTTTAACAGAAACACAATTTCAATTTAGACAAGCATTAAATTCAATTATTTAATTAAAGGAGTGCAGTAATGGGATACGAACTAAAAGTTGAAACAGATAAATTATCTGAACAAAGAGATGGCTTAAAAAATGGATTTGATAGTATTCATAATGGGTTAGTCAATATAGAAAAAGCTCTTGAAGGTGTAGAGAACAAAGGTTATAAAGGCGAAGCTGGAAAAAGTATTGAAGAATTAATGAATATTATTAAATCAGATGTAATTGCTCCCACTGACAAATATAATGACTTAGTACTTAGTGTTTTAAAAGCTGCTTATGACCGCTTTGAATCGTTATAATAGGAGGTAATAATATGAGAAAAAGTCCAACTACAGGTGATGCTGTGAATAAAGTTTATATACCAACACATTCCATCACACAACCTACACCTTCATATGCTGGGGGATATAAACCAAAAATTTCTGAAACAAAAGCATCTTATGAAATGGGAGCTGGAATATTAATTGACAAAGGAAAAATTGAAACAGAAATATGTACGAATATTATGTTAGGATTAACCCAACTGCAAGAAGGTGTCAAATTAATAGAATCTAAAAAAAATTCCTTAACAGAAAAAGATTGGAAATCTGAATCTTATGAAAGTTATAGAGAGTATGTTGATAATTTTCTTGTATATATGAATGAGATTACCGATTTTTTTGAAGCTTTATCTAAAAAAATTATTGGTGATGCTACACTTTTTGAAGAGTTAGATAACTATATCAATAAAGTAATTAGTTCAGAAACAAATATATCTAGTTGGAGGTAACAAAAATGGGGGAAAGAAAGCTTTTAAGTGAGGCGATTGAACAGTATAATACGGATATAGCGAGCGTTGCTACGGATATTGATTCTTACTATACATCATCCGAAAAGCTAGCAACAAAAATCGATACTTTAATCGAGGAGTGTGACCTGTCTATTGAGGGAACTTTATCAGAAGAATTTTCCGGCGCTTCATCACCATCAACATTAACTACAAAACTGGATGAGTATGTCACAGGTATCAAAACCGCTTTAACAGATGCTAATGAGAAAGCTCAAACCGATGACCGTGAAATCAAAGAAAAAATCACAGCTCGTTCTGATGAAGTAAAGCAATTGAAGAGTATAATAAGTCAATATAAAAGTAAAATACAAAGCGCATCTTCTCTTACTGCACCCGGACTAAACTCAGGACTAAAAGCTATAGGTAAAGCTGGGAATATTGACAATATTCCCGGAGTTATTGATGGTCGTAACAAACGATTGGAAAGAGAAGTAAGATTAAATAAATTATGGTCGCCAGAAAAAATTGAAGAAAAAATAAGAGAAATGTATCGTAATTTATCAGATGATCAAATTAAAATTTTACGTGAATATTATGTCTTTAAAAATATGAAATCGTGGCCTTTACTAACTCAACCGTTAGATATACAAGGAAAAGATGCAAAATTAATATTTGAAGATGGAAAGTATAAAATTTTATATCCTAATATGTCAAAAGTGACTTTCTTAGATATAAATGGTTCTGCAAGTGCCAATCTTCTAAAACCATCGATGTCATCTAATATTGACATAAACGGCTCTGGAAAACCGTCTTTAAAACCTGGAATGGGAACCTCTGTTTCAGGATCTGGTAGCCTTGTTTCAATAGAAAATGATAATACCAGTTGGTCTGTTGGAAATGCTTCATTGAAAGGTTCGATTAACCAAAAAGGAGCTGATATTGCGCTAGGTGGTAGTGCTGCAAAAGGTAGTTATGAAGTAGTTTTCTGGGAAGATGACTTACACAGAGTTAGTGCTAAACTTGATCTTTCTTTACTATCTGGAGAAATAAAAGCAAAACTAGGAACTGACGGTTTTGACATCGGTACACCAGGCTTAGTAGGTGTTGGTATTTCTGGAAGTAAAAAAGAGCTAATAGATCTTGACAGCGGCTTATAGAAAGGAGAAGTAAATGAACAAAAACATCCTAGGTAAATTTTTTATACTATTTTTGTTTACTATATTATTAAGTTCTTGTCAAAAAAATGATTATAATTATGTCACAGAATCTAGTACTGGCCATACTTTGAATAGCTTTACTAAAGAAGAAAAAAAAGCACTTGATAACGGTTATCCCGTAGGTAAATATACGATATTTTTAACCGAAAATAATAAGAAGTCTACACAAGACGTTACCACTTTTTTAGAGAATAATTTCTTTGAAAAAGGATTCTTAGATGCAGAATCTCAGATAAACCCTGCTAAAAAAATTAATATAATTACCTACGCTATGCATTATTCTCCAGAAGAAGAACGTTTTAATCTAGGAGTTTTTTTAGTGAATACATCACATGAGAATATACAAAGTATTAAAATGAAAGTTAAACCAACATTTAAAAATATAACAGACGGGGAATTTGGTGAAATAGAGTACAACAAAAAAGATTTTATTGACCTACCAAATAACGGTGCTATACCTAAAGCTATCTCAGCAAATGCCCCTATAGAGTATCTTGATAAACTAAAAGAAAATACTGGTTCCGATATTACATTTGAAATTAAAGATCTAGAAATAAATGGAGAGAAAGTGAACAATAAAAATGAAAATTGATTGGGCAAAATATTTAAAAGAAAACCCTGAATGTCATTCTATTGTTGAGAATCAAGAATATATTACAGCCTGGGATGATTATTTTAAAAAAAATAGAAAAATTTTTCTATCAAATAAGTTATTACTTATCACTGGAGATATGACTATTAAAGACGAAAATATGGTGTTAGAATATGCATTAATAAATAACACCGACAAACCAGTCAAAGAAATTGAATTGGGTGTTACACTATCTTTATTTGGAAAAGAATACTTCACAGGTGCTTTAAGAACCAACAAAAATTGCTATGAAGAACTTCTTCCAGATGATGTGCGGCTAGATTTAATTGACTTTGGAAACGATCGATATGATAATCAAGAATTAACAAACGATAGCTATCAATTAGTCGTTCACTATTGTAATGAAATAAACTATGATACAGATGAACTATCTGAAAAGGAGCTACAAGATAGTGCAAAGTAAACATCCTGGAGATAAACTAGATACTATTGCTAATATTCTTCTTTTCGTCCAAGTGATAATGACTATATTCAATGTTATTTTTGGATTTTGGGCAGGGAGTCAATACTATTTATACGGACTACTCTTAAGTGGAATGCTTATTCGTGCAGTTATTCAGACTATCATAATGTTTTGGTTAGTAAATAAAGAAAAAAAACTCCCAAAAAACTCAACTGCATGGTGGATATTTATTTGCTGTTTAGCTTCTGGTTTCACTAATATTTTTTCTAGTTATAGTTCGTTTACTTGGGGAAATTTAGAATTGATACTCATTGTATGTGGTATTGTTTTGTTATTTCGTCACTACTCTTATATAAAAGCTGTTCGGATAGAATACGAAGAAAAGAAGAAGAAAGAACAGGAAGAATAGATCTAAGTAAATCAAAAAATGTTGAATAGAAAAAAGGAGAAAATATTGAAAAACAAGAAAACATTTATTGTTATTTTAATTAGCGTAGTCCTTGTTGCTATTATTGGAGGATGGCTATTTGTATCTTCCAATAATAAAACATATGCATCTTTTCCAGACATTTTCGAAAAAATGGATATTTCCACAAAAAATGAAAAAGCCAATATTGAATCATTGAAAAGATTTGCTGAAAAAAATGAGTATACTTTCCAAGAAGCTAAAGATAGAAATATTGAGAAAATTTTAGTTATTTCAAAAGATTATATTCAGAATTTAACATACTCTCCAGAAGAAAATGAATTAAGGTTTATGAAAATGAACAGCGCTGATTTAACGATGCCTGAAGAAAAAAAGATTAAAAATATAGCGGAAAAAGATCCATTCTCCAAGGTTATCGACGAACTTGGAGAACCAGATAAAATGAAAAAGGATGGAAATGGGCTAATTGTATTACGATGGGAAGATAAATTGGAAAAAGGGTATGTATATTTATCTATAGAATTAAAAGACGATAAGGTAACTAAAATAGAAACAGAAAAAATATAGAAAAACTGTGCAAATATCGTATTTCTGATATTTGCACAGTTTTTCACTTCAACCGAATTATTTCAGATATATCACTAATATCCAACGCATCCGCTATCCTCTCAATATGCAATAAATAAATCTTTTCTCTGTTATTATTTGCTAATTTATTAACAATTGAAGGCTCAATGTCAGATAAACGTGCAAGCTCTCTTAATAATATACCTCTATCTTTAACTAGTTGTTTCAAACGAATTTCTACTTTTCTTTCCATAAAATTTCCTCCACCCTTCTGTTGCTCATACGAACATCATATAGTATAACCAAGAAAGAATTGGTATTCGTAAAAGCATCATTTCAAAAAAGGAGTAGAATTATGGAAATTAAAAAGCTAGAGACAAAAAAGAATCAACCTATTAAAATGGTAAGTCATCAGGAAATTTACTCTCTACATGGCATGTTGGAACAACTAAATTCAGTGACATAAAATGCCCCGTGAACAAGAAGAAAATTGCTAGTGACTATTACGCTTGTTCCGAAATATTCTCAGCTTTTCAATCTGATTTTTCACAGACTATTCCCAAAATGGAAAATCAAATTGAAGAACTACGTCGAAAAGAAAAAAATTTAATTACTTATTACCTTTCAGAGTCAGAAATTACTTTTTCAAGTAATTTTTGACTTTTTCTCTCAAATAAAAATATTCGTTCACTCTTTATGTTAAAATTAAATCTACTATGTACTGTATATAGTTAAAGATAGAATTGGAAAATCTATCAAAAAAATGCGTAATTTTACTTTCAGATAAAATTAAATTAGGAGAAGAATTTTGAAAAAAACAGCAGACGATTTTTATTTTTTTATCGCTCCAATAAAATACAGATTAGAATTTGCCGGAATCAAGGCTTCAAGAATGATAAGCCTTATTGCTGTAGCATGTTTTCCAATCATGTATTTCTACATTGATAGTTTTGAATATGATGAGATTTATTTTCCAAACACAATGTTATTCCAAAAAATTGTTTTATTCTTTTTAATTATAAATGTGTTGATTCTATTCTCACTACTACTAATAAAAACAAAACTCTATGATCCGATTATCTATTTTTTGGTCAGTTGGGGCTTTTTAGAAATAAGCTATGTTCTACTTATCTTTGAATATAGAAATTTTTTATCAAATTCTATCTCTGAAGAATACCAAGCTCTAGCATTCGATATTCTATTATTCCTACCTTTTGTCTTTATACTTATCTCAATAGTATGGTACGTTTGGATGATTCTAACTGGAAAAACTCATAAAAAATATCCAAAAGTAATTGAGATGGAGAAAAAAGTTAAAGGGGATAGTGATGTAGATAGTGCAATTACTAAGAGTCAAGGAATTCTTTTGATTGGAACATCCGCTGGAATCGGAATAGGCGGACTTATGGAAGGATCATTTGTATTATTTATACTGTTAACTGCTCTCGCTTATTTTATAGCTTTTGTAGTAGGTAAAGTCTTGATTATGTCATTCGTCAAATTTAAATTTCCTAAACAATATTCTGAAAAAGCTTTAGAAGCAACATTAAAAAGAGAAGGTTGGGGAAATTAATGAAAATAATATATTTACTTGGTAGAAAAGGAAGAGGATTACAACATGAAAAAGAGCATTAGATTTGAACAAATAGAAAATACTGTCTCAGAAAAGATGGCCAAGGAAGGGTATATAAAAGCAGAAAATATGTCTTTTGGTAAACGGTTAATAGCTGCAATTTTTTTTGCTGGTTCCGTACAAGCGTTGTATTGGTTTGGCTATTTTTTAGTGGGAAACCCAACCTTTTCAGGCACTACAAATGAGTACCAATTCACGTTGTCCTTAAAATGGTTCGTGATGCTATTCTGTCTATATTTTCTTTTTAATATGATTTTCTTAGGTGCCAAATATAGATGTCGAAACAATATTAAGTTAGCATATAAATCCAATGTTTGGTTAGCGCAACTTAGCGTAATCTTTTATTGGTTGTTGATTATTGACTTACAATTGTTGACAAAAAATCCTTACTTGAGAATCTTCAATATTTTAGTCGTCTCAGGTTGTTTTATTTTCAGTATAATCAAATCAATCAAAAAAATTAAAAATTTAATTTACAAAAATCAAGAAGCTGATCGATTAAGTAAATTAATGACTGAAAATCCTAAAATGATTAAATCCATTTTGACAATTCTTTTTATAGCATCTGTCGTAAGCAATATATTTTCAAATGAGCTGTCTAATCAAACACCTAAACCAAACATAGAAGGCAGAATTATCTTGGCACTTGTTCCAGTAATACCTATTCTATTCTCTATTTTTAGCATTTATGCATTTCCTTGGCTATCTGAAACGATGGCACGAATATATTTTTTGAATGAATTTTCAGAGGAATTTAGACAAAAATTTAAAATAGAGAAAAAATTATGGTACGGTTCTAAATCTAAGGAACATAAAGAAGAACAAAAAAAGAAACAACACTTTTCTAAAAAACTAAGCCAACACAATCAAAAGGAGCAAAATGAACTCAAATCACACACATAAAAAACACACACACTTTACCCAAGCAACCTTTTTTAAAACAATCCTATTCCTCACTACTATCTTCCTATTCGCTCTATTCTCTCCACAAATCAGCACAGCCGAAAGTTTCTTCGTCGATGATCAAGCTGGTCTATTAAGCGAAGAAACAAAACAAGCGATCATTCAAGCAAACGAATCAGACTTCAAACAACTACCTGGCAGTCCGCAATTCGTTCTAAAAACTATCAAAAAATTACCGAAAAACGAAACGATCGAAACCTACGCAAATGAAACATTTCAAACATTAGGTATCGGTGATAAAGACCGAAACAATGGTTTTCTTTTCGTCATTGCAGTGTCTGATCGGAAATATCGTTTAGAAGTTGGATATGGTGTAGAAGACGTGATCACAGATAGTATGAAGCGTGACATCGTCCCTACAAACGTGGAACAATTGTTTCGTGAAGAAAAGTATGATCAAGGTTTGACTATCATCAGCCACAATATCATAACGATCGTCAATGAACGTTATGGCAATTACGAAGTAGCAAAAAAGGAAGTTCAAGATATAGCACAGGCAAGTAACTCTTATGACGACTCTGAATATCACTATGTAGAACCGAAAAAGAATTTTTCAAACTATATTGGGAGTGCTTTTGCTTTTATCATGGATCATTTTGTCCTATCAACTTTGGTTGCTTTGAGTCTATTTATCGGCTTTCTTTTCTTAAGGAGTTTCTTAGAAGAACGGCTTTTAAAAAAGCCCCTGTTTGATTCAATCCAAGAATTACAAGTACGTTGGCTAGGTAAAGTAGCTGTGAGGGAAAAAGCGATTATGCTTTATGTTAAAGAAGCACCTATTAGGATATTGATTCTAGCCAATTTTGATAACTATAAACCTTTACAACACTATTTAACTAAGATTTTATTTACTAGCGATGTCATTGATTATGCAACCCAACTTGGGAAATATCGTATGCATCACCTTACCCCAGCCAACAAGCTAACTTATTGCACCATGTGTTTAGAAGTCAGCGAGCGCTACTATGAAGAATATGCTCAAAGTTTAGACGACTTCTTATCAAAACCACAGAAAATCACTCAGGCTAAAGAACAACTACAACCAAGACTGAAAAAATCAGATAGTGACTACTTAGAAATTTTACAAAAAATTGTTCAAGCCAGAGTTGCTTTCATGCAAACGAGAAAGATTGTGCAAGTTTATGTAAAAGAACATGTATCAAAATCATTTTACACAAAACAAAAAGAAAAATTACTAGTTTTACTTGTTTCCTATCATCTGTTAAAAGGTCAAGATACCAGTAAGGAAGATTTTTTAACAGAAGCAGGTAATTTTGAAAATGAATTGCCTAAAGCTTTTAAAAAGGGTGAGAAGGATTTTAAAAAAATCGAGTCTGACTATTATCAAAAAGCGATCACGGATCTTGATAAATGTTTATTTCTTGGCGCCATACCTGGCATGAATTTATCAAGTTATCAAACGTTACAGTATTTTAGTCCTTCAAGCTATCGAAGTAGTGATTCTGGCGGATCTTCTGGGGACGGCGGAAGCAGCTCTGGTGGCGGTGGGTCATCCGGCGGTGGCGGCTTTTCTGGAGGCTGGTAAATAGAAAAGAGAGAGCCAATTCTTAAAATATGGCTCTCTCTTTTTATTCTACTCACAAATCATACTCACGCTCATGCTTCAACAACCACTTCTTCCGCTCCACGCCACCACCATATCCACCTAAACTCCCATCTGTCTGGATCACCCGATGACACGGAATAATGATTGCCAATTGATTCGCACCATTCGCATTCCCAACAGCACGCATTCCATTAGGATTTCCGATAGCTTGCGCCAACTCTTTATAAGAAGATGTTTCACCACGCTTGATTTTCGTCAAAGCTTGCCATACACTTTTTTGAAAATCAGAACCCAAACACAGATATGGAGTCTGAAATTCATCTAGTTTCTTCTCAAAATATAACTCTAATTCTTCTTTGATCTGTTCATTGATCTTGGTTTTTCCAGGAACGATCGATGCATTCATTCGATTCCGTAGTCGCTCGATTTCTCTTTCCAAGCCGCGACGGTCGACAAATTCCAACAAATATAAGTACTCATCATTCGCAATACTCATCATCGGACCTAAAATCGTATCGATCCAATCGGCAGATAAAATTTTGATCTCTTTTGATTGTTTCGGATTTCTGCCCATGATTTTTGAAAAAGCATCATAGAATCCACTGGATGAATCATAGCCTACATCCAGCTGAGTATTGATCCGTTTCTCACCGTTTTTGATTGATTTCAACGCCATCCCCATCCTTCTTGAACGTGCATATTGAACAAAGGTCATGCCGTAGACTTTTTTGAATTGTCTTCTGGCAGTCATCGAATGAATGCCCAACTCAGCGAAGTCTTGGTCTTTCCAACGCTTTTCTGGATTTTCTTCTACTAACTCCACCATTTTTTGAACGAGTGGTGGAATTTCTCTTGGAAAAGATAACGGTTTGCATCGTTTACATGGTCTGTAGCCAGATAACAAAGCTTCTTCTGCTGTTTCATAAAAAGTACAGTTTTCATATTTGGGTTTCCTTGCTGGACACGTTGCATGGCAGAAAACACCCGTTGATTTAATACCGACAAAGAAAATGCCGTCATAGGTAGAATCTTTTGCAAGCAGTGCTTTGTAATACTGTTTTTTTTCTTTTTCTCCGATCATTGAACATTCCCCTTTCTACTTTAATCTGAATAATTCAATACGTTCTTTCTCTTCCAGTTCAGCCAAATCTGTCAATAATGATGTATAAAAAGCCGCCAATTCTTGATTCTCCTGTTCATTGTAAAGGAAATAAATCGAAGGCCCAAAACTAATTCTTGAAACACCTGAATTTAAATAATCTGCGATCGAATCTTCTTTGATATCAAGCATAATATTGATCGGCAATGTTGTTTCAGCTGCGATTTTCTTGATATGTTTTTTATTTTTTAAACCTGGTATAAAAATACCATCGATTCCCGTTTTTTCATAGGCTTTGATTCGAGTAATTGTTTGGTTCAGCAACCGCTCATTTTGATTATTTTGCACGATGTCGCCTGTAAAATATAAATCAGTTCTAACATTGATAAACAGATCTTTCTTCATGGCGTTGAGTTTTTGTTTGATGCAAACTAGCCGCTCACATTGTTCTTCTATGGAATACAAGGTATCTAGATTTGGTCTTTTGTCTTCAATATTGATACCGACGGCTCCGTTGTTGACAACTCCCTCAACATTTAAAGCTAAATCAGTTAAATTTGACGCGTAACCAGCTTCAATATCTACTGTGATATAGTGATTTTCTCCGTTCACTTGTTCTATAAAGCCTAATATTTCTTCAAAAGGCATCTTTTCACCATCTTGATAGCTGTAAAAGTCAGCCATTGCAAAACTTCCTGTGGGAATCAACTTTATCTTTTTTTGTATCAGCTCAGTGGCAGTTGTTACATCCCAGATATTTAGTAAAACAAGCGGTTTATCTTTTTTATGTGCTGTTCTGAATTGCATTACTTTTGCTTCTTTCATTTTTCATCGATCCCTTCATTTCGTAGCTTTATTTTACTGCTGATCTTTAGAAAGTTCTTTCGAAAAATGAACATCAATTTTTTTAGGCTTAGTTTTTTGGTGGATCACTCTTTTTGCGGACACCTTGTATTATTCATTAACTACTCTGGCGTAGTCTTTCAATTCTTAGGGCTTTACCACTTGGAATTTGATGTATTCGAAACGAAGGGGAATGATTCTATAGTATGGGGACTTCTATCCCTTTGGTCGCCAAGTATTGTTCATCATCTACTCTGGCATAGCCAGTCGTTGTCTTTCAATTCTTAGGGCTTTACCACTTTAAATTTGATGCATTAACGAAAGAGAGTGATTCACTAGTAAGGAGACTTCTCTCCCTTTGGTCGCCAAGTATTGTTCATCATCTACTCTGGCATAGCCAGTCGTAGTGATTCACAACAAATAACCCACTCTTTGGGGAAGAGTGGGAAAAGGAGTTAAAAAATGAAAAAGTGTTTTGTTAGGGTTGTTTGTTTGGTATGAATATATAATAACCTGAAATTGTGATTATTTTGTGGCTAAAAATTGGTTTCTTTATTACGATTTTTAGCGTTATTCTGAATTTCTTTTTAGATATTCATAGTCACAAAAAAATTAGAAAACTAACACAAAACAGATATACTATATTTCATTCACGTTCAAAAATATCTAAATATTATATATATAAACATTACATAAAAAATAAATATAAGTCTTTAACACAACTAATAATTCTACAATAGATAGCATTTACCCTTGTTTTTTATAAGTTTATCAAAAAATTAGAATTACAAAGAAAAATATGATAAATATTATACTTATACCTAATGTATAATTACATTTGTGAAAATATAACACTCTTTAAGTTTTTATATTTTTACGGTGTGAATATTATTAAAAAAAGGAAGGCACGTGTGGTGTAATGAAAGATTCATGGAAAAGAGGTTCGTTTAAGTTTTTGTTGTATTCAAGCACGATAGTCGTAGGAACTAGTTTTCCTGTGCAAACATTGGCTACAACGATAACACAAGTAAACCAAGCAGCTCAACCTGTTTTGGAAAAAGATTACATTAGTGTATTGAAAGAATACACCGTTGCAAAAGAAAACTATCTAGAAACCAAAGGCAAATACGATGCTGCATTAGATGCGTACAATCAATCAAAAACAGAAGCTGATAAAACTTATGAAGCAGCCGCTAAGCTTAAAGTTGATTTAGATGAGCAAAAAAAGATATACAAAGAACAGTTAGAGGATTTCGAAAAAGCTACTACGACTTACGAAGCACATAGAGCTACATATGAAACAAATAAGTCGAGTTTCGAAGCACATATTGAAGATTACAATAAAGCAAAAGAAGAGTACGAAGCAAAACAAACTAGTTACCAAGCATTAGAATTAATTTTTAGTAACATGCAAAAAGACTATCTGAGTGCGCTCACAACGTATGAGAACTTGAACACTGAGGCAGAGACAAAAAAAGCTACTTATGAAACTTTACGTGTAGAGTACGAAAATAAACGTACAATCTATGATGAAGCTGCAGCCGCGTATAAAAAGATTCAAGCAGCCTATAATGCGGCAAAAAAGAACTATAATGTGCAGCTGACAGATTATAATACACAAAAGCTTGCTTATGAAAAACTACTCAGCACTTATACGAATGAGAAAATCATTTATGACAAAAAAGCCACAGATTTCAATAAAGCTGCGCAATTATACAATACATTGAAAAATGAACTTGAAGCAGCTAAGACGGAATACACAACAATCAAATCTGAATACGATAAGGCTCTTGATGAATACAAAAAGCTAGTAACTGAGTACAATACAGCTAAAGAAAGCTATTTATCTGAAAAGACAGCATATGAAAAACGTTTATCAGAATTAGATACATCCATTCGCGATTACGAAACGAAGCTTACTGCTTACAATAAAATCAAAGATAACTATAAAGCCACGAAACAAGCTTATGAAGAAGCAAAAATCAATTACAATGATCTATCAACTCAATTAAAAGAATTAGCGAAACAATATGATACTGAACGTATCGCTTACGAAGCTGAAAAAACAACTTTTGATGAGAAAACGAAAACTTACGAAACAGCTAAAACAGCCTATGATCAACAAAAAGCAACCTATGAGGTTCAACTTACTGCCTATGAAACAGAATTGAATATGTACAATGAAAAAAGAACAGCCGCAGCAGAAATTCTTGCACAATATGAAGAAGGAACAGTAGAATATTCAACTGCCTTGGCTGCATACAATGAAAATAATGATCGCTACAATGCAGTAAATAAGAACTATCAACAAGTTAAAGAACAGTCAGATTTACTGACAGAGCAATTTAAAGAAGTCCAAACAGCTTACGATACTGCAACAAGCGATTACCAAGTCATTACGGCTTCTTACCAATCGATCAAGCAACAATATGATTCTCTTGTTACCAAATATAATCAGGCAAAACTTGATTACCAACAATTGGAAAAAGACTATCAAACAATCAGCGAAAGCTACACTCAAGTAATGAAAGTTTACACTGAAACAGAAACAGCATACAAAGCGGCACTTGAAGAATCCGAGGAAGTCAAAGTACAATTTACTCAGCTGAATGTATCTTACGAAGAGGTACAGACTAAATTTACAAATGGTTCAGACGTGTTTAAAACCACTGAAGAGAAATATATCGAGGCAAATAAAACCTATGAAGCGGTTAACCAAAAATACGAAAAAGCACGTGACGAATATGACCGCTTATTACCCGAATATCGAACGCTTAAAGATCAATTGGACCAATTAAAATTAGATCTCTCAGAAGCAAAAACAACTTTTACTAATTTGGGGCAAATACTGGCAACAACTAAAAATCAATATACAGATTTACAATCACAATATACTGAAACAATGAAGAACTTTAATGATGTAACAGAACAATATAAAAACTTAGGTCAAGAATACAGTACTGCTGAACTTGCATATAAAGCTGCAGCAACGGCAATTGCCAACGCAAAAGAATCCTTCGACCTTCGTGAAAATGAATATAAAGCTTTAGCAGCTTCCTATGTCAATCTTAAAATAGAGTATGAAAAAACCTTTGAAATTTACACTAGTACTTCGACTAAATTGAATGAAGTAACAGCTGAACAAAAAATACATGAAGATGAGTACAACGCTGTTTCAGAAGAATATGAAGCAGTAAAAGTTTCTTTTGAAAAACTTCATACAAAATATACTAGTGTTGACAAATTATACAACGATGCAAATGATGCATGGGAAAAAGCCGATACTGCTTATCAAGCAGCAAACGACAAATTAAAGTTACTTAATAGTGACTACACTGATGCACTTGGACTCTTCAATAGTCTACAAACGAAGTACGATCTTGCAAAAGAAAGCTTCACTACTGCAGCAAAACCTTATGAGGACGCATTAGCCGCCTATGAGAAGGCAGTTATCGCTGAAGGAGAAATTAACGCTGCTGTAACAAATATGAACCAAACTCTCAAAAATTTTCCAACTGATAAAATCACAGAAGCGAATTTTGATCATATTTCAGCTGACTTAGCAGCATGGCAAGCTACGTATGATACGGCTAAACAAGCACTAGATAAAGCATTGAAGGAATCTTGGTTGTCCATTGACGACTACCAAACAAAAAGTGATGCCTACAACCTAAGCTCTATTGCACCTGAAAATTTAAAGGATAGATTAGGACTTGTTTATGATCCAGAAAATTTTAAAGAACTATTAATAGCTTATATTGCTGATGCTGAAAAAGTAATGAATCAAACTATTACTAACGCCAATGCTTTTAAAGCGGTTATTAAAGCGAATATAGACTATAAAAAGGAGTTTCAAGAATATTTAGCTGGCTGGCAACCAGGAAATGTAGGAGACCCTAACAATGAGCAAGAAAAATGGCTTGCTATTGTGAATGCAACGATCAATGTTGACTTTAGTCAACTGGGTTATTCTAATGATGACCTAGATTTGATGGATACTATGGAGAAATGGGATGAAGTCGTTTCAGCCTATGAAACTCAAGGATCAGAGGCAGTTGATCATCTTAAAAACTATGCAACATACATCATCGGTGTATCTGATAAGTGGACAGCGGCACATGCCGATATGCTTGCTGCAATAACTGAATTTGAAGGAATAACAGGAGAAACGATTAAAAAACCGACTACTAGCAATAGACTTTCAGGTGCTGCAGCTGGAGTAGCGGCTGAAGCAGATCGTGTCTATAATAACAGTCTCTCTACGCTTCATGACGATCCTTATGATCCAGATTCTGGCGAAACAGTGCTTGGGTGGTTAGACGGGCAAGGCGTTGGTTCTGCAATGAGTTGGCGCATTAGTGGTCAATCAAGACCCGTAGAAGTGACAGTTCCTAACTTTGTACCTAAAGAGTTAACAATTTCCTTAGGCACTCTGAACCTTCTGGAACTTACAGCTCCTGTGATTCCAGAAGTACCATACATGCCATCAGCTCCTATCCCCCCAACAATTGAATTCAACATACCTGAAAAAGTGGAGCCTATAAAAGAGCCAGTTAATCCAGCGCTTGCGCCTTCCACCGTTTCAACAAAAACAATTGTTGGTATCACAGGAGTCAATTTACCAATTTTAACAGAAGAACGCCCATCAAAACCAACCGATTCAGCTATACCACTAGGTACCTCAGAGGGTGTAACTGACGTGGAATTAGAAGATAAAGAAGCGGAAGAAAGTGTTCAACCTGATGTTCCGGTTGAGTTAGAAGACTTAGAGGATGTTACAAATGTAGATCCATTAGAACGTCCAAAAGAGCTGGAAGAAGCACCAAAAGTCGAAGATCCGATTATTCCAGATATTACAGCGCCAGAAGAGGTAGATCCAACAACCCCTCCGGTAGAACAACCAATTGAGATCATAGCGCCAACAGAACCTAATACATTAGAAGCACCTGCAGCAAGTCAGCTGCCCGATGCTCCTGTTGCATTAGTAGATCCTAAAAAGAAGGCTGAAGAAAAAGTGCTGGCAACTACAAGTCCTGGATTAAATACAGTTGCTGATCCATCTAGGACTAAACTTCCAAATACTCGTTCTGAAAGAAGACTCCCAAATACGGGAACCGAGACTTCACTAATGAGTCAAGGAATGGGCGCCTTTATGGCAGGAGCTGCTGGATCACTTCTTTTCTGGAAGAGAAAAAAAGGAAAACACAGTAAATAAAATTTAATTTTCTGTCTAGTAAAAAAATATATCTATTTTCATTCCAATAAACAGAACTTTTCTTCTACTCCAACTGTTTATTAGGATTATTTGAGGCTAAGATACGACTCATAGAGTTATATCTTGGCCTCTTATTTTTATTTGATTACTATTAGGTCTTCAGTTACGAAATCTTCCGTTAGGAAATGGATTTTTGTTGGCATTATTCCATATCGCCATGCGTTTATTTCAAACTGAAAATAGGAATCTAAATTTTCAGCCCCAAAAGCCATGAGTTTTGCTTCAGATGTGTATTCCAACGTTAATTGTTCGTTTGTTTCTTTTACAAGCTTATAGTAATTCCTTTGTTGTTTGATCGCTTCAAGCTCTTGTTTATCTTGTTTTTGTTTATTAATCAATAGATGTACAAATGTCTCTTTTCCGCGATAATGCGTTGAATCGACTGGAAAAATAGTTGAATTTACTTCCATGCGAACACCATCCATTCCATTAAGTTTTTCCACAACCAACGTGGCTCGATTTCCAGATATTTTTAGTTGATATGATTGATTGGCATTAGTTTGCCAATTACCAGATACTTTTTGATTCATTGGAAATAATCGATAGCTCAAAAGTAAAATAAACCCTATTAGTACAAAAATACTTAGACCTACCACGATTTGTCCTAAAACAAAATAGCTATCTTTTTCTGCAGTTTTTTCCTGCTCCGATGTAGGATTTAGTGTGCTCATTCCTTCTTTTTCAGAAACATTTTGTTCTTTAGCCATTTTTATATCCTTTTTTCTTGATCTGTTTTTCTGAACGTTTTTTTCCTGTGGGTTGTGGTCTCTTCTTTCTTTGTCGCTTTTTTCTTTGTGCCTCTATTTTTCTTCGTTTCCGCTTTTTCTTTTTTTGTCTTCTGATAAATAGGATTACTAAAATAATTAGGAATAAAATACCTACTCCTAATGCTACATAAAGCGGCCAATTGTACGTCTCTTCTAAGTCAATAGCGGACTCATTCAGTTCTTTTGCTTCTTCTTGTGTAATTTCAAAATCATCTTGCCATTGCCAGTTTTGCCCTGTTGCTTTTGACTCAGCTGATAATTCAATTCGGTATTTTCCTGGTTTGAACGGTTGGCTTCCCCATGGAACCTGATAGTGAAAATAAGAATTAGGAGCCATGCGATAACCTGAGACAGCACGTTCGACGAGTACTTCCTTAGCATTTTCAGCGTAAATTTTAGCATGATAGGTCATCTCGTCAATGTTCGTCGGAGCAATATTTCTAATTTTAGATTTGATAATGTTACGTCCTGCTTCTTGTGCAGCTAAAGTCTGGCCTTTTTCATAGAGTAAATCAGCTTCAACTGGATCATCACTTTCTGTCAATTTGATCCCTACAGAATAGACAACTTTATTCTTGATTTGCATGCCACCTTCAGTATTTCCTTGTTCCTCTTGATTTTCTGAAAGTGACGTTAAATAAATACCACCCAATACCATTCCCTTAAATGGCTGATCTGGAACTTTTAGACGAATTTTAGTTGTGACTTTACTCAATGCAGGGATTGTTATTTCTTTATCCGTTGTAGCTATATCCGTGATTGCAAGAGTTAGTGAGTCATCGTATTGGTAGTCTTTTTCTCTTTCTGAGTAATCGATCAAGCCATTGTCATTGGTAATTCCAGGATTAATCATCACAGCAACTTTTTGTGTTTCTTTTGTGGAATTGTATAATTCTAAATCAAGTGTCTGCTCCTGTCCTGGTTTAACACGTAAATCATAATATGTAACATCAGGGTTCAGTTGATTTTCAGGCAAAACGGCTTTTACTGAAAAACCACCTGTTTCAGCTTCATTCGCCTGACTTCGTATTGGTAATCCGCATAAAAAAACTATCATACAACTCATTAAAATAGCTGTTCTTATAACGAAATGTTTCTTACTAAGTTCTCTTTTCATTATGTACAAGATAATCTCCACCTCTATTTATTTGCTACATTATTGGAAAAGTTCGGGTCGAAGCTTTTATGTAAGTTTCGACCCTCTTTTCTTTTAAATTGAATCAATCAATTCCCATGTAAGTGTTGCTTTATAATTTTTACCTTTTTCTGCTTGCTCTCCTTGTGGTACGAAAAGTTTCACATTTGTATTGTTGGCTATTGCTTTATAATCCTTGTCTGATTTATATTCTTTATCAAAAACGACTGAAGAGATAGTCGCATTTGCATTTTTGCCAGCTTTTACCTTCAATAAAGAAATACTGTTTTGTTTGCTGATTGGGATAGCGACTGCAGTATCAGTTTTAAGACCTGGTGCATCTAACAATGTTGAGGCATCACCATCACGACCGTTAGCGTCTTCTTTGTCCACTTTGTTATTTCTAAGTGTTTTATTGTATAACTCGATACGCGTATTTTTTAATTTTTTAGTTGCATCATTTACTTGCGTAAATTCTGTTGCGGAAACTTTCACTTCAAACTGCCCTGTCGTTCCACGCTCATCAACGATTTGTGTAAAATGCGGAATATTGATTTTAGGATCCGTTTCTTTCGGTTTTTCCCCATTTGTCGCTACTTGGTAGGTTGGCATTACCGCATCATAACGCATAGATTGCGCTTTAATATTTACTTCACCAAACTTAATATGAGGGATATTTGAAAAACGTAAACTTCCCGTAGTAAATGCTCCATCGTCGCCAATCCAAATATTGTCTTCGACCGTACCTGGTTTTACCAAACCTAAAGATTCTGGTGCTGGATTTACTGGATCAACTGGATTATCTTTAAAGGTCACAGTTGACTCTGTATTTTTTTCTTCTGTCACAGCAAAACTAGTGATAGGTAGAAATACTACACTGCTCAAAAGTAGTGTGGAAATAAGTTTTATTGTTCTTTGTTTTTTCATTTTTTTTCCCCATTTCATGTTTTTTATTAAATACTATCTGTCAGTGTCCAAATTAGATTGGCAGAGTATGTTGCTTTTTCTTTTTTATCTTTTCCTGGTGTGCGGAGCTTAAGTCCTCCATGATCGATTGAAAGTGTTTCTTGTTTTTCTGCGCCATAAAAGGTTGCATCATTGTCGTAATCTTTGGATGAGGCAAAGACAATCGATGTTTTAGAACCATCTGTTGTTTTTGCTTCTTTTGTTGCCATGACTTCTAGAGCATTTCCTTTTGCTCCAACTGGAATATCTACAGGTTTAGAATCACTTAATCCTAGGACACCACTAACTAATACAGTTGCATCTGGCTCTACTGTGTTAAATAGTTGACCTTCATGAATTTCAATTCGAGTATTTTCTAGTTCATTTTTCTCGTTCTTTGTATTTTGAAAAGCTTTTTCTTGGTGCACGGTCAACTTCCAGGAACTTTGAATCCCTCGTTCATCTGTGACTTGTGCAAAACTTGGAATTTTTACCTTTGTTTCATCTTCACCTACTGTACCGCTTCCCCATAAGGCTTGATAATATTCAATTTTTGAACTTATTTTTTGTTGACCAAATCGAATCGCTGGAACATGCTCGATACGTAAAGAGCCATTTGTAAAGCTTCCATCTGCTTTTTCAGGATAAATTCGCTCTCTTTCTTCGGGTCCTTTTCCTGGTACGACAGGATTTCCACCATTTGCATCATTAGGAATAAATTCTAAGGTCGTCTCTGTCGACGCTTCTGCTTCAGCTGTCATAGTTGCTTGATTAAGCCCTCCAATCAATAGGATTTGTGACATACTAAATAAAAACACTCGAAATTTCATTCTATTCTCCTCATATACTTTATTTTGTTACGATCTCCCATTAAAGCTTAGGGTGCCGAAACCAATTCCCAAACTAAATCTGTGCTGTAATCTTTGGACGTATCAATGATTTGTCCTCCAGGAATAGTCAATTTTACTGCTGCATTTCTTGTTGTTTTTGTTTCATCCGCTTCAGCATTTTTTTGAATACCAGAATCTCCTTTAACTGGTATTTTTTTATCGAGATCCCCCACTCGGACAGACCAACTTCCGTAGCCTTGACTTTCAACGTTTTTAGCCTCAGTGATTTTTACTGAACTACCTGCATCTGTCCCAATAGCCGTCTCTTCCATAGCTTTTGGAACAGTTGGAAATTGTTTCTCGTTACTAATGGAGCTATTACTTTGAACGGTCATATCTTTGAATGCTAGTGTCGCTTTAAATTGTTTGCCGTCAGCTGAACGAAAAACGCGGTCATTTTTTAAATTAACGGTCCAGCCTTTTGTTCCGCCTCTCAAGTCCACGATCTCATAGAAGGTTGGACGTTCTTCTTTTTTGCCACCGATCTCTATCTCATCAAACAATGCATAAAAATCTTGTGTCTTGGTCGATAAACGGTTTTGGCCGAATCGAATAGACGGTATATAGTTAAAGCGTAAAGCTCCTGTTGTAGAACTTCCGCCAGCTGGAGGTTTGATTATACTGCCGTCTCCTTCATGTTGACCTCCTTTCCCAGGATCACTGACCTCTATCCCATTGGAATCAGAGCCATCTCCTTCTAAAAAGTGGATATCTCCTTTTGTTGTCGTCGCATTTGCAATATTGCCTTGCATTATTATTGCTAACAACAATGTGCCCAGTGTTGCAGTTGCTAATATTGTCTTTTTCATCTCTTTTCTCCTTTTTTATAGACTGTTTGTTAACGTCCAAATCAATGTTGTGTTATATTGCCCAGCTTCTTTTTTGATTTTTCCAGGAATATAAACAGATATGCTTTTATTTGCTTCGTTCCCCTCCTTTCCAAACTGGATAGACCAAGTCCCTTGCCCTGTTTCTTTAGTCGCTCTGGCAACAAGTACTGGCTCATTTACTTTTGTTAAATTAATCTCTTTTTCTGGGAAATAAGGTGCTGTGGCATCAGATAATAGTCCTTTAAGAACTAAATTTCGGAAAGAAAATCGAGTGTTCTCTAACATAAAGCCTCGTTCATTAGTTAATGGTTTACTTTGAGCTACGGTCAGTTCCCAACCTAAATTTTTTCCAGTTTTATCTATTAACTGTACAAAATTAGGTACTTCTTTAGCTTGATTAGTTTCCTTATCCATAATACTATCTGGTTGCGCAAAATATTCTTGTGAGCGAGTGGACATTGCTTGTGCGCCAAATGACAAATTACTGACATAACTTAAGCTTAATGATCCAGCGCTTGGTGGTTGATTTGGGATAATGGGTTTCCCTGGTTCTGTTGGATCTATTGGATCTTCTGTTGTATCATCTGAAAAAAATTGAATGTTTCCACTGGTTGAATGAGCAAAAGCATCTGTTTCAAATACACAAATAAGGAAAGAGGACAAATATAATGCTAAAAGAACACGGCTTACCTTCATCATTTTCGCTTCTCTCCTTTGTATTTTTTACCAATAACTATTAACCAAATCAAAAGAAGCAAGAGACCTAAATATAGTAGAAAAAGTACAATTTCTTCCCCTGTTACAGGAAATTTACTACTTATATTTTTAGTTGTAAGATTTTTTTTGATTGATTCATTTTTCTGTGTATCTGCTATGCCTGCATTTGGAAATTTGTCATCTGTAAATGTCAAACCGACTCGAGACTCCATTTCGGCTGCGTAGCTAATAACAGTTCGATTAAACATTGCCCCTACAAATAAAAGTGAAAGCAGAAAGACAAACAGCTTCTTTTTCATTTTTAGAACTACTCCTTTCTATGGCCCAGTTGCCAATTCCCAGATAATTGTTGCAGAGTAGGATTTTTTCTTAGCTGTTCCGATTGGTACTTGTAAACTAAAGTGTCCGGTACTATCTAAGCTAACAATAGACTTTGTTTGTACTCGATTCGTATTGATCAAACTATTTTTGAATCCAAGTAGATTTTGATCGTAATATAAAACATTTGGAAGTTTATCATTCGTAGCTGAGGTGAAGTCTTTCGCCAGACGGGCATACAAATGCCACCCTTTAACGTTTTTTTCTCCTGCCTTCCGATTATCCCCGATAATGATAGCTGGATTGTTGTCTGCAGGCAGTACCGTTTGTTCTTTGGCCAAAACGCGACTTTCTTTAAAAGATATTTGTTTTGGTACAGAGATAAATCTTAATACACCTTTGAAGAACGCATATAGTTGCCATCCCTTGCCTTCTTTATAAGGAATCTCCATTCCAGCAAGAGGATATTGAGTTGTCTTATCATCTAAAATGTACCCTTTAAACTCATATCCTTGACTCTTGATTGCTTTGTCTACCTCGATCATTACTTTCGGTTCTTTATCAAAAATAAATGGTTTTCCAACTATTTGCTTAGGCAATTTAACTAGATTCGTTGTAACGTCTTGATCATTTTCATCATAAAGTTTCATCCCTTCTTCATCTATAAAAGAAACCGAAATATCCTCATAACGATAATCTATTGTCCCAACTGTTTGATCTAGCTTTTTACTTTCTGCTAAAACAGAATTATCTTTTGCTAAAATCTGAAGGATCACTCCTTGACTAATAGCACCTGAAACTGGCTCTGCTTTTCTAAATACTTGAAGAGAGTCATCTTTCACTTTTAATTTATTTTGAGTTTCATCAATTAGCGTTCCTTTAGAAATTTGATATGCTTTTACATTTCCATATTCTTTCTTCAAGAGTTGATCACTTGAAATAGATTTAGATATATCCCAAAAGATTGGGAACTTGTTAGAGCTTGTGCTAAAGACATAATCGCCATCAGCTTCTCCACCAATGAATACTTTTACTTTTATTTCTTTCATTGGCTCCCCTGCAATAGCACCGTATTTTAGCCGGAAAGTTAAATCATATATTTGCGTTTCTTTTGGATTAGTAGAGGACGCATTATTGATTCTTTTTAAATCTTCCTGATCTACTTCAACATTTAATATCCCGCCGGAAAGTCTATTGCCTTTAATCCTATCCCAGGCGTACAACCTGGCAAAATCATTCGTTCTTCTTAGCATACTTTCTGTTAGCGTCTGCGCTTGTTCAAAACTAATCGCAAAATTATGCGCATCCATCACAGCTTTGTCATTGTAGACAGATTTATTTGATAAAACACTCACAATACTTGATGTAACCGAAAATTGTTTTTGAGAGTCTGTTACAAAATAGGTAACTTGTTGAGGTCCTGTTTGATTTATATCAAAACCTAACGCTTTCCAATCAATTGGTTGTGTAATATCGTGAGGATTACGGTTAATTCTGGCATTTAACCATGGTTGATCTTTTAAATCCATACTTTTATTGAAATCATAAAAATCGTAAACTTTCACGGCATTACTATGCTCAAATTTACCTGTTGGAGAACCAGTCAATAGTTTTCTCTCTACATTTTCAGGAATTTGATAAATTGGATTGTTAGGATTAATCAATTGATCTTTCGGTGCCCGAATAACAGGCGGAAAATCTGCAACTTGTTTGATAGTTCCATAAAAAATATTGTTTTTAGTATCTACTCGTTTAGCTGTAGGTCCGCCACCTGGATATGAGCCTACAAACTGCGTTCCTTGTAAAGTTCCCGCTAAATGGACATTATCTCCTTCCATAGAAACAATGGCGTTAGGTAAGACACGTTCCCCACCTGTACCTATAGCAGACATACTTTCAATATTAAAGTTTTTATCCATAAATCCTGAAACAACACTAGGCTCTGTTCCATACCCTTTAAAATCACCTGTAAATGATGATATATATCCGAAAAATACTACTTTTCCTGTATGTTCATTTCTTGAAAAATGAAAAGAACTTGGGCTCGTTCCTCTAGGATATTCTTTCACTAGACGAACCGCTCCAGTAACAGTGTCTAAACATTTCAAATATAATGGATTTTTAGTTGAACTTGATTCAAAAAAATAGATATTATCAACATCAGAAATTTCACTCTTAATACTAATTGAAGTATCTCCTGATGAAGGTTCATACCTGTATTTTATTTTTCCAGTAGTAGCATCCCACACGTTTAGAAATGAATATTGCGGTATATCTACTGTTCGGTCTGTTTTCCCTAGTGTTGCGACTCCAATAAAATCGCCATTTCTAGCTCTAGTTACCTGTGCTAATCCGTCATATGCTGAAATTGGTTTGGGAGCCCCTAACTTTTTAGAATATAAATCGTCCGCATCCATCGCTTCCAATTTATTCAAGGTTGAATATAAACCATCTTCTGACACAGTAAAGACGTTGTAATTTCTCTTTTCGGTTGATCGCCAATAAATGTAAGATGTTTTATAAATATTGTCGTCAAAATCCGTACTTGATCGATTATAAGTTTGTCCTTCTAAAGCAAAATTTCCACTTGAAATGATCTTTCGACTAACCACATTTAGATCAGTATCAACTGTCAAAATCGCAGGTCCTTTCTCATCTCCAACATAACCTGAATAAACGATGCTGTATGTTCCATTTTTATTATCAGCAATTAGTTCAAAGCTACTTTCTGATTTTTGGATTTCATTATTATTTTTAGTTGAATTTAAATCTGGTGTCTTCCCATCTATCCATAATCTTTTAATAATTTGATTATCTTTTGAAAGAAGAACAACTTCAGATACTACCATCCAATCAGGATTTTCTAATCCGTAAGTTGAATGAGACCATATCTCCAAAATATTTCCATTTGCTGTTTTTACCGCACCATAAACCGTATCATTGATTGGTGAACTGCTTCCGTAAAGTTCTTCTTTTGTTAAATTGATAACACTGGAATCTCCTTGGAAGTAATCTGGATACTTAGGTTTTAACTCCGGTTCATAAATTGGTGGTGAATCTATAGGAATGGATACCGCCAAATCAGTCCCTGCATCAATAGTGCTTATATCAACTGGATGTGCTTTAATATTTGTATTAAAGCGATTTGTTAACAAGAAGAACGTAGTCACTCCAAAAAACATACACAAACAAACAACTACTTTATATCTTCGCTTTAGCTTAATAAACTTCCTCATTACTTTTCCTCCTTTCTAAAAGTAATAACTGCCATAAAGTTCTTAGTTTTTGAATCAGCTATTACCTTCTGTCTTCTTTCCCACCCCATCCAACCTAAACTTTGACAATACCCTAATACAAAACAGCTATACTGGTTTATACTTCTTTTTAAAGCTTATTTACTTCCCACTCTGTACCCCATTGAACGTACCGTTTGGATAACGTCCGAACTTTTATTATGTTTTTCAATTTTGCATCTTAATTTATAAACAATATTTGCTGTACGATACCTACTGATCTTCCAATCTGCACTATTGTCACTCCAAACATACTCACCTAACTCCTGATATGTAACAGCTCTGCCTAAGTTTTCATTTAAAATACTCATAAATCGAAACTCTAATCGTGTCAAAAAGATTTCCGTTTCTTCTATACAAATACTTAGGTTACTTTCTTTCAATTTGAATCCTGATATTCCTGTTTTCTTTGTCCTTGTACTTGACTGTTTTTCAGGAAACGATTCTTTTACAAAATTATTTTTCAAATGCTTTAATTTTTCTATTTGATGGAAGCTGAAACGGATTAATTCTTGAACTGTTGCCATTTCTTTTACACAAATAGTGCCATCGGCTCCCAAACTGGAATAAACTAATCTATATGGTAGTTGATCTGACAAAGAAAATACCCATAAATACGATGGATCATACTTTTTTACAGATAATATCAATTGACCAATTTCTCCAGCTGCCAATACGTTATCTTCTAGAATACAAATAATTCCTGGAGAGAAATCATTGTTATCTATAAAATCCAGTTCACTTGGTAGTAAAATATCCACTTTTCCTCCTGAAGCTTCAAATTCCTGAATATATGGTTGTGCATTCTTTTTATTTAATGTAATTAATACAATGTGTTCCACTATTAAAAAACCTCCTAATTATTGCATTTGCATTATATTTACTGACTTTCTTCTTTATTATTTAATAATTAAAAAACACAAAAGAAAATATATTTATTAATTACTAAAAATAAATGTTTTTCATTTCTTTATTATTTATATCATTTTTTATCGACTTAATTATTCAGTTTTTCCTAACGAGTTATCCCTAAATGGCATGATAAAAAAGTGTACAACCAAACTAATTTTTAGTTTGGTTGTACACTCTTCTATAAATATCTTTGATTCCTTGCGACTTATCAATTATCAATTTTAAATGGCGCAGAGTTTACTTTATTTAAAATTTCATTGTCTATTGCTTCAATTAATCGATGAATAGCATAACAATCAGAAAAAGTCTGTACAAATACTTTATTACTTGAAATATCGGTCACCTTATACTCTTTGTCTGTAACAAAAAGGTCAATATCTGAACTATATACATCTAATATTGTCACTTTATCTGAAAAAATAGTTTCAATTTTTCTACGAATAATATCTGCGATATATACTTTAGAATTTTGAACATATATTTTGACTTTCTCTTTATTTTGAACTGGTTCCAGTCGACATATCAGACTGTAGACTAGTAAATAAACTTGCCTTTTAAATGATATCTGATTTTTTTCTCCTCGGATGTTTAAAAGTCTTGAGAATACATCATGTTCACTTTCCCAATTCTCGACTATCTTTGTGACTCTTTTGAATAATTCATCTTCATAAACATTTCGCTTTGTATAAACTTCTTCTTCATACTCGTAAAAAAATCTTCTTGTATCATGAAAACTTGCTATCGCATAGATTAAAAACAGCGTCACACTAATGCGAATAAAATTGTGATTTTTTTTATTATTTTTAAAAAAACTTCCAATTATTAAATCTATTAAAGAATTACATATAACGTCAAAATTAGGCGTATTTTTAATATTGACTATCAGTTGGTTTTCTTCAGCATTTTTCTCCATTCTAATTACTTGAATCCTTAGCATTGAAACAAAAAGATAGTCAATTTCTGAAGGTTTATTTTCAAAATAGGGAAAGTAGTTAATAATATAATTAGAAATATTCGTATATATTTTTAATAATTTTCCTTTCATTTCTAAATCTATTTGTCTTTTTTTTACGAGAACATATCCTTGGCTATTCCTTTTAATAGTAATGTACAATAATAATCTCATTAATTCTTTTTGAGCAGCATCCATTTGAAAAATTGCAGGAAATTCCACATCCAAGGAATGTTCTAAAAAGTTATATGCTTCGTTTGAAAAGATCCAATTAGAACTAGCGTTGGAAAAAAAATGCAAGAAGAAATTACGAATACGATACTCTTCACTTTTCAATTCACCATTAACAGACATTTCAAGTCCAAAGCTTTCTAGTAAATCCCTAAGCTTTTTTTTATACCTTATGCATGTAGTTGTGCTGATGTAGTAGTTTTCACAAATATATTTATTTTCAACTCGTCCTTTTAAAAACAACTCTTTAATCATAATAAATAAAATGGACTTCTCTAAATAGAAAAAAGAGACATCCACATGTGAACTATTACTAAGCTTGACCGATTCAATTTTCCCCACCTTATTGTAGTATATCTCTAGATTCTTTTTATCAATATATGTATTCTCTTCAAAAGAGTCAATAACACTACGAACAGTTTTGTATGATAGTTGTGTTGCCGAACATATCTCTGACATATTTACACTTTTATTTTCATTTATTAAAAAGTCTAATACTTTGATCTTATTATTATCATGTTCACCAATAAACTCTTTCATCTCCAAACCCCTCCACTCTTCATTATTTTGTTTCAATTATATACTTAGCTATTCAGCATTGTCTATGAACTTGTAGATTTTTAGAAAGATTACCTCTCTCCGCGTTCTGCAAGTATTCTTCATCTTCTACTTTGGTATAGCCAGTCGTTGCCTTTCAATTCTTAGCGCTTTAGCACTTGGAATTTGATGCGTTCGAAACGTAGGGGAGTGATTCTATAGTACGGCGACTTCTCTCTCTTGGATCGCCAAGTATTGTTCATCATCTACTCTGGTATAGCCAGTCGTTGCCTTTCAATTCTTAGCGCTTTAGCACTTGGAATTTGATGCGTTCGAAACGAAGAGGAGTGATTCACTAGTAAGGAGACTTCTCTCCCTCTGGTCGCCAAGTATTGTTCATCATCTACTCTGGCGGAGCCAGTCGTCGTCTTTCAATTCTTAGCGCTTTGGCACTTTAAATTTGATGTATTCGAAACGAAAGGGAGTGATTCACTAGTAAGGAGACTTCTCTCCCTCTGGTCGCCAAGTATTGTTCATCATCTACTCTGGCATAGCCAGTCGTAGTGATTCACAACAAATAACCCACTCTTTGGGGAAGAGTGGGAAAAGGAGTTAAAAAATGAAAAAGTGTTTTGTTAGGGTTGTTTGTTTGGTATGAATATATAATAACCTGAAATTGTGACTATTTTGTGTTGAAAAATTGGTTTCTTTATTACGATTGTTTGGTGAAATTCTGAATTTCTTTTAGTTTTCTATAATCTTAGCCAAATTCACAACGAGTTTGTTGTTCTCAGTAATGCTTGTGTCGTACATCTGAACGAACCGCCGAATATCCTTGAAACTTCGTAATCCAATGTTTCAACTTTTATATCATATTCTTCCAATGCTGCAATCAATTCTGTAAATGCCTGATCTGTAACATACACAGATTCATTGATTGGAAGACCATTTGTCATCAATAAAGATGCGTCTTTTAAAGAAACGTTGATCTTATCCCAATTGCTTAATTCCTTCGGCAGACCGTCTAAAAAGGCTTCTTCACAGCAAATCATCAAGCCCTCTCGAACCATACTTAATGCACAATCCAGATGTAATATATCTGGGTGTAAACGCACAGGTATAACATTATAGTCCCAATGCGCTAAAAATGACTTCAGCCAATTGATTCCATTTAAATTACTAGCCAAACCAGAGTACCCAACAAATATCGTTTTATCGTATACTAAAACATCGCCGCCTTCTAAAAACGGTCCTACTTCACTTTCTGCTCCTTGCGAAATATCT
Organism: Enterococcus sp. 7F3_DIV0205; assembly: GCF_002141365.2. Classification (NCBI taxonomy): domain Bacteria; kingdom Bacillati; phylum Bacillota; class Bacilli; order Lactobacillales; family Enterococcaceae; genus Enterococcus; species Candidatus Enterococcus palustris. The sequence continues at coordinate 2,517,160 of NZ_CP147244.1, forward strand.
GGTTGTGGCGCAGCTAAATAGACTGCTTCTGAATGGTTGGATTCCTCAATTAATATATCTCGAATCGGCAATATTTCCATACGTCGATGAGCAAATCTCAAGTTTCCTTCAATAACGAAATGTCCAAGCGTAAAAAATGGATCTCTGGAGAAGAAATTAGCATAACCATGTCCATTTTTTCTGCCTAACTCTTTTTCATATTCTGTCAACATTCTCGGTCTAATCACTTCTACCCCATAAGAAGTTAATAATGTAGCCATTTGCTCTTTCTCTTGTTCCCATTTTAGTTGCATATCCGGGTAAATTTCTGCTATATCGCCAACTTTATGATCAAATAGAGCCAGATTTTTTTCTGATAAAAAACTTGTATCTAACTCATCTTCCCCTTCTGGTAAACAAAATTGTGATTGTGCTAAAACAACTCTCTTTAACGGAGCAAATTCACTTTCTACAAAATTCGTTTTCATTAACTATCAGTCCACCTATCATTACTTTCCCATCATTATAGCAGGGTTCGGCTGTTTTTTATAGAAAGGTACTTTTTTGATTAGTTAAAAAAACCAGTTCCCCATGTTGTATTTATCTGTCCGTCATCTGGGCCCACTGCAACATAGCGGCGAGAACCAGCTTGACTGATATAACTGATCCAAACATAACCCTTACTATGAAGATAGTGATCGTAGTTGATTGCCATACCCGCTGAATAATAATCAAGTGCTGGACTAATCCTGTCATCTGGCTCTGTATCTCGGCTAACTGCTAATTGTCTATCTGGATAAAAGGTTCCTGACATTGGAATCAAACTTGATGGTTGTTTTTGTGATTCAGGTTGAAGTTTAGGGGGATTTGGCTGAGGTTTCGGCTGATTACTTTCACCTTTCCCATAACGATAAATCGTTATCGTAGGACACCCATTTAACGCCCAAATCGTATCATGATCATTGACGGTAATACCATTATAACCATAATTACAATGAATAATTCGGTCTTGATCATCTATAAAAATCCCCGTATGGCCAGAGGCTCCTCCAGAAGCTCCTCGATCTCCCCAGATAAAAATGTCTCCTTTTTTTGCAGGATAATTCCCAAATCCATCTTTTTTTACTTGGGTCCAACCACTGTTTTCTAAATGGAAGAAAAGTGTATCTGTATTCCCCATAATTCCAGTATTCAAAAAACCGCCGTTGATCAATGCGTAATAAACGGCACTTGAGCAATCATAGCTGTTGGGACCTAATCGCACGTTCATTGAGTACGTGACTTTTCCTTTACGCTCGGCCATCCATTTAATCATGTGTTCTATATTTGCCATCGTTTTTACTCCTTTCATTTATTTTTACTATAGAATCGTCTTAGCTATTTCTTGAACTTTTTTGACGATTTCTTCATCTTCCATCCAGTTATCAGATTGAATCCATTGATGGATCAGCTTCATTTTATTCGGTGTTTCTGGATCTTTATTAAGGATTTGTTCCGATTCAGACAACTCATAAGCAATCGTATTTAGGATATCAATGTCCAGTCTTTTTTGTATTTGAAGTATATATGTTAACGATGGATTCCATCGTCTACTGCCAGCTAATTTAGCCTTTCCACCTACTAATTCAGACCAATTCAGTTCTTTTTTTATTCTTATCTCATCGATTACTTCCCAAAAATCGGTGATTGTTTTGATTGTACGCATTATTTCTACCTCCTTTATTTTGATTTTCATTTGTACCTTGATTTTACTTAATATTGAGACATACGAACTCTTAACTTACTGTTAAAACTCTCCCTAATGCGGGTATTCATTTGCACCTAAAAAAGGCTAATGTTTCATGTGAAACAAAAAGTATTTTGCATCCTTTATGTAAATTAAGAAGAAAATTTAAATATAAATAGTGCGCTCTTTATATATTATGTTAAAATTAACTAGTGTTATATAAAATATTTTAGTTTACAAGGAGAAGAAAAAATGAAAAAGGTAAAAGTGGGAATGGTTTGTTTTTTAATGGGAGCTTTAGTTCTTAGTGGTTGTGGTAAGGCAAATACTAGTTCAAGTTCAGCAAGCACTGCTGCTAGTACTAGCAGTCAGAGTCAGGAAGAAAGTTCAGAATCATCTACTAGTGAGCAGGTAGAAAAAACAGCAGAATCTGAAGCTGGTAACTCAAAACAGTTTAAGCTTATGATCGAAGGCGCTCAATCACAAGTTCCTAGCTTGAAAAAGCAATACGAAGGAATGTACTCTGATATTTCTATAACTGAAGGAGAAGATAGTACAATTGTTTATACCTATACATTTGCGCAAGCACCAGCCGCTGAAGTGGATGTCGAGGCTTTGAAACCTACATTGATTAAAGGATTAAAACCAGTAATCGATGGGGCTAAGATAGTGATCCCAGATGTTAAAATTCAAGTGATTTTCCTTAACCCAGATAAAACAGAATTAATTAATTTTGTTATTACGCAAGAAGATACAGATAGCATTGAGAGCGATACTGAGTAAAAAAAGAAAAAGCCATCCCTTTTTTAAAGGGTGGCTTTTTTTGTGTGTTATGGTTGTACCTTTGCTATCTTACCTTGTTCGATATAGTCGAAATTTTGATTTTCATAAGTTTTCAAACAGATCAATGTTGCTAATTTACTATGTTTTTTAATAAAAATGGATTCATATATTTTCACTCACTCTTAATGAATGTAATCAAAATGTAGTTAAAAAAGGGGTTATGGACATTGCTTCTTCTATTTATTTTTATACTTTGAAATTCTTTTATTGATGCACTTTAACAACTTATTATTTAAGAAACCTCGCTACATCTTTAATTGATGTAACGAGGCTTTTTAAATTATAAAGATGTTCTGATCACAAATGAAAATCAATATTTTTTAACGAGATCATTATTTCTATTTATTAAATCTAATCAATTAGATAGACAATAAACCCTTTCGGTTCTCCTTTTACAACAGTAGTTAGGATTTCTTTTTCCAAAAAAGGCAAAACAAAATCTATCAATATTTCTTCAAATATGTCTTTGAGGTTATTATCATCACCTAAAAAATAAGTATAGTTATGCACAATTAACTGAGAATTATCTGTTTCAATCCAACTTAAATCTGTTAACCAATCAGTTATCCCTTCCCAACTATTAGCATCTGACAATGTATATTCTTTTTGTAATACACTAAATAATTCCATTTTATTTGATATTTCATTGCCTTTTAAATTAACAATAAAACAGTTTCCTAATTTACTAGTAGGATCAGATTCGATATACTCACATTTTGTAGTATGGATTAATTCATTGCACATGTTTCACCCCAGTATATTATGAAAGCTCTCTCCACTTAATTTTTTTACATATAAAACTTGTAGCAGTTTCATCCTCAATATCATCGCTACTATACCAATAAAAATTCCCATCTTTTTCAAAGAAGCTAGCTTCAAATATTTCTAACGTTGAATCTAAAATATTATTTATATGAAACTGATTAACACCCTCTAAACAAAATTCAATCGTTGTCATAAATTCTGATTGTCTTTGAATAAATAGATTTACAACGGGATCCGTATTCATTATCATAGAGAAATCTTCATCTACATAAGTACCACTTGTATATTTCAAATCCTTTATGCAACTATCATGGAAATTATCTAGCGATTGCATTAATTCATCTATATCCGATTGAGTTTCTAAATTTTTCCATTCCATTTTTTATTCATCCTCACTTTAATCTTTTTGGCTTTTCAGGATTTGACCAATCCCATTTGTGTCTATGTGGAAACTCATGAGTTCCATCATCTGAGTGATTGAAATCTATATCTTCTGTAGCTCTACCTTTTTCATCATAATATCTTCGTTGTTTAACACTCCCATCAGGATTAAGAATATCTGCAGAAGAATTTGGTTTCCCATCTTTAGATAACCCTCCCTTTTGGATAACTATATGATTTGGCATTTTTCCACCATTTTTAATGACAGTTCTAGGATTAATTCCACTAGGCGTTTTAACGTCCCAGTTCCCCTTACTTTTATTTCTGTCCAGTGCATAATTTTTCCCATCCTTGCTCCCAGTAATAGGTGTCCTTTTAGGCGTAACTTGCCCAGCAGTCAATGGATTATTCGCATAATAACCTGCAATCCCTGTCGCAGCAATCATACTTGCAATAGTTGCCCAGCGTTGCGCTTTTTCAAGATCAGTTAAGGGTTTTCCTGTATCATAATTTTTTCCATCTCGTAATTCAATCGCTAATTTCGTCAAATAATCAGGTTCTTCTTTACCTAAAACCGCATCTCTGCCGTAAAGCTCTATCTGATTTTTTATCCATAAATCATACGCTTCGTTTACTCGGAAGTCTTCTTGAGTGATGCGATTTGGATCAATAACCCACATCCATCTTTTCGTTCCATTAATATCGACAAGCATATATTTGCGTATATCCAATTCGCCTTGTAATTTCAAGCCGTCTGCTTTTACTTGTCTTTCCCAGTTGTCTCGTTTGGCTTTCGCTCGATTTTCTATCTCTTTTGCTCGAGCTTTCCAGCGTTCATTGATTGGTTTCGCCCAACTCATATTTAAACGAGTCATATCAAATGTTCCTGTCGCTGGATTCCAAGCTTTGCAGTTTGCTACTTGATTCAAACCTGTACTAAATTCTGCTTCACTGGCTTCGTAATCAGAAAAGATACTCGCTGAATGGGTATTATATTCATGGAACTTTCTTAATTTCTCTCGGCGTTTCTCAATAGTCTCACAGGCATTCATGTAACGCCGTTCTAAATCAGGGCGTGTTGTTTTCGCTGTGCTCATTTGTTGCTCAACATCTCGTTTGACCTCTTCGAAACGAGCGATTTGTTCTAAAATTTCATCTTCGATCGTATCAATTCCACAAACCATACTCTGATAATCGCTAAGTAGGCGTTTATTCGCACTTTCTAGTGCTTCTCCTGTCATTATAGCAGATTGACACAACGGTGTGTAAGCCACCATGAAATAGCTTTTAGCTGAATCATACGCCTTACTAGATAATGGTGCTGATAAAAAAGACTGAATACTTGTTTGTAGTGAAGCAATTGCTTGGCTTGCCTGATTATTCATTCGAGAAGCTTGATTGGCTTGTGCTTGAACTTCACCGATATAAAAACTAAGTCCCACTTGACTCTCCCTCCTTTTGCTTCCAAAAAGAAGTTTGTTCTGCATTTATTGATTCTTCTTGATCTAACAACGAGCGATATTCTTTTTGTAATTCAACTTGTTGCTCTTCAAGTTCTAGTTGCACTTTTTTAGCTAGATGAAGACTTTCGTCTCCCCGGTCTTGGTAAATAGCGCGTTCCTCTGTTTCACAACTATTCAAAACAAATTCATACGCTTGTTGCTCTTTTTGTTGGAGGTAGAAAAAAGCGTCTTGTTGCTCTTCTACTTGGCGTTGTTCTTTCTTTATACCTAGTTGATCCTGTTGCAACTGTTCAATTCGCATACGAAACTGATAATTTTTTTGATCATAATCTATATCGTTCATCGAAAACCTCCCAAATTGTTTAAGTTTGTCAATTGAGCAATATTCTGATCGACCTTTTCAAATTCTTTCGCAACGGAATGAATGTTATTTCCCGCAGAAACGACGCTGGAAGATAACAACTTTAGTCCCTGTTCATATTTATTCATTGCTTGTTTGGCTTTTGCGTTGCCCAAGACATTGGTACCTGATGAGACGGTTGAAGCACTGATACTATTCAATGTACTAGCAGATTGACTAAAAGAAGCCGAAATGCCTCCTGCAATGCTCATATAACTGTTAATTGTCATTTAAATACTCCTTTATTGCCTTTTAATATTCTCATCATCAACGGAATATCAAAAACTTTTTGTTGTTTATATTTTATCATTTAAAAAGAACCTAAGACAATTGGTCTTTTTCCCCTATTTGAGAATTTTTTGATCTAATTTTCTTATAGATTTACTTTAAGCTTTTCAATAAAATAAAGAGACTCAACAATTGTGCTGAATCTCTGTCCTATTTACACTATAACTACTTTTCATTTCAATATCCCTATAGGAAAATCATTTTCATCTATTTTTACAGTATTGGTATTTGTATACGTCAAAACTTTTACTTCTTCTTTCACTGCTTTTAATGTTTGTTCATCTCCTACAAATTCCAATAAAATAATATATGTTTGGATATTTTTCATGTAGAACATTTCTCCTGTTATCAAATACCCTAATAAGTTCTTTAAGTACTCAATATTTAAAGCCAGTCGGTAATCTGTTTTACTTATAGCCAATGTTTCTGTTTTTTGTAAATACTTTTTGGCTCCAACAAAATCTTTTCTGTAAATCCTTGATGTAATCAAATTTATCAGGATTTGACAAGCATTTTTTTTTACCTCATCTGTTCGTGAGGCTTCATCTTGAATAGGAATTGCTCTAGAAAGTAAGTATTCCTGTTGATCATCCTTCATAAGTAAAATCATATTACTTATTATCACGTAATCATATTGCTGATAATAATCTTTAGACTTTAAATAATAAAATACTTCATCTAATTCTTTTATTGAAATCGCATCAATCTCATCCCACAGCCTTGAAAAGTATACTTTAATATTTAAGTAGTTTACCCATTCTTTTAGGCTCTTATCCTTCAACCTAACTGAATCATAATAACGTAAAAGCTCTTTTTTTGCTGAGTCCTTGTTTGGGTTTTCAGCACACTCATAAAATAGTTTTCTCCACTCGTCTTGAGATTTGTCTGTTAAGCATTTTGCAAAAAATTCTTCTACTGTTAATGACATTTGATTTAATATCTCAATCAATGCATCTACTTTTATAGATTGTTTCCCTTGTTCAATTCGTGAAATAGAGGAACTTTCCATATAATCATTAACTAGTTCTTTTTGTCTAAATTTCAATTTTTTTCTAAAAAAACTAATCGTCTCACCTATATTCATGTCTATCCTCCCTAATCCCTCATATGGTTTTTTTTATCATATTTAAAAATAAATCGATAAATCTTTTTTGTTTTTTCATAATTTATCCCACTGGCGGAAATCACAAAAACATAATGTTTATTTTTTACTTTTATATTGATATACTTTACTTAATAAAATTTGGATTTTCATTTTTTATTAATTGTTTTAGAGGAGGAAAGGATTTATGTTTGGATTAGCTGCTTCATGTGTGATTTCACTATATCAGTGGATGATTACTGTTTAAAAACTAACCACTTCATACTCAAATCTTGGGGAAGAGGAAAATATGAAGTGGCATTACTCCTAGTGGAGATTACATTACTATATAACATATTATCATATATCTATGACACTGTCATTACAACTTTATATTAAAATAAAGTCTAATTTGTTTAGAAAAAAGCGCAATTTTCTATAATTAACAGTACAGTAATGATCTTATATGGATATTGTTTATCTAGTTAAAAAAAGTGATTTGGTCAAATTTTAAAACTTTTTTTCATTTACACCAAAATATTAACTAAAAAATATAATCAATAACTTTCATATAATTTTGTAACCCACGTTCCTCCTCCTATAACAAATTGAATATCCAAAAAAAGACCTATCAACAAACAGGTCTTTTTTCAATATACGTATTTATTTTCAATTTCTATTTAATTCTCAAGTATTTTCCGGTTTCAATTTCGCTATCTTCCCTTGCTCAATATAAACCATCAAAATCGATACATCCGCTGGGTTCACTCCGCTGATCCGACTTGCTTGAGCAATTGTTTCTGGTTGGATTTTTTGTAATTTTTGTCTTGCTTCTGTTGCCAAACCATTGATTGCTTCGTAATCGATATTTTCTGGAATTCGTTTGGCTTCCATTCGTTTTAGTTTATCGACTTTTTCTAACGCTTTTTTGATGTAGCCTTCATATTTGATTTGAATTTCCACTTGCTCGATGACTTTATCATCTAACTCTTCGTCTACTGCTGGGATAAATTGAGTGACTTCATGATACGTCAATTCTGGGCGTTTTAAGAAGTCGCTGGCTAAGACTCCATCTTTCAATGGAACAGAACCTTTCTCTTCTAGAAACGCTTGTACGTCCTTCGTAGGCTTGACTCTGACTGAACTCAAACGAGCAATTTCTGCTTCGACTGCTTTTTTCTTTTCAAGATAGGCTGTATATTGGTCTTCTTTAACCAAGCCGATTTCATGACCTTTTTCTGTTAAACGCAAATCAGCGTTATCATGACGTAAAATCAAACGGTATTCAGCTCTTGATGTTAGTAAACGATAAGGTTCATTGGTTCCTTTTGTCACTAAATCATCGATCATCACACCGATGTAGCCATCGCTACGTTTCATAACAAACGGATCTTTGCCTTGCACTTTAAGTGCCGCATTGATTCCTGCGATCAAACCTTGACCCGCTGCTTCTTCATACCCACTGGTCCCGTTGGTTTGTCCTGCTGTAAATAAGCCATCGATCACTTTGGTTTCAAGTGTTGGGCGTAATTGATGCGGCACAACGACATCATACTCGATCGCATATCCTGTACGCATCATTTCAGCTTTTTCTAAACCAGCAATCGAATGTAAAATATCAGTTTGGACATCTTCTGGTAGTGAAGTTGATAATCCTTGAACATAGACTTCTTCTGTATTTAATCCTTCTGGTTCTAAAAATAATTGATGGCGCGGTTTGTCAGAGAAACGAACGATTTTATCCTCGATCGATGGACAGTAACGAGCACCTACTCCTTCAACAATTCCAGTAAACATCGGCGCACGATGTAGATTATCTTGAATGATTTCATGGGTTCCTTCGTTCGTGTAAGTCAACCAGCAAGACCGTTGATCTAAATTATAAGCAGTATCTGGTGTACTAAAACTAAAGTGATTCGGTTGCTCATCCCCAGGTTGTTCTTCTGTAACAGAATAATCGATCGTACTAGATTTCACGCGAGGTGGTGTCCCTGTTTTAAAACGATCCATTTCAAGACCTAATTCTTTTAAATGATCCGCTAAACCAATAGATGGCAACGAATTGTTTGGGCCAGAAGAATATTTTAACTCACCGATGATGATTTCTCCTCGAAGTGCTGTTCCGGCTGTAATGATTACCGCTTTACTCTGATATTGTGCACCTGTTGTTGTCACAACGCCTTGGCAAATACCATCTTCTACAATCAAACGTTCCACGATTCCTTGGCGTAATGATAAGTTGTCAGTGCGTTCGATCGTGTGTTTCATTTCAGTAGCGTAAGCATGTTTGTCCGCTTGGGCGCGCAACGCGCGAACGGCCGGACCTTTTCCTGTGTTTAGCATCCGCATTTGGATGTATGTTTTGTCTATATTATGACCCATTTCCCCGCCAAGTGCATCGATTTCCCGCACCACGACGCCTTTGGCTGGACCTCCCACAGATGGGTTACACGGCATAAAGGCCACCATATCTAGATTAATGGTTAGGAGCAGTGTTTTGCTGCCCATACGAGCGGATGCTAAGGCGGCTTCTGAGCCTGCGTGGCCTGCTCCGACTACGATTACGTCATACGATTCTGCTTTAAATTGATTCATCGACTCTTCCTCTCTATTTTCCTAAACAAAATTGGCTGAATAATTGGGTGATCAGTTCGTCTTGAACACTATCACCGACGATTTCACCTAAAAAGTCCCAGCAGCGAGTCATATCCATTTGGACTAAATCCACTGGCATGCCAGCTTCGATTCCGCGAATGACTTCATCTAGCGCTATTGCTGCTTGATCTAGTAAGGCGATATGGCGGGTATTGGAGACATATGTGGCATCTTTTTCCCCTGTTTGTCCGCCGAAAAATAAATCAGCGATTTTTAATTCTAATTGTTCCATCCCTGTATTGGACAAAACGGAAACTGGTAAAATTTCTTCATCCTTAACAAGTTGCTTTAATTCTTCTCGGTCTAATTGAGAAGGTAAGTCCATTTTATTGAGTAAGATCACACGTTTTAGCCCTTCTGTAGCAGTTAATAATTGACGATCTTCCTCACTTAGCGGCTCATTCTGGTTAAGGACCAGTAAAATCAAATCAGATTCAGCTAACGCTTTACGACTACGTTCAACACCGATTCGTTCTACGATATCTTCTGTTTCTCTAATACCAGCTGTGTCAATCAATTTCAACGGCACACCGCGGACATTGACGTATTCTTCGATGACATCGCGTGTCGTTCCAGCAATATCCGTTACAATGGCTTTTTCTTCCCGTAATAAATGATTCAATAAGCTCGATTTCCCAACGTTTGGGCGTCCAATAATGGCTGTGCTTAGACCTTCACGTAAAATTTTTCCTTGTTTCGCTGTTGTCAATAATCCTTCGATCTGAGCTTTGACGAAACCAGCTTTTTCAAGTAGTAATTTCGTCGTTAACTCTTCTACATCATCGTATTCAGGATAATCGATATTTACTTCTACTTGCGCTAATGTTTCTAAAATTTCTTGTCTTAATGAGCGAATCAAGGAAGATAGATTTCCATCTAATTGATCCAATGCAACATGCATTGCTCGATCCGTTTTCGCTCGGATCAAATCCATCACAGCTTCTGCTTGAGATAAATCCATTCGCCCATTTAGAAACGCTCGCTTCGTAAATTCACCAGGTTCGGCCAAACGTGCACCTTCTCTTAACAATAGCTGCAATAATTGATTAACAACGACAATTCCGCCGTGACAGTTGATTTCAACAACATCTTCTCTGGTAAATGTTTTTGGTGCCCGCATCACAGAAACCATCACTTCATCTAACAAGCTATCATCTTTAGGATCAAGAATATGACCATAATGGATCGTGTGAGTAGGTACATCGTTCAACTGTTTACTCCCTGAACGATACACTTTATTTGCAATAGTGATCGCTTCATCACCACTTAAACGGACAATGCTTATGGCTCCTTCACCAGGAGGCGTTGAAATTGCGGCGATCGTATCGAATTCTAATGTTATTTGTTGCATGATTGACTTCCTTTCATTAATGAATTGAGCTGTTTTTCGCGTAATAATTATTATGTTAAACGACTCTTATCTTCTTTAAAACTATGTATACATCTAATTTTGTCTACAAAAAAAGCGCCCACTCCACCCCTATTTTTTCAGGTTGGATCTAGCACTTTCACTGCATCAATTCCTATTAATTTCTTGAAATAGAATAGCATATTTTTATATTTTTCGCAAGATTGTTTATTTACTAAAAGTGTTCGTTAACTTTGCATTTCTTTCTTTTTATCTTTAAAATAAACTTATATAAGGCGAGGAGGTTCCTATGATGAAACGAACAAAAAAAGACGAATTCAATGAACAAGAATTAGAAAATCGTTTAAATGGAATCACATTATCTACAGGAAACGTTAGTAGAAAGTATATCGTTCGAGATATTGTTTTTGCGACAGATCGAATTGAGACCGATTTATTTTCACCCGATGTCAATCCAAATGATGTCTTCAGTGGCGTGTATCGTCAACTAAAAGTGATCGCATTTGAGTATGAAGCAGATGCTGTGATCAACTGCCATTTTGAAGAAAAATATGTGGAGTACCAAGGGAAATGGGTCGTGGAAATATTTGCTTATGGTACAGTCGTACAATTTACACAAACCAATATTGGCTAAATAAAAAAACCTGATTCTAAAAGAACCAGGCTGGAAGAAGCACGAATGCTTCGACTACTTTATCATCGTATTTTGTACGTTGATAAGAATGATTTCGTTTAAAATATACTTTGTTTAACAGTATTTGTCAATGTATTTTTTATGACGTTACTTGATTTAAATAAAAAATGACCCTTTAAAAAATTGCTTTTAAAGGGTCATTTTTATTGCTTAATAATGCTTTTTCGCAGGTTCAACCACTAAGTAGCGATACGGTTCATCGCCTTCTGAATGTGTCTTGATGTGATCATCTTTACTCAAGGTAAAGTGAATTTGTTTTCTTTCAAATGCTGGCATTGGTTCCAGAAAGACTGGACGACCAGTTTGTTTGACTTTTTCTGCCGTTCTTTCTGCTAAACGTTGTAAGATTGCTTGACGTTTTTCGCGATAATCGCCAACATTTACCACGACTGACAATTTATTTTCTGCAACACGATGGACAAAAACTTGTGCTAAATATTGCAGAGCGTTTAGGACTTTTCCATGTTTTCCAATCAAAATCCCTTGTTTATCTGTATCTAAATGGAAAACCAACAACCCATCTTTACGTTCTAAGCGGACTAAAGCCGGCGCATTCAACTCTTTTGAAATGGTTGTTAAATACATTGCTAATTCAGTGATTGCTTCTTCATCATTTAAGTTTTCCAAGACTTTGGGCTGTGAGGAATCAGAATCTGATGTTTTAGCTGCTAACAATTCTTCAACAGCTGTTTCTACTTTAACTTCCTCATCTGTCACAATAATATCTTCGACTGTCTCTGCAACTGCTTCTGAAATTTGTTCACTAACAGTAGGTTCAATCGATACTTGAGCAAGTTTTTTACCAAAACCTAAGAAACCTTTCTTAGCGTCTGTGATCACGCTGATCTCTACTTCTTCTTTTGATAAATTCAGTGCGTTTAAGCCCTTAGTTGTTGCTTCTTCAATTGTGTTTCCCTCATATACCGGCATCTGGAAAACCTCCTTTTATTTTTTCTTATTTTTTTTCTTAGGATTCATTGCTTTCTTCAATGCTCGTTCGCGTTCTTTCACTTGTCGTTCTGCTTCAGCACGCTCTTTACGGATTTTGAATGGATTATTGATCAATAATGTTTGACCCACTTGGAAAGCGTTAGAAACCACCCAATAAAGTGATAACCCGCTGGCTAAGCTCATCCCCATAACAAAAATCATAACTGGCATTACAAAGTTCATGATTTTCAATGACGCATTTGATTCGATCTGACTCATACTTGTTAAATAACTGCTGGCAAATGTAAACACAGCTGCAAGAATCGGTAGAATTAGATACGGATCGGGTTGACCTAAATTCAGCCACATAAAACTTCCTTGCTTCAATTCAGGTACACGAGAAATCGATTGATATAGTGCCATCATAATCGGCATTTGAATCAATAATGGTAAACAACCAGCATATGGGTTTACATTATTTTCGGCATATAATTTTTGTTGTTCTTCACGGAATAAACGTTGTGTTTCTGGATCTTTTGATGAATATTGTTTTTGTAGCGCTTTTAATTTTGGTTGTAATTCTTGGGTCTTACGCATGCTTTTCGTTTGGAAATGCATTAATGGTAATAAAATGATTCGAATCACTAATGTAAACAGAATGATCCCGATACCAGTATTTGCTGAAATGGATAAGAATTTGATCGCCTCAGCGAAATAATAGACAATATAGCGATCCCAAATTCCTGTACTACTTTCATTAATCGGGGCTGTTCCACAGGCAGACAACACAAAAACAAGTGTAACTAAGCCTGCCATCAATAATAGGCGTTTATACTTCTTCACAAAACTGTTCCTCTCTTATTTCAAAATTTTTGCAAGTTTTAAAACATGCGTCACGTTGCTGTGAATTTCTTCCGATGTCAACTTGTCGACGCCGGGTCTCGCGATAATAATAAAATCACAAGATGGATCGATCGATTCTTTTAATTGGTAGATCGATGTACGAACTTTACGTTTTACAGCATTTCTGACAACCGCATTCCCAATTTTTTTCCCTACGGATATCCCTACCCGAAAATGCTTTTGTTCTGGCTTTTCCAACACGTAGACGACAAATCTTCGATTCGCACAAGACTGTTTGTGTTGAAACACTGCCTGAAATTCTTTTTCTTTTTTTACTCTATAGGATTTCTTCATATGCATCCCTTTGTTTCTTTCTGTCTTTCTTTTTTGCTCACTCTACAATAATAGCATATCTCAGTCAAAATTTTCCAAATTTCAGGGAAAATGTCCAGAGATTTTGGTGATAATGACCCTAATTTCATATATTATCATTTTTTTGATTTTTTTTCACTTTTTTTCTTATGAAATAGACGTATTCAAAAGTCATGATTGAATAGATCATCACGTTTCTTTTTAATCAACTTATACTTTTGTGTGCAACAAGTTCATGAGAGAAAGCAAAGAACCCTTTATTATGTCCACAGATACTTTGTGAAGATAATAAAGGGTTCTTAGTTTAAACTTGATTCGTTATTTAAAATCAACATAGATTATGCTGAAATAACTTTTCTGCCTTTACGACGTCTGCTCGCTAATACGTTGCGACCATTTTTTGTGCTCATGCGTTTACGGAAACCGTGAACTTTTTGACGTTTGCGTTTGTTTGGTTGATACGTTCTTTTCATCTCTTGTTCCACCTCCTGAAATTGTAACTATCCATCAATACATAGACATACTTTGATAGTATAACTAGTATTGGGTAGATTTGTCAATAAATTTTCAGGAATTAATTTTTCCCTCCATCTAAATAAGTTATCCACAAAACGAAAAAGTTTAGGGATAACTTGTGGATAGTTTTTTCAACGATCTCATTCTATTTTTAGTTTCCTCCACACTTATGCACAAAAAAACAGGTTGTTAAAAAGTTATGCACACTTCGTTTTTTTGTTGTGTATAACTTTTTAAAAAGCTTGAATTCATTAGCTTTGTTTTACAGAATATGTTGTGGATAAATAAAATAACTATGAGAAATCCACCGTTTATTTCTTCTGTGTGGATAAGTTTATAACCTTCTGTGAATTTTTTTTCCACAATTCACAATTTGCCTGTGGAAAAAGTTCCGAAAAAATGCTAAAATTCTATTTGCTTATCTATTTATATTTGCTCTGCTTTTTTATATAGACAAATTTTATCTAGCTGCACAAGCCAGCGCTTCTGAAAAAAGCTAAAAATATGACCCAGGTAAAAAGGACCTTCATCATATTTTCCTATTTTTCTGTCAGAGATCAGCCGGCTTGTTCCGCTTTTAAACTAAGGAGGTCACCATATGCCCGATATGGAAAGTTTCTGGAAAGATCTAGAAGATACTTACCAATCTGTTTTGTCTGCGCCAAGTTTTGATGCTTGGATAAAAACAACGCAACCGCTAAAGTTGGAGAATAACCAATTATGGTTAGAAGTTCCTTCTGCTGTTCATAAAGACTATTGGGAAAAGAATTTAGCCGCTAAAATCGTTGAGACCGGCTTTAAATTGACTGGTGCTGAAGTGATGCCTCATTTTGTTGTTACTGGTGAAACCGAGACAATGCCTGTTCAAGAAGAAAAAAAAGCCCCTGTAACGCAAGAAAAAATTGCAGAACATGGCAAGAAAGCTTTATTGAATCCAAAGTATTCTTTTGATACGTTTGTTATCGGAAAAGGAAATCAAATGGCACATGCTGCAGCTTTAGTTGTGGCGGAAGATCCAGGCTCAATTTACAATCCATTATTCTTTTATGGTGGTGTTGGTTTAGGAAAAACCCATTTGATGCATGCAATCGGTCATCAAATGCTGCAAAATCGACCAGACGCTAAAGTAAAATACGTCAGCAGCGAAACATTTACAAATGAATTTATCAATTCGATCCAAACAAAAAATTCAGAACAGTTCCGAAAAGAATACCGAAATGTTGATTTGCTGTTAGTCGATGATATTCAATTTTTAGCAGAGAAAGAAGCAACATTAGAAGAATTTTTCCATACGTTTAATGATTTGTATAATGAAAATAAACAGATCGTACTAACAAGTGATCGGCCACCTAACGATATTCCCAAACTTCCTGAGCGTTTGGTTTCTCGTTTTGCTTGGGGCTTATCTGTTGATATCACACCACCTGACTTAGAGACGAGAATCGCCATTTTACGGAAAAAAGCTGATGCAGAACGTCTGGAGATTCCTGATGATACCCTTAGTTACATTGCAGGCCAAATCGATTCCAACATTCGGGAACTAGAAGGTGCATTAGTCCGAGTTCAAGCATTTGCCACAATCAATGGTGAAGATATTACAACAAGTTTAGCAGCAGATGCTTTGAAATCCTTAAAATCTGTCGGCAGTCAAAATCACCTATCGATTTTACAAATCCAAGAAGAAGTGGCAAAGTATTACCATATCCAATTAAAAGATTTAAAAGGCAAAAAACGCGTAAAATCCATTGTTGTTCCTAGACAAATCTCGATGTACCTTTCCAGAGAGATGACAGATAACTCTCTACCAAAAATCGGGGCAGAGTTCGGCGGAAAAGATCATACCACGGTCATCCATGCTCACGAAAAAATTCAACAATTAATGGAAAAAGATCCGACAATTCAAAAAGAAGTTGGAGAAATCAAAAACTTGCTTAATTCCTGACCTGTGGATAAAAAAGAGAAAAAGGAAAAAGTTTTCCACAAGTTATACACAGGTGGAAAACTCCTGTTTCATTTCGTTTCTAGACTTTTCCACAGAATTAACAAGCCCTACTACTTTTATTATTTATTTATATATAAATACAAAACTGTCTTAGCAAAATTAATGCTTTTAAAATCAATTAAAAAGGAGTTCAATCATTATGAAATTAACTGTAAAAAGAAATACATTCTTACAAGAATTACAAACTGTTCAAAGAGCCATTTCTTCTAAAACGACTATCCCTATTTTAACAGGTGTAAAAATCGTTTTGACTGATGAAGGTTTATCCTTAACAGGTAGTAATGCAGACATCTCTATTGAAAGTTTTCTAAGTAAAGAAGATGAAAAAGCTCAAATGACGATTGAATCTACAGGAAGTATCGTTTTACAAGCTCGCTTCTTTGGTGAAATCATTCGTAAATTACCTGAAGAAATGTTTACACTTGAAGTACTAGAGAATAATCAAGTAGCGATTACCTCAGGAAAAGCTGACTTTACTGTTAATGGCTTGGATGCAGATAATTATCCACACCTTCCTGTGATCGATGCCAAAAATCAAATTCAATTACCTGTTCACCTGTTGACAAAAATTATCAATGAAACAGGATTTGCTGTTTCTCTTCATGAAAGTCGTCCAATTTTGACTGGTGTTCACTTTATATTAGAAGATCAAAAATTATTAGCTGTTGCGACAGATTCACATCGTTTGAGTCAACGAATCATCCCTATCGAACAAGCAGCTGAAAATTTCAATATTGTCATTCCAGGAAAAAGTTTGACTGAACTTTCTCGTTCATTCACGAATGAAGAAGAAATGGTCGAAATCAGCATCATGGAAAACCAAGTACTGTTCAAAACTCAAAATATGTATTTCTATTCTCGCTTGTTAGAAGGAAATTATCCTGATACAAATCGTTTGATTCCGACAAGCTTTAATACAGAAATTGATTTTTATGTACCAGAATTATTATCAGCTATCGATCGCGCCTCTTTGTTGTCACATGAAGGCCGCAATAATATCGTTCGTTTAGCCATTGCTTCTGATTCTGTTGTTCTTTACGGAAACTCTCCAGAAATCGGTAAAGTAGAAGAACCTCTGAATTACGAAAAAGTAACGGGTGACCCATTAGAAATTTCTTTCAATCCAGATTATATGAAAGATGCATTGCGTGCTTTTGGCGATATGAGTATTACCGTTAAGTTTATTTCTGCAATCCGTCCATTTACATTAGAACCGACAGAAACAGATTTAGATTTTATTCAATTGATTACACCAGTTCGTACAAATTAAGAAAAAAGAGTGTATGAAAAACTGAAACTCAGTTTCTCATACACTCTTTTTTTGGAGTTAATATCTGGATAAGAATAATTATCCATTCTCATATTTCTTGATAAGTTTTTTTGTTTTGATTCCCATCATCATATAGTATATAGCGGCAAACATAAAAAACATCATTGGCATTATTTGTAGTAACAAAAAGAATGTTTGCATAAAAATCATTCCAAATAGTTGTAGGCCAGTATATTCCCAAAGACTTGGGGTTAAATACCAAGAAGAAATATTTTCAAAAGAAGGCTGAACGATAAAAAAGTATACAATCATTAGTCCCATCCATAACATCGCTTGATTGTATAAACGCTTATAGCGTTCATTACTTGATGAAGTATCTGAAAATATATCTAGCTCTTGATTTTCACTATTCAACGGTAAAAAAAATTGAAAACCGCTATGTTTAGTGCCGCTGATATGCTGCCAACCACTATCTTCAAATAAGGTTAGATAAGCCATATAATCAGCCTTCTTTTTGAATAGTTGATAATCAATTCTATAATTCAGAACTTTTGAGGCTGTCTTTTCAAATGTATAGATTCCCCATGCATTATATTTTACTAGTGCCCAGCCTTCATTTGCCATTTTATTTAAGTAGTGTTCTTCATTTTTTATATCAATAAATAATTTGAATTTTTTCATTTGGTCCTCCTATCCTATAATAATTGATCAGCAAGTGCTGCTAATTCTTTTAGTCGTTTCACTTCAAGTTTTAAAACATCTTTACCAGTATTTGTTAATTGATATACCCGCCGCCGCTTATCTTCTCCAGGGACCTCACAAATCAACTTTTGTTTTAATAAATTTTCTGTTGCACCATACATTGTGCCTGCCGCAATACGTACCCGACCATTACTTATTTCTTCGACTTTTTGCATGATGGCATATCCATGTGAAGGTTCAATCAGTGACAGCATAATATAAAAAGTTGTTTCTGTTAGAGGCAAGATTTTCTTAATATCCATTTATCGTACACCTTTATATCGTTATTTTTATACAGTTGAACTGTACATTTTGATTGTATATCGTCGAGCTGTATAAGTCAATTCTTTATTCAGATGATTTTCGCATATAACTATTATTTATGATAAGCAAAATGAAAATTACTGAAAAAAAATTTCAAGAGACCTAACTTACAAATTTCTCCTTAAAATGCATTTTAAGCCTTTTTTAATCGTTAGAATATTTTTTGTCGATTGCATTCAAAATTGCTTAGAAAGAAAATTAGACGGATAAATTTGTTTTTTGACGTAAAAAAGAGTATAATATTAAAGTAAAAGTGAAAACAAAAAAGAGGGATGCATTTTGAAAAAGACGATTGTTTTAGAAACTGATTATATGACACTTGGTCAGGTCTTAAAAGAAGTCGATGTTATCAGTAGCGGCGGTGCTGCAAAGTGGTACTTAGCTGAAAATAGTGTTTTCGTAGATGGGGAATTAGAGAATCGCCGCGGCAGAAAATTGTATGCTGGAATGATGCTCGAGATACCTGAAGAAGGTACTTTTTTTATGGTTAAAAAAGGCGAGGCAGTCGATGAGACTGAATAAAATCGAGGTGCAGCATTATCGTAATTATGATGGGCTGAGCTTAGATTTTCCTAAAACATTAAATATTTTTCTTGGAGAAAACGCGCAAGGCAAGACGAATCTTTTGGAAAGTATTTATGTTTTAGCAATGACCCGCAGTCACCGAACCAGTAATGAAAAAGAACTAGTTCATTGGGATTCAGATTCAGCAAGGGTCAGTGGTGTCATTGAAAAAAAGACGGGAACGGTGCCGCTTGAAATCATTATTTCCAACAAAGGCCGTAAGACAAAAGTCAATCACATTGAACAAAAGCGTTTGAGTTCATACATTGGTCAGCTGAATGTCATCTTATTTGCGCCAGAAGATTTATCGCTAGTCAAAGGCTCACCACAATTACGTCGTAAGTTTATCGACATGGAATTAGGCCAAGTCAATCCAATTTACCTATATGATTTGGTTCAATATCAGTCTGTCTTAAAACAGCGTAACCAATATTTAAAACAGCTGGCGGAAAAAAAACAGTCGGATCTTGTTTATCTAGATATTTTGACAGAACAATTGGCAGAATTTGGCGGTAAAGTCTTGTTTGCTCGTCTCGAATTTATTCAAAAATTAGAGCACTGGGCGAACTTACTGCACAAGAAAATCAGCCATGAAAAAGAAGAATTAGCGATCGATTATTTTTCAAGTATCCCATTAGACAAAGAAAATTTTTCACTGGAAGAGATCCAAAAGCAACTGCTGCAGAGCCTTCTTGACAACCGGAAACGTGAATTGTTCAAAGCAAATACTTTTTTAGGTCCTCATCGAGACGACCTGATTTTTAATGTAAATGGACAAAACGTTCAAACATATGGTTCACAAGGTCAACAAAGAACCACAGCTCTTAGCGTGAAGCTTGCGGAAATTGATTTAATGTATTCAGAAACAGGAGAATATCCTGTGTTGTTATTAGATGATGTCATGAGTGAGTTAGATAATGAACGACAATTGCACCTGCTAGAAACGATTGAAGGAAAGGTTCAGACTTTTTTAACAACAACAAGTTTGGATCATTTAAACAATAAATTAACTGTTGAACCAGATATATTTCATGTTCATCAGGGAGAGATAGAGAGGGAAGCATCTATATGACAGAAGAAGAAAAAAACATGAAAGAACGTGCACAAGAATATGATGCCAGTCAGATTCAGGTATTAGAAGGTCTTGAAGCGGTTCGTAAACGTCCTGGTATGTACATAGGATCGACGAGTTCAGAAGGTTTGCATCACTTAGTTTGGGAGATCGTTGATAATTCGATCGATGAGGCTTTGGCAGGCTTTGCGTCAAGTATCCAAGTAATTATTGAAGAAGATAACAGCATCACTGTTGTCGATGATGGTCGTGGAATCCCAGTCGGTATCCAAGCTAAAACAGGGAGACCAGCTGTAGAAACAGTATTCACCGTTCTACATGCCGGAGGAAAATTCGGCGGTGGCGGATATAAAGTTTCCGGAGGACTTCACGGGGTAGGTTCTTCTGTTGTTAATGCTTTATCAACAACATTAGATGTAAAAGTCTACAAAGAAGGAAAAATTTACTTCCAAGAGTTCCATCAAGGTGCCGTCAAAGATGATCTAAAAGTGATTGGCGATACAGACCGTCATGGTACAACGGTTCACTTTGTTCCAGATCCAGAAATTTTTACAGAAACAACGATTTTTAATTTTGATAAATTAGCAACACGTGTAAGAGAATTAGCGTTCTTGAATAAAGGATTAAAAATCTCTATTGAAGATAAACGTGAAGAAAAACCTGTCTTGAAAGAATATCACTATGAAGGCGGGATCAAGAGTTACGTGGAACACTTGAACGCGAATAAAGATGTGCTGTTCCCTGAACCTGTTTTCATTGAAGGAGAACAACAAGACATCATCGTTGAAGTATCGATGCAATATACAGATGGTTACCATACTAACTTACTAAGTTTCGCCAACAACATCCATACGTATGAAGGCGGAACACATGAATCAGGTTTTAAAACGTCATTGACGCGTGTCATCAATGATTATGCTCGTAAACAAAAGATCATGAAAGAAAATGACGAAAACCTAACAGGGGAAGATGTTCGTGAAGGATTAACAGCTGTTATTTCTATCAAGCATCCAGAACCTCAATTTGAAGGACAAACTAAAACAAAACTAGGAAATTCAGAAGTTCGTACGGTTACAGACCGTTTATTCTCTGAGTATTTCAATAAATTCTTGATGGAAAACCCAACTGTTGGGAAACAAATCGTAGAAAAAGGTCTATTGGCTTCAAAAGCCCGTATGGCTGCTAAACGAGCACGTGAAGTAACTCGTCGTAAAGGTGCACTTGAAATCAGTAATTTACCAGGTAAATTAGCCGATTGTTCAAGTAAAGATCCTGAAAAATGCGAAATCTTTATCGTCGAAGGAGATTCGGCCGGTGGATCAGCAAAACAAGGCCGTAGCCGTGAATTTCAAGCGATTTTACCAATTCGTGGGAAAATCTTGAATGTTGAAAAAGCTAGCATGGATAAAATTTTAGCGAATGAAGAAATCCGTTCATTATTTACAGCGATGGGAACAGGTTTTGGGGCTGATTTTGATGTATCAAAAGCTCGTTACCACAAACTAGTGATCATGACCGATGCCGATGTCGATGGTGCACATATTCGTACGCTGTTATTGACATTGTTCTATCGTTTCATGCGTCCAGTTGTTGAAGCGGGATACGTCTATATCGCTCAACCACCTTTATATGGGGTCAAACAAGGAAAAAATATCACATACGTTCAACCAGGGAAGAATGCTGAGGAAGAACTCGCTCAAGTTTTAGAGAGCCTACCAGCTAGTCCAAAACCAAGTGTTCAACGTTATAAAGGTCTTGGAGAGATGGATGATCATCAATTATGGGAAACAACCATGGATCCTGAAAAACGTTTGATGTCACGTGTCAGTGTTGATGATGCAATCGAAGCCGATCAAATTTTTGAAATGTTGATGGGAGACCGTGTTGAACCACGCCGAGCATTTATTGAAGAAAATGCCCATTACGTGAAAAATCTAGATATTTAATGAAGAAGGAGCAAAATTCATGAGTGAAGAAATGAAAGAGAACATTCAAGACGTCAATCTGACCAGTGAAATGAAAGAATCCTTCATTGATTATGCGATGAGCGTTATTGTGGCGCGTGCGTTACCGGATGTTCGTGATGGGTTAAAACCAGTTCATCGTCGTATTTTATATGGGATGAATGAGTTAGGTGTAACACCTGATAAACCGCATAAAAAATCCGCTCGTATCGTTGGGGATGTTATGGGTAAGTATCATCCACATGGTGATTCATCTATTTATGAAGCAATGGTACGGATGGCTCAACCATTTAGTTACCGCAGTATGCTCGTTGATGGACACGGAAACTTCGGTTCTGTCGACGGCGACGGTGCCGCTGCCATGCGTTATACCGAAGCGAGAATGAGTAAGATTGCGCTGGAGATGCTACGTGATATCAATAAAAATACAGTTGATTTTCATGGAAACTATGATGACTCAGAACAAGAGCCAGATGTACTACCAGCACGTTTTCCTAACCTTTTGGTGAATGGAACAACAGGGATCGCTGTAGGGATGGCAACCAATATTCCGCCTCATAATTTAGCAGAAGTTATTGAAGCTGCAAGTTTGTTGATGGAAAATCCAGAAGCAACAACGAATGAATTAATGGAAGTATTACCTGGACCAGATTTCCCTACGGGTGGTTTAGTTATGGGTAAATCAGGTATCCGCCGTGCCTATGAAACAGGTCGAGGTTCGATCACGATTCGTGCAAAAGTTGAGATCGTTGATATGCCAAACGGCAAAGAACGTATTCTAGTTTCAGAGCTGCCATACATGGTCAACAAAGCGCGCTTGATTGAACGGATTTCAGAATTACATCGTGAAAAAAGAATCGAAGGAATCACTGATTTACGAGATGAATCCTCTCGTGAAGGAATGCGTATCGTTATCGATGTTCGTCGTGATGTGAGTGCTTCTGTTATCTTGAATAATCTGTATAAGATGACGGCATTACAAACTTCTTTTGGGTTTAATATGTTGGCAATCGAAAAAGGAATTCCTAAAATTCTAAGCTTGAAAGAAATTCTTGAAAATTATATAGAACACCAAAAAGAAGTCATTACACGTCGTACAGAATTTGATAAGAAAAAAGCTGAAGCACGTGCTCATATCTTAGAAGGTTTGAGAATTGCTTTAGATCACATTGATGAGATCATCGCAATTATCCGAAATTCAAAAGCAGATGATGAAGCAAAAGCCGCTTTAATCGAACGTTTTGAATTTTCTGATCGTCAAGCACAAGCGATTTTAGATATGCGTTTACGCCGTTTAACAGGTTTGGAACGCGATAAGATCGAAAATGAGTACCAAGAATTATTGAAATTAATTGCTGATTTGAATGATATTTTAGCGCGTCCAGAACGTGTTATTGAGATCATCAAAACAGAACTTGGTGAGATTCATGATAAATATGGTGATGCTCGTCGTACAGAATTATTAGTCGGTGAAGTTCTAAGTCTAGAAGATGAAGACTTGATCGAAGAAGCTGAAGTTGTTATCACACTAACAAACAATGGCTATATCAAGCGTATGGCGAATAGTGAATTTAGAGCACAACGCCGTGGTGGTCGTGGTGTTCAAGGAATGGGTGTTCATGATGATGATTTCGTGAAAAACCTTGTTTCTTGTTCAACCCATGATACGTTATTATTCTTTACGAATAACGGGAAAGTTTACCGTGCTAAAGGATATGAGATTCCTGAATATGGTAGAACGGCTAAAGGAATTCCAGTGATCAACATGCTAGGGATCGACTCTAGTGAGAAGATCCAAGCGATCATCGCTGTTGAAGGACAAGCAGAAGAAGGACATTATCTATTCTTTACGACTCGTAAAGGTACCGTTAAACGTACAGCAGTTAAGGCATTCTCTAACATTAGAAGTAATGGTTTGATTGCGATTGGTCTAAAAGAAGATGATGAGCTAGTCAATGTTGTCTTAACCAATGGTGAACAAAACATGATCATCGGAACGCATAACGGTTATTCTGTGACATTTGCTGAAACAGCGGTTCGTGATATGGGCCGTACAGCATCAGGTGTGCGTGGTATTCGTCTAAGAGAAGATGACTACGTCGTAGGAGCCTCTTTATTGGACGCTGACACGGAAGTACTGGTGTTGACGGAAAATGGTTACGGTAAGCGGACAAAAGCCTCTGAGTACCCTGTGAAGGGCCGTGGCGGTAAAGGAATCAAGACAGCTAACATTACAGCGAAAAACGGACCACTAGCAGGACTTACTACCGTTCGTGGTGATGAAGATATTCTAGTGATCACCAATAAAGGTGTAATTATTCGTTTCAATGTCGATTCAGTTTCTCAAACAGGACGTGCCACATTAGGTGTTCGTTTGATGAGAATGGAAGATGATGCAAAAGTTGTAACGATGGCCGTTGTTGAGCCAGAACCAGACGAAATCGTTGAAGAAGTTGAAAGTGTGGAAACAACAGTGATTGAAACTGAGACGCTAGATACAGATACAACAACAGAAGAATAAATTGAAAAGAAGAACATCTTAGCGGAAGGCCGAGATGTTCTTCTTTTTACTAAATTTAAAAAAAACATAATATCGTTTCGCTTTGTTTTGAAAAAAAGTATGATTATAATAGGAGTAATAAGAAGTGAGAGGTAAAAATGATGACACAAGAAAAATTATTACTATCAAAAACTTTTTCAAAACAATTAAATATTGGAACAGCATTATCTAACTTTCTTGAAAATATACTAGAAATATTCGGAGGGAAAACGACGGTTTATGAACGGAGACCCATTACTTTTTCTGAATATCTGTATGTAGAGATGATCACTTTTTCAAATGGATTTCAAATTCGGACAAGTCTGAAAAGAAATCCAGAAACCTTTGAAATCGAAGCTTTTGCTTATTCAGAGCCAAATCACGTTTATTTATCAAATTTAACCTCGGAAGAACTAACTCTAATGTACCAACTTGTCAAAAAAGAAAGAGAAAAAATCATGAATCAAAAATATGCGGAAGTAGATCAAAGAGAATTGGATGTAATGTCCTCTTTATTGATGAATTTAAAAGTTATCACTGGTGAAATAATTTAGTTAAATGAGAATGTGACTTGTAGCGTTATGTCCTAGCCTAAAAACATGACAATTGTCATGTTGATTCCTGACAAAAGCTTCTATTTGTCTGGAGCTGAATCCGTCATAATAAGCTTATCAACTAATTTAGGAGCGAATAAATATGACAAATCAAAATGAAAAAATCGAAGCATTAAAAGTAGAAAACGAAAATTTAAGATTACGTTTAGCAACGATGAAGGAAGAAAACAAAGCGGACTGGAGTTCATGGATTTGGGTTTTAGTACCTGTAACAGGAATGTTGATCGGATTAGTAAATACGATTTTTACTTGAAATTAACGCTATAAAAGATATGCTGAAGCAACTAATAATACAAACATAGAAATAACTAACCATAAAAACAGTTTGTTACTAAGTTTTTTTAAATTCTTTTCTTTTATATGATCGTATGATGCAATAAAAAACGCTCTTATACGAATGAAAAATGCAGACAGTGCTACAAGGAACCAAATGACCATTATTAAACTGATTAAATGAAACATTTTCAACTTCAACCTCCCAAAAGTATATTATAGAGTAACAATGATTATATAATCAAAAGAATATGGGAGATCGTTAGAGTTGTTGAAGAAAAATAAAAAAAACACATCCTCATTGAAATTTTATGCTCGAATATCGAGTGTCAATTTTTTATGAAAAATGTGTTTTTTTTTATTTTTGAAGGATATATAGTGATAATCAATGCGTAGATCTCTACGTAGTACTAATATTGTAGCGAATCTTTTTTAAAGAATCGGCATTTTGATCAAAATTATGATACATAATATTGGTGTATAGGATATCCATAACGGTTAAATAACTGATTCTAGAAGCTAATGATTCAGCACGAAATAGTCCTTCTTCCGTTACAACGATAATAGCTTCATCTGATAATCCAGCTAATTCTGAACCACTGTTGCCGGTTAAAGTGATAAGTTTTGCCTCGGTTTTTTTTACCTGCCGAGCTAGGTTAATGGATTCCTTTGTCTTGCCAGAGTGAGAAAAAATAAACACACAATCTTCACTAGTCAGCTTAGTAACAAAGCTTAACTGCATATGATAGTCAAAGATATAATTACACCGATATTTGGTGCGAATAAACTTATGAAAACTGTCAAAAGCAACAATAGAAGAGCCACCTTGTCCAAAAAAGTGTAAGGTTTTCGCAGAATACATTAGTGCCAAAACATTGTCCAATAACTCTTTCGTTAAAAACTGCGTGGCATTACTTAATGAATATATATTGGCTTGTAAGACCTTTTTGGCAATATCGATACTATTATCATCTGGTAAAATATCATCTGCGCCATTGACGGAATTGATGTTCTGAAAGGTCGGTTGATAATTGGAATTTCGAGCAATATCAATCTTAAATTCCTGAAAACCAGAATAGCCAATGTTTTTAACGAATTGATAAACGGAAGATTGAGAAACACCGATTTCATTCGCTAGATTTTCTAACGTCATCTGAGTCAATAATGCTTCTGATTGAACAAGATACTCTGAAATTTTTTTTTCTGTAATACTTAAACTTGGTCGTTTTATCCGAATTCGCTGGTCAAGGTAATGATTTTTCATAAGGAAGTTCCTCCAATCTTTCAACCTTTTTTACAAAATGAATGCCTTTTTATGATTAGCATAGACTTATTATAGAGAAAAAAAATTAGAATTACAATTTCTCATCTCGTCTAAAAAAAATAAAGTCTTAAAAAAAGGGGTAAAAAAATAAACAATCTTTTTTCTGAAAAATTTATAAAGCCTTGAAAAAATCTTGAAGAGAGAAAATGAAAATAAGGAAAAATGTTCGAGCTGAGCATCGTTGTTTCCTTTCTTTCACATGAAAACAGCAAAAAAAACAGTGTTATTTTCCTCCTGTAAAAAGCGAATTTTCTTTAAAAAATAAAAAATATTTTTTATTTAATGTATGCATTTACATTTTTTTTTTTATCTATTATGATGGGGGTATCAAAAAGGCAGGTGAGTAAAAAATGATTATTGGATTTATTGGTCTTGGGAAGATGGGGTTGAACATGGCATTGAATGTTCAAGCACAAGGCTGGGAAATAATTGGCTATGATGTAAACAACGAGGCAAGAGAAACAGCGAATCAAAAAGGACTTTCGGTAGCAGATTCTTTAGACAGTTTATTGAAAGCGCTTAATAAAAAGAAGGTGATATTTTTAAGTACACCAGCTGGAATGATCACTAATCAATTGGTAGCAGATCTTACAGAAGTGTTGGGGGTAGGAGATATCATCGTAGATAGCGGTAACTCAAATTTTCATGACAGTGTATCGAATGCAGAGAAAGCCAAAGTAAAAGGCATTTACTTTATTGATTGCGGCACTTCTGGTGGTTTAAAAGGAGCTCGTGAAGGAGCCTGTTTAATGGTTGGTGGTGAAAAAGAAGCGGTGGTTGTGTTGGAACCTTTTTTTAAAGATTTAGCTTGTGAGAATGGCTATCTTTATGCAGGAAAATCAGGAGCAGGACACTACTTAAAAATGGTTCACAATGGCATCGAATACGCGATGATGCAAGCAATGGGTGAAGGCTTTAACTTGTTAGAAGCCTCGGATTATTCATTTGCATTGGATGAGGTGGCGAGTGTTTGGAACCACGGCTCAATTATCGAAGCACGTTTGATGGGATTAGCAGCTGATATTTTTTCAGATGATCCAACATTAGCCAGCTTAGAAGGAAAAGTTGCTTCAAATGGGGAAGCGAAATGGATGATCGAAGAAGCATTACGTTTAGAAATGCCTGTTCCAACAACAGCATTGTCGTTGTTCGTTCGTAACGAAAGTATGTTAACAAATCATTTTTCTAACAAGGTAGTAGCCTCCTTACGTCGAGGCTTTGGTGGTCATGCGGTTGTAGAAAGTCAGTAAAGGAGCCTAACTATGTCAAAAGAACAGAAAATCGCAATAGTGAATTCAAGTAGTTTTGGTGAAATTTTTCCAGAACACCTAGCTCGATTAGAAAAAATTGGAGTCGTTGAACATTTTATAGTAGACAGTGAAATTGGTGGTAAAGAGTTAGCTGAATTGCTGCATGGATACACGATGATTATTGCCAGTGTTACTCCGTTTTTTACAGCAGAATTTTTCCAATACAAAGATGAACTGCTATTAATTTCTCGTCATGGCATCGGCTACAATAACATTGATTTAGAAGCGGCGAAAAAACACAATACGATTGTTTCTATCATTCCAGCATTAGTTGAACGAGATGCTGTTGCTGAGAATAATATCACGAATTTATTAGCTGTTTTACGACGGACAGTCGCAGCAGATTCCAGCGTCAAAGCAGATCAATGGGAAAAAAGAGCCCAATTTGTTGGTCGAACATTGTTTAATAAAACAGTGGGTGTTATTGGGATTGGTAATACAGGGAGTTGCGTGGTTGAAGCATTGAGAAATGGTTTTCGTTGTGAAGTGTTAGCCTATGATCCTTATAAATCGCAAACGTATATACAAAGTTATGGGGCGAAAAAAGTTGATTTAGACACATTACTAACCTCTGCAGATATTATCTGTTTATGTGCCAATTTAACAGACGAAAGCTACCATATGATCGGTGAAACAGAAATTGTAAAAATGAAAGACGGAGTTTATCTCTCGAACAGTGCACGTGGTGCATTAATTGATGAAAAAGCAATGATTCAAGGTTTGCGTTCAGGGAAAATCGCTGGATTTGGTACAGATGTTTTAGAAGAAGAACCTGGTCGAAAAAACCATCCGTATCTCTCTTTTGAAAACGTAGTAATGACACCCCATACATCAGCTTATACGATGGAATGTTTGCAAGCGATGGGGGAAAAATGTGTTCGAGATGTGGAAGATGTTGCAAAAGGTGTTTTACCGCAACGAGCCGTTCAAGCAGATAGTCGTTATGTCAGCTAAAAGAGGAGGATGAAGATGTTAACAGATTTAAAAGTCAAAGTGGGACCGCAATTTTATCGTTACCATGAAGGAGCATTAGATACTGTCCCGCAATTATTGGAAGAATATCATGCTAAAAGAATTTTAGTGGTTCATGGTTCACTATCTTTTGAAAAAGCCCAGCCATTTTTAACTTTTTTGTCAGATGAGCGTTATCGATTTTTTTATCATTCTTATACAGGTGAATGCAGCTATTATGGGGCAGAGTTGATTGCAGATCAGATCAAAAGCCATGAGATCGACTTTATGATTGGTGTCGGTGGCGGTAAATTAGCTGATTTGGTCGGTTATGCAGCACATCTTAATGATTTGAATTTTGGTGTTATCCCAACTTTGGCGAGTAATTGTGCTCCTTGGACACCTTTAGCAGTGATGTATAAAGAAAATGGTGTAGCTGAAGGAAAAACAGAACATTTCTTTCGACAAGCGGCATTTTTAATGACAGATCCGCGATTGGTCATTGATGCGCCTCGCGATTATTTTATTGCAGGATTAGCCGATACCTTAGCGAAATGGTATGAATCAGAAAGTATTTTACGACAAGAAAAATTACAAGACGAACCGTTTTTAGAATTGGCTGGCGCAACGGCTAAGCTTTGTCAGGAAGCTATTATGCGTGATTCAGTCACTGCCTTGAACGCCATGGATAATAGAAAGGTAACGCCAGAATTTGTTCACCTTTCAGAAATCATTTTTGCGGTTTCAGGATTAGTCGGTGGGTTAGGTGATAAATACGCCCGAAATGCCGCTGCACATGCGATGCATGATGCAATGAGTAAGTTTTTATCAAACAGTCATGATTTCTTACATGGTGAAAAAGTCGCCTATGGTATTTTTTATCAATTAGCATTAGAACAAAAGTGGTCGGTAATTGACGACTTAATCCCTTTTTATCAAGACATGCACTTGCCTATGTCGCTAGAACAAATGGGGTTATATCCAGAAGATACAGATATTTTGCAAGCTATGGTTCAATTTATTGATTCAAAAGAAAAGGTTCATTTAATTCCGATCGCTATTTCTGAAAAAACGTTGCATCAAGGAATTGAAGACCTAGAAAAATATATCCGAGAACAAGGATAAGAAGGAGGAACTATGGAAACTTTAAGTGTTTTACAAAGTTTGATAATGGCGCTTTGGGTAGCAGCAATTATGTCAAGATGGCTTGGAGGAGGCGCAACGTTAACGTTACGTTTTTCACCTTTAATGACTGGATTAGTTGCTGGTTTAGTGATGGGGGATGTGCCAAAAGCAATGGTTGTTACAGCGGCACTGCAAATGATCTATATGGGGGTGTTTTCTCCAGGTGGCTCTATGCCGGCGGAACCATCGATTGCCGCAGCGATCGCAGTTCCTGTTGCTTTATTAGGAAACTTAAAACCAGAAGCGGCGATTGCTGTAGCAGTACCTGTGGGACTTTTAGGAAGTTATTTGTATCAATTCCGTTTCTTTATTAATACATTTTTAGGAAAGTATACTGACCGAGCAGTAGCAGAGTTAAACTCAAAAAAAATTGCGCGTTCGATCATCTGGTACCCAACGATTGCATCATTTATTTTATTCGTTCCGTTAGTGTTTTTTGCTCTTTATTTAGGTGCACCAGTGATTGCAGATATTATCAAGGCATTAGAAGGAACAGTGGTTATTCATGTATTAGAAGTAGTCGGCGGCGGGCTAGCGGCGATCGGGATTGCGACAACAGTTTATGTTATTGGACGTAAAGACTTCTTGGTCTTCTTCTTCCTAGCTTATTTCATGAGTATTGTCTTTAAATCATTAGAAATCACGATGGTGACTTATGCAATCTTCGGTGTTATTATCGCGTTAATTTTTGTTCAAGTTCAAAAAGGCAAATCCGTTGTGACAGAAAGTGCTGTTTCTAACCATTCATCTGCCGATTTTGATGATGACGACGATTACGATGACGGATTTTAGGAAAAAAGGAGGAACTAAAAATGACGGAAACAACAGAAAAAATGGTCCCGAAAACAACGGCTTTGGCACCAGAAGAAATTACAAATAAAGATGTAACAAAAGCTTATCTTCGTTGGCATTTTGCCAATGAAATTCCACATTCATTTGAACGTTATTTGGCACCATCATTGCTTTACGCAATGATGCCACTTTTGAAAAAGCTATACAAAGATGATGAACAATTAAAAGCGGCTTACATGCGTCAGCTACTTTTCTTCAATACGCAGTTAAGTTGGGGCGGTGGTGTCATTACAGGGTTGATGGCGTCAATGGAACAAGAACGTGCTAAAGAAGAATATGAAAAACGCGAAATCATGATGCAAGATGATTTAATGTATAACACCAAAGCTGGTTTGATGGGCGCTTTGGCGGGGATTGGAGATGCGATCGACTCTGGAACTGTGCAATATATTTTCATCGCCATTGCGGTTCCGTGGGCACAACAAGGAAGTGCATTAGGGGCGATATTTCCATTTATCGCATTCGCTTTATATCAAGTGTTATTAGGTGTTTTCTTTGCCAGATCATCTTTTAAAATGGGTCGAAATGCAACGGGTTTAATGCAAAGTGCAGGGATTCAAAAGGCAATTGAAATGTTGTCTGTTCTCGGTCTGTTTATGATGGGGATTTTGGCTGGAAACTATGTCAAAGTTTCTTCAACATTACAATTTAAGCTTTCTGGGCGTGAATTCGTTGTTCAAGAGATTTTGGATCAAATTGTACCAGGACTATTACCATTAGCAGTTGTGATGGGGGTGTATTGGTTCTATACGAAAAAAGGTCTAAAAGTAACGCAAGCATTATTGTGGCTCACAGGTATTTTAATTGTTTTGGCCGCAGTTGGTATTTTATAAAAAGAAGAGGACGTGAAAAAAATGGGTGTAGTAAATTTAGCACGTGTGGATGAGCGTTTGATCCATGGACAGGTAATGATGACATTATCACAAAAGAGTGGTGTTAATTCAATTTTCGTAGTGGATGAGATTGTGGCAAAAGATAAATTTATGCGGGATTTATACAAAAGTGCGGGTAGCCGCACTGGGCAAAAAACAATTGTTGTTACGCCAGAAAAAGCTAAATTTTATTGGGATGAATACAATTTCAAAGAGTATAACTGTATTTTAATTGCTAAAACCGTTGGGGTTATTTACGACTTGGTAAAACACGGGGTGCCGATGAAAGAATTAAATATCGGTGGAATTGCACAAAAAAATCCAGAGAAGGATTTATTCGTTACTAAATCAGTCTATTTAAACAAAGAAGATGCTGAAAAATTAAAAGATATGCACGATAACTACGGGGTAGAAGACATTTATTTCCAAGCAACACCCGCCGCAACAAAAACTAGTTTAAAAGACGTATTAGGAAATTTTGACTTGTAAAACAAAGGGAAAGATAGACCATTTTAGGTCAGTTAAATAGCCTCAATAAGATTACAGGAGGAACAAGTATGCTAGGAATTGTGATTGCGACACATGGCGCACTAAGCGATGGAGCAAAAGATGCTGCTACAGTTATCATGGGAGCAACAGAAAATATTGAAACAGTAAATTTAAATAGTGGAGATGATGTACAAGCATTAGGTGAGCAAATCAAAAAAGCGATTGAAACAGTGAATCAAAATGCTGGTGTGCTGGTCTTAGTTGATTTACTGAGTGCGAGTCCATACAATCAAGCTGTTTTAGTCATTAATGAATTAGAACCAAATACTCAAAAAGATATTTATGTCGTTAGCGGCACGAATTTACCAATGGTTTTAGAAGCTATTAATCATCAAATATTGAGGACACCTATCGCTGAAGCAGCTCAAGCTGTTGTAGCACAAGGAAAAGAGAGTGTACAAGCGTGGGATATATCCATGATAACAACTGAAATTGATGATGATGAGGATGATTTTTAATGGAGGAAGCAAAGGATGAGTGCAATGAAATGGGGATTTAGATGGTATGGCACTGAAGGAGATGCCATTCCGTTAAAACATATCCGACAAATCCCAGGAATTACTGGAATCGTTGGAACATTATTAAATAAACTGCCAGGAGATATTTGGTCTGTAGAAGAAATCCAAACATTAAAACAATCCGTTGAAAAAGAAGGGTTAGAATTACTAGGAATTGAAAGCATAGCTATTCATGATGCGATTAAAGCTGGTACACCTGAGCGGGATTTGTATATCGATCATTATATTCAAACATTACGTAATCTAGGAAAATGCGGGATTTCGTTAGTTTGTTACAGTTTTAAGCCTATTTTTGGTTGGGCCAAAACGGATTTGGCTTACGAAAATGAAGATGGCAGTTTATCTTTACTTTTTGACCAAGCTGTTGTGGAAAATATGCAACCAGAAGATATGTATCAATTGATTCATAGCCAATCGAAGGGCTTTCGTTTACCTGGTTGGGAAGAAGAACGGCTGCAACAATTTCAAGAATTAAAAGCGATGTACGAAGGGGTCACAGAAGAAAAATTAGTTGAAAATCTACGCTATTTCTTAGAAAGAGTAATTCCCGTTTGTGAAGATGAAGATATCAAAATGGGGATCCATCCCGACGATCCACCTTGGGAAATCTTTGGTTTACCAAGAATTACCAAGAACTTAGCCGATTTGAAACGAATTTTATCTTTAGTCGATTCACCAGCAAACGGCATCACTTTTTGTACAGGATCTCTTGGTGCAGATCCAACCAATGATTTGCCTACCATGATTCGTGAAATAGGTGACAGAATTAATTTTGTTCATTTTCGGAATGTAAAATATTTAGGAGATCATCGATTTGAAGAAACAGCTCATCCAAGTGTTGCAGGTTCTTTAGATATGTCCGCCCTGATGCAGGCTTTAGTTGATGTAGGGTACGAAGGGGTGATTCGTCCAGACCACGGTCGCGCAATCTGGGATGAGAATGCGATGCCAGGTTATGGTTTATATGATCGAGCAATGGGCTTAACGTATATTCAAGGGCTTTATGAAGCAACCAAAGCAAATGAAAATAGGAAGTGACAGAGAATGATGATAGATGTGGAAAAAAAAGAGCTAATGTACCAAACGTTAGCCGATTGCAAATTGTTGCCGCTATACACAGCAACAGATTTAAGCTACTTACCACAAGTAGAAGAACTGTTACTAAGAAATGAGCTACCGTTCATTGAAGTCACGTTTCGAAGCGACTTAGCATTGGAAGCCATCAAACAATTAGCCGCTTCTGGGAAATTAATTGTGGGTGCTGGTACTGTTCGTACGTTACAAGAAGCCAGAGATGCTACCAGTAATGGTGCTCAATTTATTGTGTCGCCAGCCATTGTTCCAGAAGTCATTGAATTTTGTTTAGAAAGAAATATTCCCGTTTTTCCTGGAACGGCTACGCCTCGGGATATTCAACAAGCATTAGACTTTGGGTTACATGTGGTGAAATTTTTCCCAGCAGATATATATGGTGGGTTAAAAGCGATTAAAAGCTTAAGTGGTCCTTTTTATGATGTGAAATTTTTGCCAACTGGTGGGATTCATGAAAGCAACTTTTTAGAGTATGTAAACGCTGAGGAAATCATAGCTGTTGGTGGCTCCTTTATTTTATCAGAGAAAATGATCCGCGAAGATGTAGAATCTGCAGACGAGCATCTTCAGCAGTTGGTACAGTTACTGAAAAAAGCGAAATAACCGAAACAATAAAGAGTAACCTTTACGTATTCAATTAATAAAAATAGTGGGATAAAGCATATTAATTATTGATAGAAAGTTGAATAAACACACTAAACTAGAGGAGCTTGGACCATACGTTCTAAACCGAAATCCAGATACCAGTCAATTTGATGGACATCTGGATTATTTTTGTACAAAAATATGAACACCTTTACTAGAATAAAAGTAACGACTCAATCAAACTAGCGAGGTGTTTTTATAGTTAAACGTTATACCGAAAATCAAGTTCTTCTTCCTCTAGATTTTAATTTTCCGGTAGAAAAAATTACCATAGATGAGCTGATTGAGCGTATTCTTGAGGAACGCGCTAGCTTTTTTCATCATCAAATGGGTTCATCTTTTCACCATTCGCATGATGTGGCTCACTCAAAGTTCTCAACCTAGCTATGAACCATCAATCGTTTTTGTTTGGAGAAAAGATTATTGTTCCACACTCCTATTTTTATTTCTCAATTTTGCGGCTCATTAGTGTACAACGACCAACAGCTGTCAACTCCTCTGAAGCATTAAAAATTTTTCCTTCCCAAACTTGAACAGTTTGTCCAATTCGATCTGCTGTTGCGACGACCGTTAATATGCCGCTAGGTACGCTTTTTAAATGGTTGATTTGAAGGTCGATACCAACTGCATAAGAAGTTTCATCCAGCTGTTCATTTGCTCCTAAACTGCAGGCTGTTTCAATCAAAATACCATTCATTCCTCCATGTAAAATGCCATAAGGTTGTTTATGGAAATCTTCTATTTTCATGGTTAGAACTACTTTTTCTTTAGATAGCTCAGTTGTTTCAATGTTCAAATAGTCTAATAAATGCATAATCACCCAATCCTCTCTTTTTTTAAGCAAATCATTACTGGATCGATTCCAGAAAAGCAATCACCTTATCTAGATTCAACTCATGATAACTTAAAGAATCAAAATAGAATACTTTTTCTCTTGGATAATCTTTTAGATCAAATTGTTTTTGCAGTCCTGGGACACAAATAATAGCATCCGCTTCTGGAGTAATAACGTCGATATCTGCGATGGAGTCATCTAAAACGACGAGCCAGTGACTATTCTTTTTTTCAAGTGTCTGGTTTAGCTTAGTGACTAATTTATTTTGTTTAAACATGCCTAGAACGTTTCCATCTGGAAGTATGTTTTTTCCAAACATTGGTGTACTTTGATAGACTATGATTGCTGTGCTCATAAAAAAATCTCCTTTGGGGCTAATAATGAGGTTCTTAATAGTAATAGTAACGAAAGTATTAAGTGTTCACAAGAAAATTTATATGATTTAATCATTTTATGCATAAAGAAAAAGAATGTTTTTGGATTTTATAGTATAATTTCTATTTAAAGTATAAAGAAGGCAGGGATCAAGATATGGGTTGTCTAGGAAATATTATTTGGTTCATTTTTGGTGGTTTTTTTGGTGGATTGACTTGGCTTTTAGCAGGAATTCTGTGGTGTATTACGATCGTTGGGATTCCGATTGGACTGCAGTGTTTCAAACTAGCAGGTTTAAGTTTTTGGCCCTTCGGTAAAAAAGTTGTGTACAGCACAAGTACGACCTCATTCTTAGTAAACATTCTTTGGCTAGTATTCAGTGGATTTTGGTTGGCAGTAGGACATTGTGTCAGCGGAATTATTTTATGTGTAACGGTCATTGGAATACCATTTGGGATGCAGTCGTTTAAATTGGCTAAATTGGCATTGATGCCGTTTGGTGCACAAGTCGTTCCTACGAACAGTATTTATATGGAATAAGAATAAAAAATAGAGAGTGTGAGATAATAATCAGATTTTTTTCTGACTATTGTCTTACGCTTTTTATTTTGGTTTTATA
Organism: Enterococcus sp. 7F3_DIV0205; assembly: GCF_002141365.2. NCBI lineage: Bacteria > Bacillati > Bacillota > Bacilli > Lactobacillales > Enterococcaceae > Enterococcus > Candidatus Enterococcus palustris. The sequence goes on from NZ_CP147244.1 coordinate 2,553,955, forward strand.
CTTTCTTGGTCTCTGTTCGTCTCTTGACAACGATAACAAAAATTGTTATATTCTCATGTGATTAAAACGTAACCATTACGTTTTGTGTTGTGAGAATCGTAAAGGAGTGGTCTGATGAGTAATTAGTTTTTATTACAATAATGTGTTTTTCACACTAGCAATTATCTTAAGATACACTAGATCATAAATAAAACGATTGAGGAGATCAGAAATGAAAAAGAAGTTACGACTTATTAGCGTAGGGCTATTTTTACTAGGAATTATTTTAACAGCTTGTACCAAACCAAAAACGGAGACAAAAGAGAATAAAGATCAAAAACAATTAACGATTGTCACTTCTTTTTATCCGATGTATGAATTTACTAGAAATATCGTTGGTGACGGTGGTGAGGTTACGTTAATGGTTCCAGCAGGAACAGAAGCGCATGATTACGAACCTTCTGCAAAGGACATCGCCAAATTACAAGATGCGGATGCCTTTGTTTATAATAGTGAATATATGGAGACTTGGGTACCTAAGATGGAAAAATCACTAAAGAATGTGACGAGTATCAAGGCAAGTGAAGGGATGGTTCTTTTACCTGGGAGTGATGATCACGATCATTCAGCAGAGGGAAATCACGACGGGCATTCTCATGACTATGATCCTCATGTATGGTTAAGTCCATTTCGAGCAATCAAAGAAGTTGAAACAATCAGAGATGAATTGAGTAAGCATTTCCCAGAGAAAAAAACGACATTTACTAAAAATGCGGCAGATTATATCGAACAATTAACGGAGCTTAATGAACTGTATGAGAAAAAGTTGACGAATGCTAAACAAAAAAATTTTATTACCCAACATACAGCTTTTTCTTATTTAGCTTTAGATTATAACTTAAAACAGGTACCAATTGCAGGAATTTCTCCCGATCAAGAACCGCAGCCTTCTCGGATTGCAGAACTGAAAAAACTAGTGGAAGAAACAGGGATCAACTATATTTATTTTGAAGAAAATGCAAATGACCGAGTAGCGAAAACCTTAGCAAACGAGACAGGTGTTGAATTACTTGTTTTAAATCCGTTAGAAGGTCTTACAAATGAGGATATGAAAGCAGGCAAAACGTATATTAGTGTGATGAAAGAGAATTTAGAAGCACTGATAAAATCAACAGAAGTTACGCCTAAAAAAGAACTAACTGAAGCTACTGTAAACAAGACGGTTTCAAATGGCTATTTTGACGACAAGGATGTTAAAGACCGTGAGCTTTCTGATTATGCTGGTGAGTGGCAATCGGTGTTTCCTTATTTAGAAGAGGGCATGTTTGACCAAGTATTTGACTATAAAGAAAAACGAACGAAAAAAATGACGGCAGAAGAATACAAAGACTATTATCAGAAAGGGTATCAAACAGACGTAGATCGAATTGATATCAGTAAGGACACCATGACTTTTATAGTAGGGGATAAACAGTACTCGTCGAAATATAAATACGTAGGAAAAGAAATCTTAACTTATAAAGCAGGAAATCGTGGAGTTCGCTATTTATTTGAAGCCACAGAAGACACGCCGTATAAGTATGTGCAATTTTCAGATCATGGGATCGCCCCTTCAAAAGCAGCACATTTCCATATCTATTTTGGTGATGAAAGTCAGCAAAAATTATTGGAAGAAATGGACAATTGGCCTACGTACTATCCTGTTGGTATGACTGGATTTGATATTGCACAAGAGATGCTGGCACATTGATACTAATATAAATCATTAATGATTGTCTCATTTTTATTTTTGATTATATATTTCTTTGAACAAGTTTTCCGACTTGTTGGGCTACAATTGCTGTATCACCATTGATCTCTTCTAGAACAAAAGATTCAATGATCCCCATCACAGCAATTCCCAAAAATTTTAAGAGAATTTCTTGATCGATCATTTTGTTGCTATCAGATAGTGGGTAGATTTTTTTCTTTAGTTCCCCCATCGTAAAATCTAGTAACTTTTTTCGAAATGAAAGTGTACTGTTACTTTTAAACAGCGCTTTAAAAAAATCTTTACGTGCATCAAAATAGTTAAACCAGATAATTGTTCCTTCTATCAATTCTTTTTCTTGTTTTTGATCACAAATTATCCGTAACTCAGATAAGTGCTCATCGACAAGTTGTTCTAAAAGATCAAATTTATCTAGATAGTGCAGGTAAAAGGTTTTTCTAGCAATATCTGCTTGTTCAGCAATGTCTTTTATCGTTATTTCGTCAAATCCACGTTCCATTAATAAGTTTACAAAGGCTACCCGAATCGCTTGTTTTGATTTTAGAATTCTTCGATCGATTTTACTCATAGTCATTCTCCTAGACTACACATTTTTGAATAAGTGTGTAGTAAGTCTCATTTTTCTTTTTTTGGTTATTGAAAAGTATTTTTCTGCATTTTATTATACTAGAGTGTAATAATTCTCTCAAGAGAAAAATAAAGGTGGTATTATGATGAATGTAGAAAAACAAACTGTAAAATTTGATGCAAAAGGATTAAAGGTCGCTGGTATTTTAAATGTCCCTGATGGATTAGATGCAAGCAAGAAATATCCTGCGATTGTGTGTGTCCATCCTGGCAGTAGTTGTAAAAACCAAACTGCTGGAATTTATGCTGAAAAACTAGCAGCATTAGGCTATGTCACGCTTGTTTTTGATGCTTCGTATCAAGGAGAAAGTGAAGGAGAACCGCGTTTTATTGAAGAACCAGCAGCAAGAGTCGAAGATATTCGCTGTGCAGTTGATTATTTAACAACAATTGATTATGTGGATGTCGATCGCATTGGTGTTTTAGGTGTTTGTGCTGGTGGAGGTTACGCAGTCAATGCAGCAATGACCGAACGTCGGATCAAAGCAGTTGGAACTGTTGTAGGTGCAAATATTGGTCGTGTCAATCGTGAAAGTCATGGCGATACAGTTGGCGTAATCAAGGCATTGGAAGAGATTGGGCAACAACGGACTGTGGAAGCAAGAGGCGAAAATCCTTTGATTGCGAATTGGATTCCTAAGAATCAAGAAGAAAGAGAAGCTGCTGGAATCACAGATATTGATATAATTGAAGCAGTGGACTATTATACGACACCTCGTGGCCAACATCCTTGTTCTCCAAATAAAGTGAGATATACTAGTTTTGGTTCAGTAATTGGGTTTGATGCGTTTCATCTTGTAGAAGAATTACTGACACAACCACTGCAAATTATTGTTGGTAGTGTACAAGGTGCATTTGGCTCGAATAGAGATGGACACGAATTGTTTGCTCGTGCAGGTTCTGAGAAGAAGGATTTGTATGTGATCGAAGGTGCTAGTCATTATGATTTGTATGATCAGGAAGAACCAGTTGGTTTGGCAGTGGAGAGATTAGAGGCTTTTTATAGGGAGAATCTTTAATTTAGAGAGGAGTAATCTAAGTGATCACAAACTCGCTTTATTCCTTTTTTGATGAAATACGTTTAAGCTAAGCGCTTTACGACATGAACTTAGAAGAGAACTGTATGTAATACAAGGGAAGTATCTATCTGTAAAATAAAACTGTCTGATGTAACTTCATTGTTGTATCAGACAGTTTTTCTGAAGAAAAAAGTAACCATAAACGAAAGTACTGTTAATTCCGTAAAGTAATAGCATCGATATCAGAAGATTCATTAAAAGTCTTAAATTCAAAAATAATCAAGTTAGGAATCCAGATTCCATCATTGACCATGGTGATAAATGTACTAAATGTTAAGGAACGTCTTACGACAAGGTTTCGTAGGATGTTCCTTTTTCTAAGTTCAATTTCGCCACTCTCTAAACCGTCTATCATTCTAAAATCTTCATATTTGTGTATAATAGAGGCATTGAAAACTAATCTAGTTGCACAAGCCAGTCTCTCGGAAAAAAGATGAAATCTGCCAGTGACAAAGAGTGTCACAATCATATTTCCCTATTTTTCAGTCGAGACTAAACGGGCTTGTTCCGCTTTTATGTCATCTAGTTGCACAAGCCAGTCTCTCGGAAAAAAGATGAAATCTGCCAGTGACAAAGAGTGTCACAATCATATTTCCCTATTTTTCAGTCGAGACTAAACGGGCTTGTTCCGCTTTTATGTCATCTAGTTGCACAAGCCAGTCTCTCGGAAAAAAGATGAAATCTGCCAGTGACAAAGAGTGTCACAATCATATTTCCCTATTTTTCTATCAGAGCTAAGCAGCTTGTTCCGCTTTAAAAATTATAAGGAGGTTTCCCAATGAGAAACTGGACAACAATCAAAGAATACGAAGAAATTTTATTTGAGCAAGAAGGTAAAGTGGCGAAGATCACAATCAATCGTCCTCAAGTACACAATGCTTTTACTCCAAAAACAGTCATGGAAATGATCGATGCATTCAACATTAGCCGTGATAAACAAGATGTTGGCGTGATTATTTTAACTGGTGCAGGCGATAAAGCATTTTGTTCTGGCGGCGATCAGAAAGTTCGTGGTCACGGTGGTTATGTAGGGGAAGATAGTGTTCCTCGTTTGAATGTATTAGATTTACAACGTTTGATTCGTGTGATTCCAAAACCTGTCATTGCGATGGTCAAAGGCTATTCGATCGGTGGTGGGAACGTACTTCAACTTGTTTGTGATTTGACGATTGCAGCAGATAACGCTAAATTCGGGCAAACAGGACCTAATGTTGGTAGTTTTGATGGTGGATATGGATCTGGCTATTTAGCGCGTGTGGTTGGTCATAAGAAAGCCAAAGAAGTTTGGTTCCTATGCAAACAATACTCAGCGGAAGAAGCGTTGGATATGGGGTGGATCAATACGGTCGTACCTTTAGCTGAAGTAGAAGATGTAACGATGGAATGGGCCGAAGAAATGTTGAAGAAAAGCCCACTTGCATTGCGTATGATCAAAGCTTCTCTAAATGCCGATACAGATGGTTTGGCTGGAATCCAGCAATTAGCAGGAGACGCAACGTTACTTTATTATACAATGGATGAAGCCAAAGAAGGACGCGATTCATTTAAAGAAAAACGTGATCCTGATTTCGACCAATTCCCTAAATTTCCATAAAATAAAAGGGTGAAAAACATGTGCAGTTGGCTACAAAAACAAGTAAATGAACGACCAGATCAGCCTGCTTTTTATTGGCAGGATGAAGTTTGGTCGTTTACTGAAATAGCTCAAGAAGTCAAGCAATGGGCAGAATCGTTTTCATCAAAGATACCGAATAAAGAAAAACGAGTTGCTTTATTTAGTCGTAATTCAAAAGAAATGTATTTTTCGATTTTAGCTTTGTGGGAATTAGGTAAAGAGTTAGTTTTATTAAATACACATTTAAGCTTACAGGAACTCCACTACCAATTGACCGATGCAGAGGTGAATCTGGTGGTGGTTTCTACTGAAAGTACAGCATTTCTTTCTGAATTAGATCAATTAAAACAGATTGAAATGACAAAATCCAATCCCCTTAAAGGAACAGCAGCAACTGAAAATACGTCTATCTATCAGCTTGATGGGACAGCTTCAATTATGTACACGTCAGGTACGACGGGAAATCCAAAAGGTGTTGTGCAGTGTTTCAGTAATCATTTGGCTAGTGCTTTGGCGACACAAGAAAACATGAATATTACAGCAGATGATTGTTGGCTTTGCCCAGTCCCACTATTTCATATTAGTGGATTATCGATCATCATTCGCCAGTTAGTATTAGGATGTAGTCTCCGTTTATATAGTAAATTTGACGCAAAAATGGTGACAAACGATCTAGCAAAAGGTCGTGGGACCGTGATTTCTGTTGTGGCAGTTATGCTACAAGAGTTACTAGAAAACTATCCTAAGGCAGGCTATAGCTCAAATTTTAAAGCGATGCTGCTTGGCGGTGGACCGATTTCGCCTAAAGCGTTGGAAAAATGTGAAAGCCATGGTATACGTGTGATCCAATCATATGGAATGACAGAAACCTGTTCCCAAGTTGTAGCATTAGGTTTTGAAGATGCTGCAGAAAAAATAGGATCAGCTGGTAAGCCTTTGATGGGAATGGCAGTCAAAATCATTGATGACAACGAGAAAAAATTGCAGCCAAATGAGGTTGGGGAGATTCTTCTAAAAGGGAAGAATGTTGTTTACAGGTATTTAAATGGAGATCAATGGCAGATGGTAAAGTGGACAGCAGATGGTTGGTTTAAAACGGGTGATATGGGGTATCTCGATGAAGAAGGATATCTGTATTTAGTCAGTCGTTTAAGTGAGTTGATCATCTCAGGTGGTGAGAATATTTATCCTACAGAAATCGAACATGTTATCCAAGAGTTTCCAGGTGTAAAAGAAGTTGCCGTAATTGGCGAATCTGATGAAAAATGGGGCGCTGTTCCTGTGGCCTATATTGTTGGCGAACCGACGATCACAGTAGAAAAACTAAATGAATTTGCTGAAAATTATTTGGCAAAGTATAAACTACCTAAACGAATTTACTTATGCCATTCTCTACCAAAAACAGCTAGTGGAAAATTAGCGAAGCACCGCTTAACAACAATAGAAAGGGAGGCTTTTTTAAGCAAATGAGCATTCCTAAAGAATTAGAACAAGCATATGAAAATGGCTATCGCCAATTTAGCTGGATTAAAGAAATAAATGAAAATACAGATTCTTTGCGTACTTTATTTGAGAAGGGACAAAAAACGTTTAAAGGTGTCCGTTTTTATTGGCAAACACCTGACAAAAATTTTACGCTAGTCGGCTTCGGTAAAGAGCAAGAACTGACCTATGATCAAGCTACTTTTGAACAGGTGGATGCATTTATTTTAGCAGAAAAAGAAAAAATATATCAAAATCATTCGATGACTGGAACAGGAGCTATTTTATTTGGTGGATTTGCTTTTGATAGCAAACAAATGAAGCAGAATGACTGGGGCAAGATGGAACAAGGATTATTTTACTTACCCACCTTTTTAATTACAGAAACCGATGGCAAACGGTATCTTTCGATGAATTTCAGTGCAGAAAATAAAGAAATATTACAGCAAAAATGGCTAGAACTTACAGAACAATTCACAGAACTAATGACTGTTCAGTTGCTAGAAAAGAATGTCCCTTTACAAATAAAGGCAGAAGAAATCGCTGTATCTGAATGGATGTCTGTTGTGGATCAAACTGTAGCAAAACTGAGGGAAGCAGGACCTTTAGAGAAAGTCGTTTTAGCTAGACGGATGGAAGTGAAAAGTGATCGTCCATTCCAAGCAGATGTGATTTTAAAAAATCTTCAGCAGCAGCAAACAAACACCTATTTTTTTGTTTTAGAATCAGATGAGCATATATTTATTGGTGCTACTCCAGAACGCTTATTACAGGCTTCTGCAACGACATTTTCGACAGCAAGTATCGCTGGTTCTGTTTCACGTGGAACAACAGAGGTACAAGACAAGGCGTTAGGGAATTATTTATTGAATGATATGAAAAATCGGCAAGAACATAAAATCGTTGTAGATAGAATCATCAAAGAATTAGAATGGATGACGGGTACTACGATTCACCCGCAACAGCCGCAATTATTAAAGAATCGTGATATTCAGCACCTTCACCTAGCCATTGAAGGACAACGACAAGTTGAATACCGTTTTCTAAAAGGAATCCAGCAATTACATCCGACCCCAGCTTTGGGTGGAGAACCAAAGGAGTTAGCGTTGAAGTGGCTTAAAGAACATGAATGTTTGGACCGAGGTTTGTATGGTGCTCCAATTGGTTGGGTTGCAATCAAGGAAGATATAGGAGAATTTGCTGTTGGAATTCGTTCTGCAGTACTTTCAGAGAATATCGGTTATTTATACGCTGGCTGTGGTATTGTGAAAGATTCTCAAGTAGAGCAAGAAAGAGTTGAGACAAAAATCAAATTTCAACCGATGTTAAGAGGAATAGGTGGGGATGATCATGACAAATCAAAGTGAAATGACAAATTATCTACAAACGTTTGTTGAGGGAATGATCAGCAGTGGCGTAGAACAGGCTGTGATAAGTCCAGGTTCTCGTTCTACACCTTTAGCACTATTATTACATCGACAAGAAAAAATCGAAACGTTTATTGAAGTTGATGAGCGTTCTGCAGCATTTTTTGCTTTAGGCTTAAGTAAAGCTAGCAGTAAACCAGTCGCTTTATTATGTACATCTGGAACAGCCGCTGCAAATTATTATCCAGCAATTTGCGAAGCAAGTGCTAGTCATGTTCCTTTGATCATTCTAACAACAGATCGACCACATGAATTACGGCAAGTAGGCGCGCCTCAAGCAATGGATCAATTCCATTTATTTCAAAGTCATGTAAAAGAATTTATAGAGATGGCGATTCCAGAAGGAACGAATGTGATGTTAGACTATGCGTATTGGCAAGGAATGCGAGTTACTGATACGGCTTGTCAAACACCAAAAGGTCCCATTCATTTGAATTTTCCATTACGTGAGCCGTTATTACCTGATTTAAATCAATCATTGAGCGTTGAAAGACAAACAGAAATTTTCGCTGGTCAAAAGCAACTATCAGAAGAACAGTTGCTTAAGTGTGTTGCTGCATGGCAAGAGAAAAAAGGAGTTTTAGTTGTAGGGGGAAGTCACACACTAGAAGAAGCTGAAGTATTTATTGAGTTGGCAGAAACATTGAATTGGCCGATTATTAGTGATCCTTTGGCAAATATTACTTCGTGTAGTAAAGACAGCTCTTTGATCATGAGCTATGCTGATCTATTTATCCAAGAAGTGGAAATGAAGCTGTATCCAGAGGTAGTCGTTCGTTTTGGGATGTTGCCTATTTCAAAAAATACGATGCTTTGGTTGCAATCACTTAATGAGACGACCACAATCTACTTTGTCGATGAAACAGGCGAATGGCAAGACCAACTAAAACAAACCCAAGTTGCGATCCAAGCAGAAGAACAAATATTTGCTGAGGCGATTACGGATAAAATTAAAACGAAAACTTCAGATTCATGGCGTAATCAATGGGTCGATTGGCAGGAAACAACAGAGCAACAATTAGCAGAACTAAGTGAAATGAAGACACTAAATGAAACGACTGCAAGTATTCTTGTTCATAAAAAAATGGCAAAAAATGGTCAATTATTTGTTTCAAACAGCAATGCGATACGTTTCTTAGACCGTTTTACGGCATCTGAAAATAATCATTATCATTTATTCGGTAATCGTGGAATCAATGGAATCGATGGGATCGTTTCAACTGCTTTGGGAATGTGCGCGATTAATCCAGATCGTCAGAATGTGTTGTTGATAGGTGATTTAGCTATGTATCACGATATGAATGGATTATTATTAGCAAAACGATACAATTTACCATTGACGATTGTTTTACTGAATAATAATGGCGGCGGCATTTTTTCATTTCTTTCACAACGTCAGTTGAGACCCGATGATTTTGAACCAATTTTTGGTACACCAATCGATTTGGATTTTTCTTTAGTTGCTCAATTATACGGAGCAGATTATGTAAAAGCTGAGAGTTTAGAACAGTTAGAATTAGTGTTGGAGGCGACACAAAAGCAACCGAAATTTCAAATGATTGAAGTTGTCGGTAATCGTCAGGAAAATGTGTTGCTATATGAAAAAGTTATTAGTGGATTGAAAGAAAAGCTAGGTAAAAAATAAATGAATACGACTATAAATGGTGTAACTTATTATTATGAATGGCTGTCTGTCTACAAACCAGACCAACCAACATTGGTTTGCCTACATGGATTTACTGGAACGAGTCAAACTTTCACATCAGTTTTTCAAAAAAAAAGTGATATAAATATTTTAGCGATTGATTTAATTGGTCATGGTCAAACGGATTGTTATGTTCACCCCTATCGTTATCAGATGGATTGCTTATGTCAGGATATAGCGTTATTGACCGAACACTTGGGTATATTTCAATTTTCTCTATTAGGCTATTCAATGGGCGCTAGAGCGGCTTTAGGTTTCACTCATCTATTTCCTCAGAAGATTCAGCAACTGATCTTAGAGAGTGGATCTCCGGGCTTACAGAGCAAGTCAGAAAGAATAGTGCGGAAATGTTCTGATGAACATTTAGCTAGTTTTATTATGAGCCATCCAATTGAAGACTTTGTTGACAATTGGGAACAGTTACCTCTTTTTGAGACTCAAAAAAGGTTATCGCCTAAAGTCCAAGGAACGCTTCGCCAAGAGCGATTATCCCAACGGAATTTTGGATTGGCGTGCAGTTTATGGTTTATGGGGACCGGAGTTCAGCCAGATTTTTGGCAGGAACTTAACAAGATAAAAATACCTACCCTTTTGATCGTAGGAGAACTAGATCTTAAATTCCAAGATATTGCCAAAAAAATGCAAGAAAAACAACCGGATTTGGTAATTGAAGTTGTGCAAGATGCTGGTCACTGTATTCATTTGGAAAAACCACAGGTATTTGAGAAAATTGTTTATACATTTTTGTCGAGCTTCACAAATCAATCCTTGGGAAAATAGATAAATTGCCATCGAAACGAAAAGCGTTTCAATGTCCATTTCCTAATTTTCTAAAGGATTCCCCGATTTGTTTAGCATTTAGTGTTATCGAGCTTCACAAATCAATCCTTAGGAAAATAGCTAAATTGTCCGAGAAACCAAATGCGACAACTTAAATTATCCAGTCAGAGCTGAACGAGTCGCTAAACTTTTAAAAGGAGGAAACTACGTTGAAAATTCACCGTATTGATCGTTACTGTGTTCGATTGCCGTTGAGGATTCCTTTTGTAACGAGTTACGGTCGTCTAACAGAGAAAGCTTTTGATATTTTGGTAGTGACAGACGAATTAGGTAACTGTGGTCTGGGCGAGTTAGTTCCATTTGAGCAGCCAGATTACATAGAAGAGACAATCGATACAGCTCGAATAATCATTGAAAAACATTTGATTCCGTTAATGACAAATAGTGATATTCAACATCCTAAAGAAGTATCGACTTTATTTGATGAAGTAAAAGGCAATCAAATGGCTAAATCTAGCCTTGAAACAGCGATTTGGGATTTATATGCTAAACGAAAGGGCAAAAGCCTAAAAGAATATTTTTATGATACTAGAGAAAGAATCCCAGTCGGTGTCAGTGTGGGAATTCAGACCGATCTAACTAAGTTAACCGATCAAATTGGAAAATATGTTGAACAGGGTTATCAAAGGGTCAAACTAAAAATTCGTCCAGGATATGATTTAGAACCAATCGAAGCCATTAGACAAGAATTTCCTGATATTTTGCTGATGGTAGATGCCAACTCAGCCTATACCATTAAGGATATCTCCTACTTAAAGCAACTAGATGCCTATAATTTGGCAATGATCGAACAACCTTTTGCTGCAAATGATTTTCTGGATCATGCACAGTTGCAAAAGGAAATAAAAACAGATATTTGTTTAGATGAAAATATTCGAACGCTTAAAGATTGTGAGCTAGCATTTGCTTTGGGGAGTTGTCGAGCAATCAATTTAAAGATTCCTAGAGTAGGTGGAATTACAGAAGCTATGAAAATAGTTGATTTTTGTAAAGAAAAAGGGCTGTTTGTTTGGCTTGGAGGAATGTTTGAATCTGGTGTAGGAAGAGCTTTGAATCTACAATTTGCTTCTCAAAAAATATTTACTTTTCCTGGAGATATCTCCGCTTCTGATCGTTATTACTTTGAGGATATCCTGAGTGAACCAATTGTAATTCAAAACGGTGAAATCAGTGTTCCAAATGGTCAAGGAATCGGCATTTCTTTATCCAAAGAAAAATTATTAAAATATGGTACTTTAGAAACTATATATACTAAATAAAAGAATCGCAGACTATTATTCCATCTTAGTCTGCGATTCTTTTTAGTTTAAATCATTCTTTTTCTTTCAATGCTTTTTCGATCTGTAATCGTTGTACTTTCATTGTTGCAGTGCGAGGAATCTCATCCCAATCCATAATAATCGGCTTGTTTAGATGCGGTAAATCAGCAACTTGTTCCCACCAAGCATCCCAATCCATTCCTTGTTTTGGATCAACTGCTAAAATTGGCTGAGGAGAGTTATCTTTTGCTCTAACAATGATTACTTCCTGAAGGAAATCCAGAGCATCCAATAAATGGTCTTCGATTGCTAAATTACTATCGATTTTCTCTATTAAATCAACTTGGCGATCTTTCAGGAATAAATGACCATTTTCATCTATAAAACCATAGTCACCGCTATCCCACCAAGGACCAAAGACGGTTGCTTGGAAACGGTCGTCTTCTTTATAGTACGTTAAAGCACGGCCTTTAGATAAGAATTGGATGTGTCCGTCTGTCATAGCAGGTAGTACGTTACCCTCTTTATCCGCGATTCGAGCTTCAGTTAATCCTTCTAAACCAACACCCATGTCACGAGCATCAGATGTTTTTAGAGAGTCTAACGTATGAGCTTTTAAAATCATAGGTCCGCATTCACTTTGTCCATAAACTTGAAGGAAAATCGGTTGATTCTTTTCTGAAGCTTTTAAGAAACTTCCCATTGTTGCGTTGTTGATGGCATCAAAAGTGGAGTGGTAATAACGGACACTTGCAAAGGATTCAGGTTGTTTTTTTGCCATAGATGTCCACTGAACAAAATTGTTTGGGTGAGTCTCAAGAGCAATTGGTTGATGTTTTACTAACATTTTTGAAACAGAATCACTATTTGATATTGATAAAGGCATCATAGGAAAGCCCATTGCCATTAAAGAAGAAATACCTATATTAAAGCGGGAGTGCACTGGTGAAATGTGGAAACCAACAATCTTCTTTTCTGCAATTTTTGTGAAAATTGTTTTTTGCCACTTTGTTCGCCAGCCCATAGAATTTGCGGAGTGACAGATTAATTTAGGAATACCAGTTGTTCCGGATGTATGTGTCATGTATGCAATAGCATCCTTAGGTAACTCTACTTGGGAAACTTTTTTAGCAGGTGATTGCAAAAGTTTTTGGACTGAAATTTGTTTTTCTTGTGAACTATTTTTCACATGTGCTACTTTTTCTGCTGTTTCATCATCAAATAGAATAAAAGGGTCTTCCAAGCGATCAACAAAAACATCAATCGTTTCTGCGGGAAAATGATAAGAAATCATTGCAGGAACAGCGCCTAAATAAGAAGCGGCAACTGCTAACAAATACGTATCGAATTTTGGGCTCTTGAAAATGATGATTTTATCCTCAGCCTTTACACCTAAACTAGCTAATTGATAGGCGCGATTTAAAATTGCGTCGTGACTTAGTTGATAAGTATAATTAGTGCCAAGTTCAGGAAAAGCTGGTAGAAGTTCATCATGAATAATAGAAATTTCTGGGGTATTACGTGCAGCCTCAAAATAATTTGTGTATAAGTTGAGTGGTTGGTATTCTAACAGTTGATTCAATGTAACAGCATCCTTTCAAACTACCTTAAAATATTTGTGTAATATCGAACAAGGATAGTATAACATGAAAAATAAATAACCTAAATCAATAGCAAAAAAAAATGAAAAAAGTAAAATTATACGTATATTAAAGTAAGACACGAGAGGAAAAAAACATTGCTGAAAAAAATGATCAAAAATTGCTAAGAAGACTTGATTTTATCAGCTTTTAGCTGTATAATGAAACCTTGTGAGTAGTCTATAAATTTTAGATAACTCTCCTTGCTCTTAGCAATCTAAGAGCCTAAAGTCCATAGGGAGGTGAAAATCAATGAGTCAAGCTACGAATTATGAAATTATGTACATTATTCGTCCGAACATTGATGAAGAAGCAAAAACTGCTTTAGTAGAACGTTTCGACACAATCTTAAAAGATAACGGAGCAGAAGTTATCGAATCAAAAGATTGGGAAAAACGCCGCTTAGCATATGAAATGAACGGATTCCGTGAAGGCATCTATCATATCGTTAAAGTATCTTCTCCATCAACTGCAGGAGCAATCAATGAATTTGATCGTCTTGCTAAAATCAATGACGATATTATCCGTCACATGATTATCAAGGAAGAAGCATAACCAAATGTTTCACGTGAAACATTGGATTGACGAAAGGAGATGTTTAAATGATTAACAACGTTGTATTAGTTGGAAGACTAACAAAAGATCCGGATTTACGATATACATCTAGTGGTTCTGCAGTTGCGACATTTACTCTAGCAGTAAACCGTAACTTTACGAATGCAAATGGAAATCGTGAAGCAGATTTTATTAACTGTGTGATTTGGCGTAAACCTGCTGAAACAATGGCAAACTACGCGCGCAAAGGTACATTATTAGGCGTAACTGGTCGTATTCAAACTAGAAATTATGAGAATCAACAAGGTCAACGTGTATACGTGACGGAAGTTGTATGTGAAAATTTCCAGTTGTTAGAGTCTCGTTCTGCATCAGAGCAAAGACAAACAACAGATGGATCAGATTCAACACCAACTTATAATGCTGGCGGCGGAAGTTTCCAACAATCACAGAACAATAATTTTTCAGGACAAAACAATTTTAATCAATCATCCTCTCAGTCTAACAATAACGGTATGCCTGATTTTGATAGAGATTCTGACCCATTTAGTGGATCAGGTTCAACTATCGACATTTCAGATGATGATTTACCATTCTAAACGAATTTGATAGGAGGGAATAAGAATGGCACAACAAAGAAGAGGCGGACGTAAACGTCGTAAAGTCGATTATATCGCTGCTAACCATATTGAATATATTGATTATAAAGATATCGAATTATTAAAAAAATTCATTTCTGAACGTGGGAAAATTTTGCCACGTCGTGTAACAGGTACTGGCGCTAAGAACCAACGCAAATTAACAATTGCAATCAAACGTGCACGTATCATGGGCTTATTACCATTTGTTGGTGAAGAGCAATAATATAGTATTACGTAAAGATCAAAGGACGTTTAGTTCTTTGATCTTTTTTAGTTTAGGATTCGAATATGATCTCCAAATGTTTCACGTGAAACATTTGGAGATTCGCAGAAATCTCTTTTTTATGCTAAAATAACCTTATCTGTAGAACAATGGGGGAGTCCTAAAAATGAAAAAAATTAGAATGAAACGGATTTTGGGTTCTGTATTCGTTCTCTTTTTATTAGAAGTAATATTACTTTTCTTCCTATCTAATAAATACATGATTATAGCTGGATTATTGATACTCAATCTTATACTGATCAATCGAATTTTTTACCTAATTAAAAAAATTGAGATATCAAATACAGAAAAAATCAGAGAAGCAAGTACCATTGCGGAAAAGTCGTTGGATTATGCTTTTAATGAAGTATCCGTAGGGATCATAAATTATGATCCAGAAACGAAAGAAGCCAAGTGGCTAAATCCGTTTGCAGAAGATATTTTTTATAAAGACGGTCAGACACTTATTAGCTCAGAATTGATACAGACGTATGTATCACGAGCTGAAAAAGGTAAGGATATATTTAAAGTTGGGGATCATGTGTATCGTTTTAATATTGATACAAGTCAAAATACGATTACCTTTAGAGATATCACAGAAGAGAGTAACTTGTATCAAGAAAAATTAGAGATGCAGACAGCAATTGGAATCGTATCGGTGGATAACTATGACGATATTACAGATAGTATGGATGAGAAAGAAATTTCTTACTTGAATAGTTTTATCACCACAATGGTTTCTGATTGGATGGATGAGTATCAAGTTTTTTATAAAAGACTAAACGCTGAACGGTATTTTTTCATTGGACAGTTAGAAGATATAAAGAAAATGATGGACACTAAATTTCAAATTTTAGATAAGATCAGAAAAGAATCAAGTACAAGAGATATACCAATAACATTAAGTATGGGGATTTCTTATGGTGGTGAAACACTAAGCCAAACGGGGAATACTGCCCAAACAAACTTAGATACAGCCTTAGTCAGAGGTGGAGATCAAGTAGTAGTCAAAGAAGCAAAAGATAACGCTAAACCTATTTTTTATGGGGGTAGAACAGCTTCAGTTGCAAAGAGAACACGCGTTCGTTCTCGTGCAATGAGTACTGCAATTCAAGGGATTTTAACAGAGTCTTCGGATGTTTATATCATGGGACACCGTTTTCCAGATATGGATGCGATTGGTTCGGCATTTGGTATGGCAAGATTAGCCAAATTCCATAACAAGGAAGCTTGGGTCGTTTTGGAGCAAAATGAAAGTATTCCAGATGTTGAGCGAGTGATGTCTGAATTAGAAAAGTATCCTGATCTTGCAAAGCAAATCATTACGCCAAAAGAAGCAATGAAACGAAAAACGGACAGCAGTTTATTGATCATGGTTGATTACCATAAGCCATCTCTTTCAATTTCACAAGAGTTATATGAACAGTTTGACAAAGTGGTGATTATCGATCATCATCGACGTGGTGATGAGTTTCCAGCAAAACCATTACTTGCTTATATTGAATCGTCCGCTTCATCTGCTTCAGAGTTGGTGACTGAATTGATCGAATATCAAAGTAATGCTCAAAGAAGTTTAGACAAACTTGAAGCGACATTATTGCTAGCCGGAATCGTAGTCGATACGAAGAGTTTTAGTGTTCGAACAACGGCACGCACCTTCGATGTGGCTAGCTATTTAAGAACTTGTGGTGCAGATTCATCTTTAGTACAATATTTATTAAGCTCAGATTTAACCAGTTATTTGGAGATGAACAGTTTGATTGCCCAAAGTGAGTATGTTACACCAGATACAGTTATCGTAACAGGTAGCGAAGAGAAAGAATATGATAGCGTAACTGCAGCGAAAACGGCAGATACCTTATTGTCAATGGTCGGCATCAATGCAGCTTTTGTGATAACGAAACGAACTGATAAACAAATTGGAATCAGTGCCCGCAGTAACGGGTCGATAAACGTCCAGCTGATTATGGAGAATTTAGGCGGAGGTGGTCATTTTACGAATGCTGCGGTACAATTAACAAATGTAACAGTCGCTGAAGTAAAAGAGCAACTGCTGAAAGTGATCCAACAAAATATAGATGTAATGTATGATCCAGCTCCATAAACTTCTATGCTTTAAAATTAAGGAGGAATAATAGTATGAAAGTTATTTTTTTACAAGACGTTAAAGGTAAAGGGAAAAAAGGGGAAGTAAAAGAAGTACCAACAGGTTATGCTCAAAACTTTCTCATCAAAAATGGTTACGCTCAAGAAGCAAATAAAGGAAGTATCAGTGCTTTAGCTGGACAAAAGAAAGCACAAGATAAACACGAAGCTGAAGTTTTAGCAGAAGCTAAAAAAATGCAAGAATTTCTAGAAAAAGAAGAAACAGTTGTAGAGCTTAAAGCGAAGGCTGGAGAGGATGGACGTCTCTTTGGATCTATTCCTTCAAAACAAATCGCAGAGGCCTTAAACAAGCAATATAAGGTGAAATTAGACAAACGTAAGCTAGAACTATCTCAACCAATCCGTGCATTAGGTTTTACAAAAGTTCCAGTGAAATTACATCACGAAGTAACTGCGACAATCAAAGTTCATGTTG
Organism: Enterococcus sp. 7F3_DIV0205; assembly: GCF_002141365.2. Taxonomy (NCBI): domain Bacteria; kingdom Bacillati; phylum Bacillota; class Bacilli; order Lactobacillales; family Enterococcaceae; genus Enterococcus; species Candidatus Enterococcus palustris. Next base: position 2,571,418 of record NZ_CP147244.1, read on the forward strand.
TAGAAGAATAAAGGGTGAAAACAGAGGATCTCCTCTGTTTTTTGCTTATTATTAACAAGAAATGATACGATAATGTCATTGTACATTTCGCTTATTTCTTGTTAAAATAGAAAGACTGAACGGCGTAATTTGAGCTATAGGAGAGAAAAAAATGAATGAAGTATGGCAAGATCGAGTACCGCCCCAAAGTATGGAAGCAGAACAGGCCGTTTTAGGGTCGGTTTTTTTAGATGCTGAGGTTATTATCGATGCGTTAGAATACATAGAACCAAAAGATTTTTATCGCCGTAATCATCAATTGATTTTTCAGACTATGCTGACTTTGAACGATCGAAATGAAGCGATTGACGTTATCACGATCAAAGATCGTTTGGAGCAAGAAAACTTACTGGAAGACGTAGGCGGTTTAAGCTATCTGTCTGATCTAGCGTTGGCTGTGCCAACTGCTGCGAATATTGTATATTATGCGAAAATCGTTGAACAAAAATCATTGCTTCGTAACTTGATTCAAACCGCTACAGAGATTGTTACTAAAGGTTTTGAACAAGGGGAAGATGTAGAAACTATCTTGGATGATGCTGAACGTAGCATTTTAGAAGTTTCAGAAAAAAGAAACCGAAGCGGATTCCTGTCAATTGCAGATGTATTGAATACGTCGATTGCAAACATTGACCAACTGTATCAAAATGATGAAGAAATCACTGGATTACCAACTGGCTATCCAGCTTTAGATAAAATGACCGCTGGACTGCAAGCAGAAGAATTGATTATTCTAGCCGCCCGTCCTGCCGTGGGGAAAACAGCATTTGCTCTGAATATCGCTCAAAATATCGGAACCAAAACAGACCGCTCTGTTGCTATTTTCAGTTTGGAAATGGGGGCAGAATCATTAGTTAACCGGATGCTTTGTGCGGAAGGTTCGATCGAAGCGGGGCACTTACGGACTGGTCAACTATCAGAAGAAGAGTGGCAAAACCTAATCATTGCAATGGGAAGCTTGTCTAGAGCTCAAATCTACATTGATGACACGCCAGGTATCAAAATTACCGAAATCCGAGCGAAATGTCGTAAACTAGCGCAAGAACGCGGTAATCTTGGGTTGATTTTAATTGATTACTTGCAACTGATTGAAGGAACTGGTCGTGAAAGTCGTCAACAAGAAGTATCTGAAATTTCCCGTCAATTGAAGAAATTAGCAAAGGAATTAAAAGTTCCTGTTATTGCACTCTCTCAATTATCTCGTGGTGTAGAACAGCGTCAGGATAAACGTCCTGTATTAAGTGATATCCGTGAATCTGGATCGATCGAGCAAGATGCCGATATCGTTGCCTTCTTATATCGTGATGATTATTATGATCGTGGTGAAGACGGAGAAGATGGCGATCGGGAAGAGCCCGAAATCGACAACGTAATTGAAGTGATCATCGAGAAAAACCGTAGTGGTGCCCGTGGAACTGTAGAACTGTTGTTTATTAAAGAATTCAATAAATTCGCTTCACTATCACCAAGAGAAGAGTTTTAGTGAAGCGTGAATAGATAAAAATAATAGCCTAAGTAAGTATCTACTGAAAAACACTTACCTGGGCTATTATTTTAGTTAAAATCTGCTTTTAAAAGAGAATATTTATTCAAGTCTCTAAATTCATCATACATAAGAACTTCAGACTTATCCGTTCCAACAAAGGAGAAACCACTTTTGACCGCCACCGCATTACTTGCTTTATTTTCAGTATCAGCTCGTATACTTAATTTATTTAAATCCATATCTTCAAACCCAATTGCACAAACCATTTTAACTACTTTTGTCATGATACCTTTATTGGTTTGAGATGAATGAAGCCAATAACCAAGCTCTGCCTTTTTATTATTGTTATCAATAAAATGTAGATCAATACAGCCGATGATCTTTTGATCATAAGCAATTAAAAATAAGCGGTCTGTCCCGTTGACATAGCCTTCTAATTTCATCTTGATATATTGTTCTTGCGGTTCAAAAGAGGTTGTTGAATCAACAAAATCTAGGAACCTTCTTAAATGATCTCGATCTGAGTCGACAACTTCAAAAAGTTCCTGTGCCATCTCAAGTGTTGGTTGAATTAAAGATAAAGATTCGTCAATCTCTAAACAAAAAGAATGCTTCATATCCCGAATGTACCTCCTATTAAATTCATAATATATTGTTTATGATTATAACAAAATGAAATTACTTTACAAGGCAATAAGAAAATTTTCGCTTTTTTATCTGATGTAAAATAATTATCGGAATAATGTTCGTGTTTTGCTCGTTTTTTTCTTTTCGGAAAAAACAATATTCGATTTTTCCTTGAAAGCGTTCTGCTTTCTTGGTACAATGAATCAGGACAAAATAATTTAGAACGAGGTGTTCGAATGTCATCAGTTGTAGTAGTCGGAACGCAGTGGGGCGATGAAGGAAAAGGAAAGATCACGGATTTTTTAAGTGAGAATGCTGAGGTCATCGCACGTTATCAAGGCGGAGATAATGCAGGTCATACCATTAAATTTGATGGTGTTACTTATAAACTACACTTGATTCCTTCAGGTATCTTTTACAAAGAAAAAATCAGCGTGATCGGAAACGGCGTTGTAGTTAACCCGAAATCTTTAGTAAAAGAACTGGCTTATTTAAAAGAAAATAATGTAACGACAGATAACTTACGTATTTCTGACCGTGCTCACGTGATTTTACCGTATCACATCCAATTGGATCAATTACAAGAAGATGCTAAGGGTGATAATAAAATCGGTACAACAATCAAAGGAATCGGTCCAGCATACATGGATAAAGCAGCTCGTGTAGGGATTCGTGTAGCAGATTTATTAGATAAAGAAATCTTTGAAGAACGTCTAAAAATCAATTTAGAAGAAAAAAATCGTCAATTCGTCAAAATGTTCGATAGCGAACCAATTGCATTTGAAGATATTTTTGAAGAATATTATGAATATGGTCAACAAATCAAACAATACGTAACAGACACGTCTGTTATTTTAAACGATGCATTAGATGCTGGTAAACGTGTGTTATTTGAAGGCGCACAAGGTGTTATGTTAGATATCGACCAAGGAACCTATCCATTTGTAACATCATCAAATCCAGTTGCTGGAGGCGTTACGATCGGAAGCGGAGTTGGTCCTTCTAAGATCAATAAAGTCGTTGGTGTTTGTAAAGCTTATACATCACGTGTTGGTGATGGACCATTCCCTACAGAATTGTTTGATGAAACAGGAGAAACAATTCGTAGAGTTGGGAAAGAATATGGTACAACAACAGGTCGTCCACGTCGTGTGGGTTGGTTTGATACGGTTGTGATGCGTCACTCTAAACGTGTCTCTGGAATCACGAATTTATCATTGAATTCAATCGATGTTTTAAGTGGTTTAGATACAGTGAAAATCTGTACAGCCTATGAATTAGATGGCGAATTGATCTATCATTATCCAGCTAGTTTGAAAGAGTTGAGCCGTTGTAAACCAGTCTACGAAGAGCTACCAGGTTGGTCAGAAGACATCACTGGATGTAAGACCTTAGCTGATCTACCAGCGAATGCAAGAAACTATGTTCACCGTATTTCTGAATTAGTCGGTGTACGTATTTCAACATTCTCAGTAGGTCCAGACCGTAACCAAACAAATGTATTAGAAAGTGTTTGGGCACAAATTTAAACGATAAAATAAGCGAGAGACAATGTAAAAATTGTCTCTCGTTTTTTAATCACTTTTTTCTAAGGAACGGCTTATTTTGGTTGTTTACTCGCTTAATAAAGCATGAGTATCCAACGATTATGTGTTAAAATAGAAAAATAGTTAGGGAGGATTTAAAATGACATTTAAAATAATGACAGATTCATGTTGTGATCTACCATATACATATTTAGAAGCCAAAGATGTTGATTTTATCAGTATGACAATTCAATTAAATGGCAAAGAACTAGTCGATGACTTGGGGAAAACATTTGACTATGATTGGTTTTTAGAAGAGATAAAAATTGGCGGCATGCCTACGACTTCTCAAGTAAATGTTGGGAGATATATTGAATTTTTTAGACCTTACGTGGAAAAAAAAGTTCCCATACTATATTTGGCTTTTTCTTCAGGATTAAGCGGTTCGTACCAAAGTGCTATGCAGGCTGTTGATATCCTAAAAGAAGAATATGAGGACGCTGAAATTTATGTGATCGATACAAAAGCGGCTAGTTTAGGCGAGGGATTGCTTGTGAGTGAAGCTGTTCAATTAAAAGAAGACGGACATTCTTTAGAGGATATCTTATTATGGTTATCTGAAAATAAGATGACTGTTCAGTCTTGGGTGACGGTGGATGACTTGAAACATTTAGAACGAGGTGGTAGGATTTCTAAAGCTGCCGCTGCAATTGGCGGATTGATGAATGTGAAACCAATCATTATAGTGGACGAACAAGGAAAACTACAAAATATCGGCAAAGTTCGAGGTCGTAGTAAAGCATTGAAAAAGCTGGCAGATGAGACGGTTAAAGGAATGGTCGAGCCATTAAAACAAACATTATTTATTGCCTATGCTGGGGATTTAGAGAGTGCTGAGAAAGTCAAAGCCATGATTGAAGAAAAGATTCAGGTTAGGGAGATTCGTTTACATCCTTTAGGCCCAACGATTACCAGTCATACAGGAAATGGTTGTATTGCAGTTTTCTCTAGAGGGAATAAAAGAGCGTAATAAAAAAGAAGAAACATCCGTTAATTCAGATGTTTCTTCTTTTTTTAATTAATATTCACCAGAAAACAGTTCATCCAATTGTTTTTGAACATCTTTGTTTTCTAAAAATTCATCATAGGTTGTATCAGCGCGATCAACAACACCTTTATCAGAAACCGCAATGATCCGATTTGCTAATGTTTGAATAAATTGGTGGTCATGTGAAGCAAATAAAATGGCGCCAGTGAAGGCCATCAAGCCATCATTCAAAGCAGTGATCGATTCTAGATCCAAGTGATTGGTAGGATCATCTAAAACAAGTACGTTTGATTTAGAAAGCATCAATTTAGACAACATTACACGAACTTTTTCGCCCCCTGAAAGCACATTTACTGATTTCAGTACGTCTTCACCAGAGAACAACATTCTTCCTAAGAATCCACGTAAGAACGTATTATCATCTTCTTCTTTACTTGCAAACTGACGTAACCAATCTAAAATCGTTAAATCAGTATCGAAGTCTTTGCTGTTATCTTTTGGTAGGTAAGCTTGAGTTGTTGTAACACCCCAACGGACGCTGCCAGTATCAGGAGTGATTTCCCCCATGATCACCTTGAATAAAGTGGTTGTAACGATATCATTATCTGCAATGAAGGCTACTTTATCAACGTTATTTAAAGAGAAAGAAATGTTATCTAAAATTTTCTTACCATCAATCGTTACAGAAACATTTTCTACGTGAAGTAGATCATTTCCGATTTCTCTTTCAGGAGTAAACCCAACAAATGGATAACGACGTGAAGAGGGTTGGATGTCATCTAAGGTAATTTTATCAAGCATTTTTTTACGAGAAGTTGCTTGTTTTGATTTTGAAGCATTGGCACTGAAACGAGCGATAAAGTCTTGTAACTCTTTGATTTGCTCTTCTTTTTTCGCGTTTGCATTCGATTGTAATTTTGCGGCTAATTGGCTAGATTCCAACCAGAAATCATAGTTACCAACATATAATTTGATCTTACCGAAATCAAGATCGGCCATGTGTGTACATACCTTATTTAAGAAATGGCGGTCATGGGAAACCACGATAACCGTGTTTTCAAAGTTGATCAAGAATTCTTCCAACCAATTGATTGAACGAGTATCCAAACCATTGGTCGGCTCATCCAATAGTAAAACATCTGGTTTACCAAATAGAGATTGTGCAAGTAACACTTTGACTTTTTGGCCAGCTGTTAGCTCACTCATTTTTTGATCATGCAGACTTTCAGGAATGTTTAAACCTTGCAGTAAAACAGCTGCTTCTGGTTCCGCTTCCCAACCATCTAACTCGGCAAATTCTCCCTCAAGTTCGGCTGCTTTGATCCCATCTTCATCAGTAAAATCTTCCTTCATGTAGATTGCATCTTTTTCTTTCATTACTTCGTATAAGCGTTTGTGACCCATGATAACTGTTTCCAGAACAGTATTATCTTCAAAATCAAAATGATTTTGTTTCAATGTTGCCATACGTTCATCTGGTCCTAATGTGATCGATCCAGTTGTTGGTTGGATTTCACCAGATAAAATTTTAAGAAACGTTGATTTACCAGCACCATTTGCACCAATCAAGCCATAACAGTTACCAGGTGTGAATTTAATATTTACATCATCAAAAAGTTTGCGATCTGAAAAGAGCAAACTTACATCATTTACAGTAATCAATTGTTTTCCTCACTTCATATAGAATAGTTAAACCTCTCTGCATTATAGCGAGGAAACCCATATTATTCAAGGAATTTCAGACTTTTTCAGAAATACTGTATGGATTTTACTAAAATGAGATAACTTTTTATAAAAAAGGTGTTTCATGTGAAACATTTTAATAAAAAGGTTATTAGTGTACATTTAAAACGATACACTGTATGATACACATAAAATTAGTGTATCGTTTATAGATCCAAGTGGTATTGTGATCTTGCTTTATGAGTTAGTCTCGGCTGAACTCGTAAGGCTTTTAAATTGAAAGGAGAAGTAAGATGAAGCGCATCGAACGAATCTACCTTTACGTAAAAGAACAGACTGAAAATTTAACGACGAGTGATGTTTCTTTGGGAGGCGGACTGACAACAGAGGATGTCTCCAAAGCGTTGAATATTCAAAGGACGAATGCTAGTAAAGATTTGAATCAGCTTGTCCGAGAAGGATTATTAGACAAAACAGAAGGTCGACCAGTCAAATATGTCGATAAAGCTATTTTTAAATATCAGCCTTTGTCTAAACCTGTTATGAGCTATCGTGAACATAGTTTAATAAATGGTCAAACAGCAAGTGCTGAACAGGTACATAAGCCAACGAAAAAATTTGCTGGAGAAGATATTTTTAAAGGAATGATCGGCTCCACGGGGAGTATGAGAACACCTGTGGAGCAAGCCAAAGCGGCAATTCTATATCCGCCAAAAGGATTAAATTGTTTGATCACGGGACCGACTGGATCGGGGAAAACGTACTTTGCTCATGCAATGTTTCAATTTGCTTTATTAAATCATGTGATCGATTCAGATAAAAAACTAGTTGTTTTTAATTGCGCTGATTATGCCCACAACCCAGAGTTGTTGATGTCCCATTTATTTGGATATGCTGAAGGCGCATTTACTGGTGCAACAAAAGCTAAAGAAGGAATCATTCACGAAGCTGACGGCAGTATTTTATTTCTTGATGAGGTGCATCGCCTACCGCCGGAAGGACAAGAGATGGTTTTTTATTTTATGGATCATGGGACATATTCAAGGCTAGGTGAAACTGTCAAAAATCGCCGTGCAGATGTACGGATCATTTGTGCAACAACTGAAAATCCAACCTCCTCTTTATTGAATACTTTTGTCCGTAGAATTCCGATTATTATCCAATTGCCGAATTTTATAGATCGTCCAGCAAAAGAAAAAATCGATTTGCTTAGAGTGATGATTTCGATGGAAGCTTCACGAATTCAACGAAAAATATCTTTATCTGAAGATGTCGTCAAAGCTTTGATCGGCAGCGTCTCCTACGGAAATGTAGGTCAATTGAAATCCAATGTTCAGTTAGTGACAGCCAGAGGGTTTTTGAATCATATCGACCAAGATGAACTAACAATCACGATTGATGAATTGACGGATAGTATTAAAGAAGGCATGATGCAACTGGCAAGTAATCGCGATATGCTAGCTGAACTATCTAAATATCTAGAACCACAAATGATCGTTACACCAAATGAACCATTAGTAACGATACAGTCTGATTCATATGAACTGCCATATAATTTATACGAAATTATTGGAGATAAAGCCGCCTTATTAAAAGCAGATGGACTAGAACAAGAAGTGATCAATAATTTTATTACGACAGATATCAATGTTCATCTAAAATCCTTCTATAAAGACCATGGTTTTACCTTTGATACTGAAAATAAGTTAGCGGAAATCGTTGACCAGAGAATTATTGATGTCACCAAGGAAATCTATAATTTTGCGAAACAAAAACTAAATTACAATTTTCAATCTAATTTTATTTATGCTATGAGTTTGCATATCAGTTCATTTTTAAAACGAATCCAAAACGGTGAGGAGCGTCAGCATCAGCTAAACGAAAATATCAGAAATATGGTGTTGGATTATCCAGTAGAATTCGAGACAGCCCAAGAGATCAAGCGTATCATCGAAATCAATTATCAAATGAAGATACCAGAATTTGAAACCTATTATTTAGCAGTGTTACTAATTTCATTAAGAGAAAATAAAGATGCGGGACGAATTGGGATTGTGGTTGCTGCACACGGAAAAAGTACAGCTACCAGTATGGTACAAGTTGTATCTCAACTGCTAAATGTCGATAATCTAAGAGCTGTCGATATGCCTTTAGAAATGCAACCAAAAGAGGCATTACACCAAATTGTCAATGTGGTCAAAGAAGTCAATGAAGATAGTGGTGTGATTCTTTTAGTGGATATGGGTTCTTTAGCAACTTTTTCAGATGAGATTACTCGACAGACTGGAATTGATGTGCGGACGGTCGATATGGTCACAACCCCTATTGTTTTAGAAACTGCCAGAAAAACGACTTTGATCGATACTCAATTGGATACACTATATGATTCTTTGAAAAATTTTCAAGGATATGCGGATATTCAGCAAGAGAGAGCAATCGACCCCTTAGCCTCTTGGAAAAAACGAGTGATCATCGCAATCTGTGCTTCTGGTGAAGGGACAGCTAAACGGATGAAAGAAATGATCGAAGCAGCTGTTCCACCACAGTTAGGATTAGAGTTAGAAGTATTACCATTGTCTATTATCGATATGAAAGAGCAGCTAGTTGCTATTCAAGATGAATATCGTGTGATTGCTGTAACAGGAATCACCGATCCAAAAATTGCAGCACCATTTATTCCAATGGAGACGTTCTTTTCAGGGGAAGCTGAGTCTATAATCGATCAATTATTGATGGCTAGTGATATCTATGTAGAGACGCAAGCAATGGATGAATCCGCTGCAAAAAAAATCTGTATTGATTATATGGAAGAAAGTTTTACTTTTATCAACCCTAGAAAAGTTATTGACCCTTTATGGGCGTTTACAGACATCATCAGAACTAAACTTGCTTTACAACTGGACTATACATTCTACGTTAACTTAGTTATGCATTTAGCTGGTATGTTAGAAAGAGTGCTGCAACACGACACATTGACACTCACTGAAGCAGAATTGCAACAAATTACTTCTGAGCCAAGCTATGAAACTGTGATGAAAGCAACTCTCTATTTAAAGCAAACCTTTAAAATAGAAGTACCAATAGAAGAAATTTATTATATTATTCAGCTGATTAAAAATACACAAATGAATCAAGAACAAAATACAGAAGATACACTAGATGAAATACACAAAGAAGATACACTGTTTTAGTGTATCTTCTTTGTGTATTTTCTTAATAAAAGCCTTATTTTTTACTTTATTTCAGCAATACACTATTTTTGGCACGATACTTGCTTTAATTAAGTCGTGGGTGAAATCTGCCTACTACGCAATCGCTTAATTTTTGATGATGTAGTCGATTCCGCTAGTCGTTATTTTGGCAATAAATGACTGGACATAGTATTTTATTAATAACACACTAAGTATTTATTGATTAGACAATAGGAAAAAAGGAGAACAATACATGATGGATATTCGTTTAGTGCGAATTGATGATCGCTTGATACATGGTCAAGTTGCTACTGTCTGGACCAAAAGTACGAATGTAAATCGAATTTTAGTTATAAGCGATGCAGTTGCTCACGATACGTTAAGAAAAGCATTACTGGTACAAGCTGCCCCACCAGGCGTAAAAGTAAATGTCATTACGGTTGAAAAGATGATCGACGTTTTTGCCGATGAGCGTTTTGACAGTTTAAAAGTAATGTTGTTGTTCACTAATCCAGAAGATGTAAAACGTGTGGTTGAAGGGAATGTCAAACTTACCTCTGTCAATATTGGGGGTATGAGCTTTATTAGTGGTAAACGAATGATCACAAATGCTGTTGCTGTCAACGAAAAGGATATTGCAGCATTCAAATATTTACATGATCAAGGAATTACATTGGAAATTCGAAAAGTGGTTGCAGATAACCAAGTAGATTTGATGGAATTGCTGAAAAAAGAACAGTTAGTATAATTCTTTTTCAGATTCTATATAAATGAAGTGATGAACTAGATGCCAATTGTCGAAACTTATGCATAGTATTGGAAGGAGTGATCCGATCGATCAAAAAGTGAGTACTGATCGTTGAGCAATAGATGGTTCTAACTTTAAAATCATCTGACAGATTGCAAGCAGCAATTGAGAGCACAAAAAGAGTCATGCATTTTTTCTTTTTATAATTTTCTAGCAAGTGTTTTCGTCTGTTGATGAGGGTAATAACCAAGTAATTGAAAAAAATATAGGAGGTATCAAATTATGGTAGGAATTATTATTGCTAGCCATGGGGAATTTGCTCAAGGCATTTTACAATCCGGTTCCATGATTTTTGGCGAACAGGAAAAAGTACAAGCAGTTGTATTGATGCCTAGCGAAGGCCCAGACGATTTAAAAGCAAAGCTGAAAGAGGCAATCGCAACGTTTGATGAAGAAGACGAAGTATTATTTTTAGTTGATCTATGGGGAGGCACACCGTTTAACCAAGCAAACAGTCTTTTTGAAGAACATAAAGACAAATGGGCGATCGTTAGCGGCTTGAACTTACCAATGCTGATTGAAGCATATGCATCACGCTTTTCAATGAATTCAGCGCAAGAAATTGCTAAACACATTCTTGAAACAGCTAAAGAAGGTGTGAGAATCAAACCAGAAGAGCTAGAGCCTGCAGAAGCACCGAAAGCTGCTGTGGAAGATGCGCAACCAAAAGGGGCATTACCAGCAGGAACAGTTGTCGGTGACGGCAAAATCAAGTTCGTTTTAGCACGTGTCGATTCTCGGTTATTACATGGTCAAGTAGCGACAGCTTGGACAAAATCGGTTTTACCAAATCGTATTATCGTTGTTTCAGATGCTGTTTCTAAAGATGATCTTCGTAAAAAACTGATCGAACAAGCAGCGCCTCCAGGGGTTAAAGCAAATGTTATCCCAATCAGCAAAATGATTGAAATTTCAAAAGATCCACGTTTTGGGAATACCAAAGCATTATTGTTATTTGAAAACCCAGAAGATGTGGTAAAAGTAGTCGAAGCAGGCGTAGATATCAAAGAAGTAAACGTTGGTTCTATGGCACATTCAGTCGGCAAAGTAGTCGTAAGTAAAGTATTATCAATGGGACAAGAAGATGTTGATGCTTTTGAAAAATTAGAAGATTTAGGCGTTAAATTCGACGTTCGTAAAGTTCCAAATGACTCTAGCGCAAACATGGATGAAATCCTTAAAAAAGCAAAACATGAGTTAGCACAAGCACACTCAAAATAATCCAAAAATTCAAATGAAAATAGGAGGCTTATCATGTCTATTATAACAATTATTTTAGTAATTTTAGTTGCCTTTCTAGCTGGTATGGAAGGAATTCTTGATGAATTCCAGTTCCATCAACCGTTAGTGGCATGTACGTTGATCGGTTTAGTAACAGGGAACTTGGAAGCTGGGATCGTTCTTGGCGGAACGTTACAAATGATCGCACTTGGTTGGGCAAACATCGGAGCCGCAGTAGCACCGGATGCGGCATTAGCATCTGTTGCATCAGCAATTATTTTAGTATTAGGCGGACAAGGTGTTAAAGGTGTTCCATCAGCAATCGCGATTGCTGTACCACTTGCAGTAGCAGGTCTTTTCTTAACAATGATCGTTCGTACACTCGCTGTACCGATCGTTCACATGATGGATGCGGCAGCTGAAAAAGGCGATATCAGAAAAATAGAAATGTTACACATTTTAGCAGTATGTATGCAAGGGATCCGTATTGCGATTCCAGCAGCAGCACTTTTATTCATTCCAGCAGAAACGGTTCAATCAGCATTGGAATCAATGCCAGCATGGTTAACTGAAGGTATGGCTATCGGTGGTGGTATGGTTGTAGCTGTTGGTTACGCATTAGTAATCAATATGATGGCAACAAAAGAAGTATGGCCATTCTTTATCATCGGATTCGTTGTAGCGGCAATTTCTCAATTAACATTGATCGCACTTGGTGCTTTAGGCGTTGCGTTAGCGTTGATCTACTTGAACCTTTCTAAAATGGGTGGTTCTTCAAATGGTAGTGGCGGCGGAAGCAATACTGGTGACCCACTAGGCGATATCTTAAATGATTATTAATCCTGAAGGAGGAGAGAAAAGACATGGCAGAAAAAATTGAATTATCCAAAAAAGATCGTTTAGCCGTTGCATGGCGCTCTACATTCATTCAGGGCTCTTGGAACTATGAACGTATGCAAAATGGTGGTTGGGCATTTTCAATGATCCCAGCGATCCGTAAATTATATAAAACAAAAGAAGATCAATCAGCGGCATTAAAACGTCACTTAGAGTTCTTTAACACTCACCCATACATTGCTTCACCAATTCTAGGTGTAACGTTAGCATTGGAAGAAGAACGTGCCAATGGCGCACCTGTTGATGATGTAGCGATTCAAGGTGTTAAAGTTGGGATGATGGGACCTTTGGCTGGTGTTGGTGATCCAGTATTCTGGTTTACGATCCGTCCGATGTTAGGTGCCTTAGGAGCTTCACTAGCAATTGGTGGGAACATTCTTGGTCCAATCATTTTCTTCTTAGCTTGGAATATCATTCGCTGGTCATTTATGTGGTATACACAAGAATTCGGTTATAAAGCTGGTTCTAAGATCACAGAAGACCTTTCAGGCGGGTTGTTGCAAGATGTTACAAAAGGTGCTTCGATTCTCGGTATGTTTGTACTGGCGGCGCTCGTACAGCGGTGGGTATCCATCAAGTTCATACCAATCGTTTCAACGGTTAAATTGGATAAAGGTGCGTATGTTGAATGGGACAAACTTCCAATCAATGGTGAAGGGTTACAAAAAGCCTTTGAAGAAGTTGGCTCAGGCAAGGCACTTTCAGCAATGAAAGTAACGACATTGCAAAATAACTTGGATCAATTGATTCCTGGTTTAGCAGCGTTACTACTTACATTTTTATGTATGTGGTTATTGAAGAAAAAAGTTTCTCCAATCGTTATTATTCTTGGCTTATTCGTAGTCGGTGTACTTGGTCACGTAATCGGATTACTGTAATACGTCTATGAGTTTTATGCTTGGGATAAAGCCATTCGGTTTTGTCCCAAGTTTCATTTACATAGCTTAATTGATTGAAAACACATATAATAAAGACTATAGATCACGGAAGAAATGGAGCAGATAAAATGGTTCAATCACTGAATACTAAAGTAGATTTCATAACAGATGCCACCGCGTTTACGGGACTTACGGATTATGGAAAAATTATGATCGGAGACAAAGGTTTTGAATTTTATAATTCTCGTGATAGCCGAAAATTTGTTCAAATTCCGTGGGAAGAAGTTGATTATGTGATTGCTTCTGTGATGTTTAAGGGGAAATGGATTCCTCGTTATGCGATCCAAACAAAGAAAAATGGAACGTTTACGTTTTCTTCTAAGCAACCAAAAAAAGTGCTTAGGAAGATGCAGGAATATGTAGCGCCGGATCATATGGTACAGTCATTAGGATTTTTTGATGTAATCAAACGTGCATTTCAATCGATTGGTAAGAAAAAATAAAAAAAGATCAGAGCTAAAAAACGTTAATCGTTTTTTGACTCTGATCTTTTTTGTTACAGTTGTAGCTAATTCTTTTTCTCCTGCCTATAAAATTGAATAGAAGGGAGTACAAACATCATTAGTAGTAGAAGCGTTGAGAAGATCGTTTTACTCCCTAAAGACAATGTGGCAGGATTCACTAATCCTAGTAGAATAGTGAATTCTAAAATGGTTAGAATGACCGTCGGGATGGCCTCTAAAAAGCTGCTTTTCTCTAAGTAATATCCTATTAAAATAATCCCGGATAAAACAAGTAGAATCAAAGCAAATGTTTGATGAGAAAGTATGATTGTTTTTCCTATACCGTTCATCATGTTATCGAATATCGGAATTAAAAAAGTAGCTAGCCAACAAACAAAAGCTAATAGACCAAAAGAATAACTTGCTTTTTTTGAAAACCCACTGTATTTCACTGCTGCAAGTATAAAAACGATGGCTAAACCTAACAACAAGATAGGAAGACCTGTTTTAAACAGGCTGATTGCTATTACAGGCTCAAGTAGAAGATTAAATAAATTAAATTGCAGGAGCAAAATGAAGATCATAAGAACAAATTTTATTAAATCTGTTCTAGCGCTATGGGGTAATTCTGCTAAAATACGATCGCTGATTTCTTTCGGATTTTTCCCGAAAAATTCTTGCGCTGAAGTATCATTTTTTTGTGCATCTAAAATATCTTGTAAAATTTCTAAGAGAATTTCTTCTGTCTGTTGTTCATCTTTATTCACGTTTACGCGGATATAAAGCAAGATTTCCTCATAGTATTTTTTATTTTCTGGATGTAACTGTTTTCTTAGTTCGTTATTTTGTTGGATAATCTCTTTTGTGTTCATGTTCAGCCCTCATTTTCCTGTTCCATAATGTTGTTAACGCCTGTGGAGATCAATGCCCATTGTTTTTCGAATTGCTGTAAATAAACTTCTCCAGTTGGTGTCAAAGAGTAATATTTTCTTTTTGGTCCTTCAGAAGATGGACGCATCTCACCTGAAATCAATTGTTGTTTTTGAAGCTTGAGTAAGATGGGATAAATACTACCTTCACTGACCATATTCAAGCCATATTCTGATAAGAGCGTAATCATCTCGTACCCGTAAACAGTCTTTTTTTGAATAATTTTTAAGATACAACCTTCGAGCAAACCTTTTAACATCTGGGTAGCATCCAACTAAGTTCCTCCTTTGATATTGGTATCTTGTAATACAATATACTAAAAATCCGCTATGTTGTAAAGCAATATAGCAGATTTTTTATAAAATTTTTTTGTATGATTCATAGTTATAGGGAATCTGGCGAATTTTTATCTTTCATATGTGCTTGAATTAATTTTTTGAATGATTTTTGATAGAAAATAACTGATTTTGTGTGATTTATGTGAGAAAAATAACGTTTGTTGTTTTTAGGGCCTTTTGTTTTGACCCAGTCATTTTTTAGGAGTACCATAAAATTGTAAAGAGAAATAAAACAGGAAGAAGTGGGAAATTATGAATGAAACAAGCAAAAAAGGCATTGATTGGGGTTCTTTGATTCTAGGCATTCTGTTTGTTTTAACAGCATTATTATCTTTTCAAGATCCAGCTGGAAACTTGATTGCAATTGTGATGGTTTTTGCTATATTTGCGATTTTGAAAGGAATCTTTGAAATTTTCGCTCGTAACAGAATGAAAGAATTAACAGGGTACAAAGCGTATGCACCAATTATTTTAGGTGTAATCGATATTATTATCGGTGTGTATTTCTTATTCAATTTAAATATCGGTGTTGCAGCTTTACCGTTTATATTTGCAATTTGGTTTATCTTAGACTCTGTTTTTGGATTGTTTGCTTTAGATTTGGCGAAATCAGTTAGTACAGGGTACTTTTGGTTTACCTTAGTTGTAGATGTTTTAGGGATTATTTTAGGAATCATGCTATTGATGAATCCTTTATCTTCTGCTCTAACATTAAGTTTTCTAGTTGGATTTTATTTTATGCTTTTTGGTATCACACATATTGTTTATGCATTTAGATAAGACAAGGAGGAGTAAGTTATGACAAATTATGCAGAAAAAGAAGCAAAATTAGTAGAAAAAATCGGTAAAGAAATGGATAAGTTAGACGTTACTCTTGGAAAAATGGAAGATACTGACAGCAAAATCAAACATTTTTATGAACAAGAAAAAGCGTTACATGAAGTAAAATCAATTATCCGAAAAGAAAATAAGATTGAAAAAGACGAACAAAAAGCACGTGATAAAGCAGTTGAAAATACTGAAAACTGGATCGATGATCAAGAATCATTGGTTGGTAAAATCAATAATGAAATCGATAAATTAGATACAACGTTGGGTAAAATCGATAGCGATGAAAATAAAGTGAAAAGTTATTTAGAACAAAAGAAGGCGATTCATGAAATCAAAAAAATCGTTAAAAAAACAGAAGAATTAGGGTAATGACCAATTCTAATTGAATAATAAAGAAGTAGAGAAGGATGTCAATTAGTTCCTTCTCTACTTATTTATTTCTAAAATACGTTATAATAGAAAAAAACACGAAGGAATGACACCATGAATTATCATCGTTTTAAACTACCGAAAGCCTATTGTCCGAAATGCTCAAAAAAAGTAGAGTTACTTTTTTCAGAAGAGTCTTCAGGTTTACCGCAATTTTACCTTTGTTTTAAATGTAAAACGATTGGACAATTTGGTGTGGGAGAATTGCCTGTTAATGACTTCTCAGCGTTTTCTATTGAAAGGAAAAAAGACATTCAGGAAACTGTTGAAGAGATTCCTGATAAATATATCTATAAAGCGAAGGGCAGCCAATTACGTTTAGAAGAAACATCAGATACCTATACAAGACGCTGGTTGAGTCTTTATGAATATGAAAAAGCCTTTGGTGAAACATTAGGTTTTGAAACGATTGATTTTCGAGAAGATATAAGCTTATGCAAATGGTGTAACCAACCTTTAGAAGGTCGGCGCAGATCATTTTGCTCAGACCGTTGTAGTCGGAATTATGGGAAAGCAACTTTTTTTAAGCGGGGCCTTTCCACGTTACCTTATAGAATTGCCAGTAGAGATCGATTCTATTGTAGGATAACAGGCGAAGATTTAGCCTTTACCAACCGTTTTGGCGTTAGAATTCCAACAAGCAATCAGCAAGTAGAAATCCATCACTTAGTTTTCGTATCCGAAGGTGGCAGCGATCATGAAACGAATCTTTTGACTGTTTCCAAACAAGTTCATAAAGATTACCATAAGGGACTTGCTTATGCTGTAAAAGCGATTGAAGAAATCAAGGAGCAACAATTATTGCGTTATCGAGATAAAATGTATACAACAGAAACTAAGTAATAAACAAGGAAAAAAAGATTCAACCCTTATTAGGTCGAATCTTTTTTTCTATTTATTAGTAATATCTACGACGATTAGATGAACCTGAAATCATACGAACTAACCAAACTGCAATAGCCACAGGAATCATGATTTTAATTGCAAACCATAATAGTCCACCTAAAATACCAAGTGCAATACTTAAAACAATACTTCCTACGAAAAATAACCCGATTACCATTAATATATTCATTACCATTGATCGTTGTCTCATTATGAAAACCTCCATTTTTTCTCTCGTTCTCTATGAATAAAGTATAGCAAGAATCCCCGTTCAAGAAATCCACCTTTAGGCTGATTTTTTCTCCATCTTTAGGCGGGTCATATTCATTGCATTTGCTTAAAAAGAACGTAAAATTAAAAAGAAGGAGATGAAAAATATGTCGAAATCAAGAATAGAAGCTTTTACAGATGCCGTTATAGCCATCGTAATGACCCTCTTAGTTTTAGAATTACGTCAGCCAACAACAGATACTTTAGCTGGTTTAGTAGGAATTGAGCGGAAGTTATTCATTTATATAGTAAGTTTTGTCATGCTGGCGATTTATTGGAATAATCATCATCATATGTTTCAGTTAGTACACAAAATCGATGGACGTGTTCTATGGGCGAATAACTTTTTCATTTTTACATTAACACTCGTGCCATTTGCTACTGCCTGGGTGGGGGATTTTATTGATAGTTTAATTCCTCAGTTAACATATGGTGTGATGACACTTTTAGCGAATAGTTCATATCTGGTGCTGACTCGTGAGTTGATCCGAGCAAACGGCAGTGATTCAACATTAAAAAATCTGTTTCAACGTTATAATAAAGCGTATGTAACGATTTTTCTAAATATTCTAGGGTTGGTCTTAGGGTTATTAATCCATCCCTATTTCGTATTAATTGTAAATATTGGGATTTTGATTATGTGGATCATACCAGATCGACGAATTGAAAAACAATATAAGGAGTAAATACGATATTTTTTATATAAATCCAATAAAAAGGATAATAAAATCCTTTTTATTTTGTTTTTGTTGCTATTTAAAATAAATAAAGATGGAAAATCGATTTTGAAACGAGATATTCTCATTTTTTTATGATATCAGCACATTTTATGAAAACAAATCGGGTTGTTTTTAGGGTAAAATTAAATATGATTGTTTAAAAAAGAACGTAGTAAACATAGAATTATAAAAAAGGATGTAGAGGGGATTGGAGCATAAGTAGCTTAGTGTTACGTGATGCTGCCTTAATCCAAGCAAACTGGTGTTACAAAAGTTATTTGATAAGACATGACCCATTCAATCTGATCGGCTTTTAAAGAAAGTTGATGGTCTTGATTTTTAAAGCAAAACTTTGGACCCAGCCTCTTTGATCATAAAAAGGGTGTTTCTAAATAAAAAGGTAAGGTACAAGTGAAAAAGGGGCCGTTAGTACATATGGAAAAGTTGAATCTTACAAAGAATGCAACAGGAAGCAAAAAAGTTTTTTTTAGAAAAGAAATTGAAGCGAGTCGATTAGGGGAAGAGCTCTATTCAGATGATGTGTTGAGTCAATATTCTGTCTATCTCCTAAGAAAATTCGAGGTATCGGAAGATTATGAGAAGCCAGAACAATTTGAAGCACTTTTGGCAGATCTTCCAGAACAATTCAATCATGAATTTGAAGATTGTGTCGCAAAAAATCTTTATGTACGCGTGACACAAAAAGCTGTTTACATTACATTACTTTTGGCTTTGGCACATCCACTCAGTAAATTACAAATCAGTGATTTACGGACCTGGATCAGTAGTTTAGAAGTTCCTGAATTGCCACTAGAGCATATGTCTAACTTCTCTGAAGAAGTTCCGCTTGAAATGGTGAAAGGGCTGCAGGAAACCAATAGTGAAGTTTTACTTCTAACAGAAATGATGAATCAATTTAGTGAAAATCTAAATGATATCTACAAAGAGGTCCAGACTGTTAAAGACAGGAGAACACCACCTGTAGTCAAAGTAGTACAAAGCAAAGTCGCAGCTAAAGAAGCACTGGAATCTGAAAATGCCAAACAATTAAAAATAATGAATAAGAAAATTGTTCAATTAATGGAAGAATTTTCAACATTTAAAGTATATGTAGATGAAAAATTAGCAAATATGCCAAAACCAAAGACACCACCGAAATTTAAAATTATGTTTGGTTCAGACGAAGAATCAGGACCGACTATGGAAATGCGTCTAGAGGAAGCAATGAAGCGAATTGATTTGCTCAGTCAAAGAATAAGTCGCTCAGATCAGCAAGTGATAGAGTTGAACAACACAATTGAGAAAAATAAACAAACCTCAAGACCTAAACTAACCTTTTCGACAGCTAAAAAAACAACGAATGAACAAGATAAACTAGCAGAAAAATTAGCAACAACCAGTAATGAAGTCACAATGATTGCGAAACAATTACAGCAGATCGACGATAAATTGAGTGCTGTAGAATCCAATGTTTTGGAAGTGAACCCAGATTCTGAAGCATTAGCAAGAATTGAGAAGGATCATGGACAACTACAAGAAACAGCCTCAGAAACTATTAAGTTGAACCAAGTGATCGATCAATTGACAAAGAAATTGCAAAACGTTGAGATGGAACTTACAACAGTTAAAAAGAATAAGAAAAAAGTACCAACAGTAAAACTAACAAAAAGTGATTCAGCGAAACAACTAGCTGAACAACACCAAAAAGATCAAGAGCAATTAAAATCAAATGCAACAGAAATCAAAAAATTGACACAAACCGTTGGTAAAGTAGATGTTCAATTAATCAAAGCACATCAAAAAATTGCTGAATTAGAACAAAAAATGCGTCAAGCAGCACAAACAACACCAAATGCTAAAAAAGAACCTGCAACAGTTGTTCAGCAAGAGGCTGTGACAAGAAATAATACTATGATGGGACCGCCAGCACCACCAAAACGCTCTACAGCACCACAGCAAAATCAGACTGCACAAACAGGTAGAAGTTTTCCAACAAAAGAGACCTTTCTACAAGCAAACAGACCAGTGAAGCCTGTCATAGAGAGTGAAGAAGAAAGGCCAACAGTTACTTTGGCGATCGAAGAAATGTTGGATCGGGTCTCAGAGAAGCATCCTCAAACGGCAACCGGAACAAGAAATACTTGGGGATTAGATGAAGGCTACGATCAAAATAATCGTGACGCTGAAGATACACAGGGGCCATCTTTACGCCGTTTAAAAAAATTAGAATGGGATATTCATTCTTTGTTCCAACAAGGACGAGGTTTGGGACACAAGGGAATGATGCCCAAAGATGACTTTTATGCGAATATTCGCAGCATTGAAGTACTGCCTTATTTATGGGCGTCTGTATATGAACGAGAGAAAAAAGATATTTTGTTGGGTAATGAATTAAGCATGCAGCAATTAATCAATGACTTAAATGATTTTTTAGAAGAAGTAGATATTCTATCAAGGAAACGAAAAGTTATGGGTAAGTGGATTTACTGCCCGAAAGAAGTGGAACAAAAGATGGAAGGCTATAAGCTATTGAGTGAATACCTAGAGACTTATCTTGCACGACAAAACGATGGAATAATAAGATAGAAATATGAACGGAGATCAATTGGATTAAGTTGATTTCCGTTTTTTCTTTTTCGTGCAGAGACTTTATCAGGTATTTTATGTAAATCGTGCTCTACTATCAATACTTTATTACAAGAATAATATTAAAATGCTAATCTTGAGAAATTAGAAGTGTTTATTTTTGTGATACTCAGTTTATCAAAAGTTAAGGTCGGAAGTAACAAAAAAGTTGAATAAGAATACAACAAATATTGAACATCCTCCTACACAATTCCATAAAAACGTTTTCTATTTTGAATCTGTTTCCATATATAGGAAAAAACATGATAAACTATTATTGTTAGTCTTTTTATACTTAGGGTACTGAAAAAAAGAAAAGGACAACAAAAAAATTAAAGGAGATTACTATGGAAATTAAAGTAAGGGATTTAGTTATGCGCTATGGTCGTGCTGAAGTTTTGAACATCCGTTCATTAGACTTCGAAAAAGGCACGTCGTATGGTTTAGTTGGTCATAATGGCGCAGGTAAAACAACGTTGTTTAAATGTATGACCAATATCATTGCCAATTACCAAGGAGAAATTTTGATTGATGACACTTCAGTGAAACAGCACAATGAAGTGCTATTGAATGTGGGAATCGTTTTAGATGGCATGTCTGTCTATTCGAACCGTTCAGGTTGGTTCAATATCCAGTATTTTTCTGGGTTGCGTGGTAATTTTGATGAAGAAAAAGCGAGAGATCTGGCAAGAGAGTTGGATTTATACGCTGTATTGGATCAAAAAGTAAAAACTTATTCATATGGGATGCAGAAAAAATTGATTTTATTGATTGCATTGATGCATACTCCAGAAGTCTTGATTTTAGATGAACCATTCCGCGGATTAGATATCGACACGGTGAAATGGTTTAAAAAATATTTGAAACAATTGACAGAAAAAGGCTTAACATTGGTAATTTCCAGTCATGTCCAAAATGACTTAGAAGCATTATGTGACATCGTGTATGTGATCGACCGCGGTCGAATTTCAGAAACGATCGACATCAATGCTGAAAAAGAAAAACAAATTCGCCGTATCGATACGACCAATAATGCCCGTCTACAAGAAATGTTGGATGAAGCCAATTATTACTATCAAGTAGATGATGAAGGCGGCGTTAAATTGGATATCTCTGATGAGCGTTGGGTACTGGTTAAACAACGTTTAACAGAAGAAGCAATTGACATTTCTGAATTATCTAAAGTGAAAATTTTAGATGAGAAATTGAATTAGGAGGGGTGAAAATGACTGGAAAACTGATTTTTAAAATGGAGTTATTTAAATTTTTACGAGATAAAAGCTTTTTGATCACGGCTGGAGTGATTGGTATTTTGAATATTGTTTTAACATTGCTTTCATTAAGTTTAACGTCGACATTTTCAGATTCATATTATGAATCAAGCGCTACTGCATCAATGTTGGGAACAGTAGCATTCGTTGGTGTAATTGTCTTTTTTGGTAATATTATTTTTGCGTACGTTTACCCATTCCATATGATTTCTATGGATTACAAGAATAATGTTATGGCGATGATGGTTGCTTCTGGTGTGAATAGACGAAAATTATTCTTTGCAAAAGTTGGTGCAATATTTATTTGTACGATTGCATTGATGCTAATGATCGCATTGATTCCAACAATTTTATTTTTGATAAAATTAGTACAATTAGATGCTTGGAATGATTTTGCGGATGGTTTTAATTCAGCATTTTATTATACAGATTTAAGCTTTGGAAAATTTATTTTTTCAGGATTGCTTGGCTATTTAAATATGCTGATGGTGATTGCAACCTCTTGTATCATCATGAAAGGAAAAAATCTTTCGTTCTTGCTGTTCATTGGGTTCAATATTATCAGCAGTTTAGTAACAGGAATTTTGAAAACTCTAGCTTATTCATTTGACTTTAGTTCAACTGGAAGTTATATTTTCCAATTATTCCTGACAGTCCTTTCAATTGTTGTGTTTGGCTATATTTCATTGAGAACATTGGAACGACAAAATTTATAAGTATTATCCAAAGATAAAGTTAGGCCTGATATCCTAGCTTTATCTTTTTTTATTTAAGGATAAGATGATTGATTTTCTAAATGCAGATTAACTGGTACAATAAAAGGACTAAAGAAACCAAAGGTGTATGCAGATGACAGGATCATTGATTACGAAAAAGAAAATTGCGAAGGTATTTAAAAAGCTTGTTGCTGAGATCGGTTTTGAAAAAGTCACGATCGCAAAAATCATGAAGGAAAGTAACATGCGCCGCCAGACGTTTTATGATTATTTTCAAGATAAATATGATTTAGCCGACTGGATTTTTCGACAAGAGGCAATCGAAAAAATTGAAGATAATTTAGCTTATGAGGGTTGGCAATTTATTGTGGAAAACTTGTTTGTCTACTTTGAGGAAAATCAGGTATTTTATCGCAGGATCCTGACTTTTGAGGGACAAAACTCGTTTCAAGAATATTATACACAACATTTGAAAGTATTGATCCATCAAGTTTTAGTGGTTAAAAAGCAAACAGACGAGACTCTGGAAGATGGGGATCGCTTATTTCTGGAAGAATTTTATGCGAATGCATTTGTTTCATTAACGACAAAATGGATTATTGAGGGTTGCAAGATTGATTCGCATCGATTTGCTGAGCAAATGAAAATTGCCTTTTTAATGGGATTTGAAGAAAGACAATGAACAACGGGGTGTACGTGGCATTTACACTGTTGTTCATTGTCTTTTTGATGTATCGTTTTTTATTTCCAGCCAAAGGCATCAGTTGGGATCCTTAAATAATCCAACCATTTATCCTCTTTGATTGTTAATAAAGTTAAAGAAAGACCATTTGTATTATAAGCAGTTAAAAAATCGCCCATTCGTTTATAAACGACGTCAATATCTTCAATATCCAATAATTGTTGGACATCGTTCATAAAAACACTAAGTTCAAGTAAAGGGATTCCACCTAAACCATTTACTAAGACAGCTGCTTTTCTCAATTCTTTCTTTTTATATTGCTGCTTTAATTTGTTTACAAGCTCAACTGCGATTCGTTCAGAGGATTGCATTGTTTCAATACGGTAGCCAGGTTCTCCGTGAATACCAATACCGAAGTACATTTCATTTTCTGCTAATTCATATTGTTGGGGAATGACACCAATAGGAGAAGCGGGTGAAAAAGCAACACCTAATGTTTTGATCAGAGGGATTACTTGTTCGCCTAATGCTTTTAGCTCATCTAGAGAGTTACCCTCAGCGGCTGCTGCACCAAGAATTTTGTGCACAAAAACAGTTCCAGCAACTCCACGTCGTCTTTTTTCGAATGTGCCACTTTCAATTGAACAATCGTCATCTACAATGACATGAGAGACTGTTAACCCCTTTGCTTTAGCTAGACGTTCAGCTTCTAAAAAACTGGCTAAATCTTTTTCAAAATTCTTGATGATCAGTAAAGTACCTTGCCCATTGTATGTCTGTTCGATCGCTTGAAGAATTTCTGAGCTGACAGGTGGTTCAAAAATAGCACCCATAACCGCACAATCCAGCATATTCTCACCAATATAGCCAACGTGAGCTGGTTCATGTCCACAGCCACCACCGCTGATTAAAACTACTTTATCCTCGGGAATCACTTTTTTAGTGACGATTCCAGTCTTTTCTTGCCAAGTCAAGGTATCGTTATATGTATAGGTAAGTCCTGCTAGTAGTTGTTGGCGAATCTGTCCGCGGGAATTAATCAATTGCTTCATTGAGCCTTCGCTCCTTTTCAATAATATCTGTTTCTATTATACGCTGTATTCTATCTGAAAACTACAATCTTTAGGTGGAATATAAATGAAAGCGGACACATTTTGTTGTTTGTCCGTTGCAACATTTTCCATATGCGAGTATTGTAAACGTATACAAAAAGTGAAAGCTGAACAAGCTCGCTCAGTCTCGACAGAAAAATAGGAAAATATGATTGAGGTGCTTTTTGCCTCACTCAGATTTTATCTTTTTTCCGAGAGATTAGCGTGTGAAGCTAGATAAAGCAAAAGAGCAACAAGCTTATACAGTCTTAATAGAAAAACAGGAGGGAATATCATGAAAAAAATTATCAATCAAGCGCAAAATGTCGTTCCAGAAATGGTACAAGGATTTGTCCGAGCTCATCATGAAACAATAGAACAAGTTCCAGAAACATTTGTTTTAAAGCAAAAAGAAATTGGCAAACAAGTTGCTTTGATCAGTGGAGGCGGCAGCGGTCATGAACCTGCCCACGCTGGATTTGTCGGATCAGGGATGTTGCAGGCTGCAGTTTGCGGACAAGTTTTTACATCTCCTACGCCTGATCAGATTTTTGAAGGAATCAAAGCAGTCGATCAAGGACAGGGCGTTGTGATGGTCGTAAAAAACTATTCTGGCGATATTATGAATTTCGACATGGCAAAAGACTTGGCGGAAATGGAAGATATCAAAGTTGGGACAGTTGTTGTGGATGATGATATTGCAGTTGAAGATAGCACCTATACGCAAGGCAAACGGGGTGTAGCAGGTACGATTCTAGTTCATAAAATTTTAGGTGCGGCCGCACGCAACGGCGCTTCTGTAGAGGAATTAGTTGCATTAGGAGAACGCGTTGTCAACAATTTAAAAACGATTGGGGTTGCATTAACAGGTGCCACGGTACCAGAAGTTGGGAAGCCTGGATTTGTGTTAGCAGATGATGAGATCGAATTTGGTGTTGGCATCCACGGAGAACCAGGCTATAAACGGGAAAAAATCAAACCATCTAAGGAAATGGCAGAAGAATTGATTTCAAAATTAGCAGATGCATTTCAGTGGAACAAAGGAGAACGTTTCGCTATTTTGGTCAATGGATTAGGTGGTACACCATTAATGGAACAATATATTTTTTATGAAGATGCAATGAATTTATTGGATGCTGCAGGTGTAGAAATCGCGTTTTCTAAGGTGGGTAATTATATGACTTCCTTGGAAATGGCTGGACTCTCTGTGACGTTGCTGAAAGTGGAAGATGATTGGGTAAACGCGTTGAATGAGGATGTTGAGACAGTAGCATGGTAAAGTCTGACAGAGATTGAATGTGTTTACGTATAGTTTGAAAAAACGGAGGGAATTGTAATGTTTACTGTAGATAATTTAAAAAAATCACTACAATTATTCAAAGAAAAAATCGATAAAAATAAAGACTATTTAAGTGAATTAGATACACCAATCGGTGATGGTGATCATGGTAATAATATGGCTCGAGGAATGGAAGCTGTGAGTGAAAGTTTGCAGAGTAAAGAGCCAGAAACGGTGCAAGATATTTTCAAATTGACTGCAATGGCTTTGATCAGCAAAGTAGGTGGCGCTTCAGGTCCGCTTTATGGAACAGCGATGATGGAAATGGCAAAAGCTTCTGCAGCAACATCTGATGCACTACCAATTTTAGAAGCTGGATTAGCAGGAATCGAAAAACGTGGGAACAGTCAGCCAGGCGAAAAAACAATGTTGGATGAATGGGCACCTGCAATCGAAGCAATCAAAAAAGGCACGTTAACAGATGCCGCACTAGAATCTGCTGTAGAAGCGACGAAAGAGATTGCGGCAACGAAAGGACGTGCGTCTTATGTGGGGGAACGGTCTATCGGTCATATTGACCCCGGTGCAATGTCCAGTCTGTATTTCTTTCAATCTTTAATGGAAGCAGGTGTGTTTGATGCGTAATGGTGTAGTTATTGTGTCACACGTCAAAGAAATCGGCGAAGGTGTGGACCGTTTGATCAAAGAAGTGGCAAAAGATGTGCCAATCACTGTTGCAGCAGGATTGGATCAAGGAGAAGTCGGAACGTCATTTGAAAAAATCATGGACGCATTTGAAAAAAATTCTGCTCAAACATTACTAGCATTCTATGATTTAGGTAGCGCTAAAATGAATTTGGAAATGGCCATTGATATGACAGAAAAAGAAGTGTTACTGTTCGATACGGCCTTAGTAGAGAGCGCTTATACAGCGGCAGCATTGTTACAAGTAGATACACCGATCGATGCCATAAAGGAGCAGTTAGCCCCTTTAAAAATAAAATAAGATGAGAATAGGAGTTTGCAAACATGAGAAAAGCGTTTATTAGTCCAACGAAATACGTTCAAGGTGAAGATGAGTTATTGAATTTAGGCTATTTTGTGACAACCTTTGGGAAAAAAGCATTATTGATTGCCCATGCAGATGACGTCAGCCGAGTGAAAGAGAAACTAGATAAAACTGCTGAAAAATTTAATATTTCCTTTGTCGAAAGTAATTTCCATGGAGAAGCGTCGCGAGTAGAAGTCGCTCGCCTGCAAAAAGTTGCTGAAGAGAATGATTGTGATTGCGTAATCGGCCTTGGTGGTGGAAAAGCGATCGATACAGCCAAATGTGTGGCAGAAGGGCACAACTTGATCATTGTACCGACGATCGTTGCAACAGATGCGCCAACGAGTCATTCAGCAGTTCTTTATACAGAAGACGGTCAGTTTGACGATTATGCTTACTTTGTACAAAGTCCGAGTGTCGTTTTGATTGATACGGTAGTTATTGCAAATGCGCCAACACGTTTCTTAGTTTCTGGCATGGGTGATGCCTTATCTACTTATTTCGAGGCTAGAGCAACACATAATTCCTACTCGAATGTCAATGCTGGATTGCCTTGTGGCGCCCGTGAAGGCGTTTGTCCTCCTGCTAAAGGGACGAATACTGCTTTAGCACTGGCTAAATTATGTTATGAAACAATCTTGGAAGATGGATTGAAAGCCAAAGAAGCTTCAGATA
This sequence comes from Enterococcus sp. 7F3_DIV0205, assembly GCF_002141365.2. Classification (NCBI taxonomy): domain Bacteria; kingdom Bacillati; phylum Bacillota; class Bacilli; order Lactobacillales; family Enterococcaceae; genus Enterococcus; species Candidatus Enterococcus palustris. Next base: position 2,599,117 of record NZ_CP147244.1, read on the forward strand.
ATAATGTGGTAACTCCTGCTTTGGAAAATATCATTGAAGCCAATATTTTACTTTCAGGCCTAGGCTTTGAAAGTGCAGGACTCGCTGCCATTCATGCGATCCATGATGGTTTGACCGTTTTACATGATGCGCATGGTGCCACACATGGCGAAAAAGTAGCATTCAGCACGATTTGTCAGTTGGTTTTAGAAAATGCGCCAAAATCTGAATTGTATGAAGTATTAGATTTTGCTTTATCGATCGGCTTACCGGTTTGTTTAGCCGACTTAGGGGTGAAAGAAATTTCGGATGCTGAGCTAACAGAAGTAGCTGAAAAATCATGCATTCCAGAAGAATCGATCCACTCAATGCCGTTCCCAATTACAGTGGATCAAGTAAAAGCAGCAATTATTGTGGCAGATCAAATCGGAAAAGAGTATAAGAGTCATAAGTAGATAGTCATTTTGTGAAAGCAGTTGTTAGGCTAGTAAATAGAAGCTTAACAACTGTTTTTTTGTAGTTTTAAGAGCGAAACTGGAAAAATAACCTGTTATAAGATAACATATAAAAGAAAACTCTTTAAAAAATACAAAGGTGGTGAGCAGATGAAAAATAAAATAAACCAACTAATTCATTGGATGAAAGAGCACAGTCTATTGTTAAAATTGATCTTTCTAGGTTCAGTTTTAATTTTTGTGGCAAATCAAGTAACCCATATTGTTCAAGGAATGACTTGGCAGGATGTTTTTCATACTATGGGACAGCAGAACCGCTTTCGTATAATTGGAATGGTTTTAGCAGGCTTTATCGGTGTCTTGCCGATGCTTTTATATGATTTAGTAGTAGTAAAAGTGCTGGAGGACCAAGGAAAGCCTAAAATGAATCGCTGGGAGTGGTTTGTTTCTGCTTGGGTCACAAATACAATCAATAACCTTGCGGGCTTCGGCGGTGTAGTTGGAGCAACATTACGGGCTAATTTCTATGGCAAAGATGCGCCGCATAAAAAAGTTGTTGCAACCGTTTCTAAAGTCGCTTTGTTTATGATATCTGGACTATCGATTTTATCGTTTATTGCATTTATTGATGTCTTTTTTATTCGACCGGATAGTTTATTTCGAGAGTATTGGCTTTGGTTACTTGCAGGAAGTTTGATTGCGCCGGCGTTGTTGTTGTTTACGCAATTAAAAAAATATACCTTGTTTAAAGATTTTTTCCCGAAAGGTATTTATCTTCTTTTTGGCGCTTCACTTGGACAATGGTTAGGTGCGATGTTTGTCTTTTTAAGTGTTGGGGCATTGATGAAAGTGGATGTGTCGTTGATATCGGTTTATCCGATGTTTGTGATCGCGACCTTGATAGGCATGCTGACAATGGTGCCAGGTGGCATGGGAACCTTTGATGTGTTGATGATTTTGGGGTTATCTCAGTTGGGGGTAGGGCAATCTACTGCGGTCGTTTGGTTGATTTATTATCGGTTATTTTATTATGTATTGCCTTTTATTACGGGCATTATTCTATTTATTCATCAAACTGGGATTAAAATCAATCGATTTTTGGATAATTTACCACGAATATTTTCGCAAAAAGTGGCTCATTTTATTTTAGTTGCCGCTCTTTATTTTGCGGGGATCATGATGGTGTTGCTTTCAACGATCACTAATCTATCGAACGTGAGTCGATTATTTAAATTTCTCTTGCCGTTTTCTTTTGATTTCTTAGACCAAACGTTTAATATGTTGATCGGCTTTTTATTGTTAGGATTAGCTCGAGGAATTTCGATGAAAGTAAAAAAAGCGTATTGGCCCACGATTGGATTATTGATTTTTGGGATTGCCAATACGATTTCTAGAACGGCTTCGTGGCAACTGATTTTAGTTTATTTAGTGATTCTGTCCGCTGTTTTTTTAGCAAGAAAAGAGTTTTACCGAGAAAAATTTGTTTATTCTTGGGGGGCGCTTGCAGTTGATGGAGTTTTGTTTAGTTTCTTATTCATAATTTATGCAGTTGCAGGATATTATAGTTCTCATCCAGATAAAATAGGGCCGCTGCCGCACACATTTTTGCTTTTCCCATCAGATGATGTTTGGTTTTCTGGTTTGATTGGGCTGGGTATTTCGATGATCGGCTTGATTACGCTGTATCAATACTTAGCCGATACGACAAAAAGCTTAGGTGAGTCTTATCAAGAAGAACGTTTAACAGCGCTGATCGATAAATATGGCGGAACACAAGGGAGTCACTTGCTGTATTTAAAAAATTATTCCTATTATTATTATCAGGAACAAAATGAAGATGAAGTCCTATTTGCTTATCAGATCAAGGGCAATAAATGTTTTGTTTTAGCTGATCCAATCGGCAATCAAGAAAAATGGGCTCAAGCTACATTAGCTTTTATGGATGGGGCAGATTTACTTGGGTATCAAGCGGCGTTTTACCGAGTTAGTGAAGCATACACAATGATCTTGCATGATTTAGGATTTAATTTTATGAAGGTCGGCGAAGAAGGAATTGTTGATTTTGCTTGTATCGATTCGGCACCGATTTCTTTAGCAACAAACAGTATGGAGTTAAAGCATTTAAGTAATTTAGGGTATACGTTTATGATGTATCACGAACCTGTTTCAGATGAGCTTTTTCAAGAGTTAGCTCGTGTATCAGAGGAATGGTTAGGAAACGGGCGGGAACGGAATTTTGTTGGTGGTCATTTTGATAAAGAGTATTTACGGTTAAGTGATATTGGTATTATGCGAAATGAACGTCATGAAGTGATTGGTTTTATTACCGCTAAGCCAATTGTGATAAATCGTGAAATGTCTTATGATTTATTACGGTATACAGAAACGGCTCCAGAGCATGTTACGGATTTCTTGTTGACTCATTTTATTGCGGAGTATCAACAACGAGGGTATCAAACCATCGATCTAGGTACTGCTCCGCTATCGAATGTTGGCGAAACGAAATACTCGTTTTTAAATGAGCGTTTTATCAATATTTTTTATAAATATGGCGATCAGGTGTATGGATTCAAAGATACACGCAAAGAAAAGGAACAATATGTAACTAACTGGGAGTCTAGGTACTTTGCTTACTCTAAGCAAAGTAATGTCTTGTTTGCTTTTATCCAACTAGCATTATTGGTGGAACGCGGGAAAGGCAAAGCCGTTTCTTTGGTAGAAGAGGTAATGACTGGGGCATAAAGTAAAAGAGTAGAAGTTAAAATCAGCGCATGGTTTTAGCTTCTTTTTTTCATTCTCAAGTACCACTAGTAAAAAAATAGGAATAGCGTATAATAATTAAAAAAGGAGGTTTTTGGGATGGATTTTGAACGAGTAACTGTAAGAACAAAAGCTGAATTAGCCGCAGAGTTAGAGAAGAAGACAGATGAAATCATTGTTGAAGGGGATTTTAGTCAAAATATCGCAGAAATCAAAAGGGGACAATTAGATGATACGGATACTTTAGGTTTTGCTGTTGGTAGCGGCGGAATCGGTATTTTAGTAGAATATGGAATCGGTACATTGCTAGATGTTTTTGATCCTGCGATAAAAGAGGATAAAAAAATCCGTAAGCAGATTGAGCGCTTATATACAATCAAGAGATTGACGAAAGAGTCGTTCTTACTACATTTGAAGCAATTAGATTATTAAAAATAGAAGAAGGCGGGAAGACAGGCACTTTTTCTGTTTCCCGTTTTTTATATAAAAAAGGGGTAGCTTTAGTGAAGTGAAATCAGCATGGGAGAGTGTGCTTTTTTGTGTAGCTAAAGTTTAAAAGGAAGGAATAGTCAAGTGAAAAAACCAAGAAAAATCATCATCGATACAGATCCTGGAATTGATGACGCTGTTGCAATTGCGGCTGCATTATTTGATGAAAGGTTGGATATCAGGTTGTTTACAACAGTGGCAGGCAATGTCAGTGTGGATAAAGTAACAAAAAATCTGCTAAAACTGTTGGCTTTTTGGAACAAAGGAGTGCCAGTTGCGATTGGTTCTGACCGCCCGTTGTTGCGTGAAGCAATCAATGCAAGTGACATTCATGGGAGTACAGGAATGGATGGCTATGAATTTCCTAAGTCTAAGTATGAGTTATTAACGAAAAATCATGCAGTGATCGAGATGTACAAGGTATTGATGGAATCTAAGGAGAAAACCACGATTGTTGGGATCGGTCCATTGACGAATATTGCGCTTTTACTGAGAATCTATCCAGAATGTGTGGAAAGAATCGAAGAACTTGTGATTATGGGCGGTGCTTTGGGGAGAGGGAATTACGGTGTATTATCGGAATTTAATATTGCTGCGGATCCAGAAGCGGCCAAAATCGTATATGAAAGTAAAATTCCATTAACGATGGTGAGTTTAGATGTTGGAGAAAAAGCGTTAGTCTTACCAGAAGTAAGCGATCAAATCCAAAAAATGAACAAAACCGGAGACATGATTGCTCAGTTGTTTCAACACTATCGAGGAGGTCACTCAGATACTGGTTTGAAGATGTATGATGGTTGTGCAATTGCTTATTTGTTAGAGCCTGAAATATTTGAAGTGAAAGAGGCTTATGTTGCAGTTGAAACGCAAGGTACGTTGACAGCAGGCGCCACGTTAGTTGATTTAGATGGATATTTAGGGAAAGCGGTTAATTGTCGGGTTTGTGCGGATATTGATGCACAGCTGTTTAAACAATGGTTTTTAGCCGCTATTGAGAAGTGTGATTGATAATTATTAAAAAGTGACGGACAAAACTATTTTTAGTTGTGTCCGTCACTCTTTCGTTTTAGGAAAATTGCTTATTTGTTTTGTAGTTCAAAAAAGCCAATTTCCTCCATTACTTCACCAGAAGAGTAGTCCACTTTATTGACTTGGACTTTATATATCGATGTTTTATCTAATGAACTTAGGTTAATTGAGACTTCGATTTCTCCAGTTTCTAAATTATATATTTGTGTAAATAGTTGATCTTCAGCTTGTACACCATCTTTATATAAAGTAACCTCTGGGCTAAGAAGATTTTCAGGAGAATTAAACTCTTGCAGAGGTGCAATAAATTGAACGGTTGTTTGTAAAGGATCACTGATTGCTTTGATATCAGTGATATTCTTCACGTTCCTAATTTGTGTATCTGCTGTTTGGGTCAATGGTTTGTAATCAATATCAAAACGCCAATCTCCCTCATATTCTAAAGCATTGTCAACACCAAAAGGACTGCCTGTTTTAGAAGCTTCGGCAAAAGCTTGATCAAGTTCTTCAGCATCTTGCCAAGATAATTTGTAAATGTGGAGGGTCAATTTAGCATCTTCAGGAATTTTTTCTCGATTAAAAGTAGCTACAACAGAGCCGTAAAAAGTATCTCCTTCTATGCGGAAAGTAGATTGAGATGAGACACCAGAAAACATGTCTTCAGCGCTATCATTAACAAAAAGACCAAGTTCAATATGTTGAGCATTTGCCGCATTTTTAGTGAATAGTCGATCAGGAGAACGTTGTTTTTTCAGTAGCTCTTTTAGTTTTTCGTCATCCAATTTAAATTGATAATCAAAGGCAAATTTTTTCTTTGTTGATATAAATTTTGTCAATGTAATCTCTCGACCATTTTCTGTGCTCGTTAAATGGAGTTCATTTTGTATCCCGTTATTTTCTACTACCGCAACACCAGAATCTTGGCTAATGCCGAAAGCATTTTTGATGGCTGTATTTATTTGTGGGTTGATCATAGCAATTAAAATAAGTGTTGCGGCTAGAGCTAAAGTGATGCCAATTTGTTTCTTGTATTTGATTTGGAATTTCTTTTTTTCTTGCTTAATTTGATCGTTTAAAATGTTTTCTCGACTCTGAGCTAATTTTGCCATTACTTCTTTTGGAATTTCCTTTTCTTGTATGATAATAGTCTTCCTTTTTTTAGCCATTTTCTTCTCCCTCCAATAATATTTTCAATTTTCCTCTGCCACGTGCAAGTCTTGTTTTAACTGTATTTTTAGACAGATTCAGCTGTTCGGAAATCTCATTAACGTTAAAACCTGCGTAATAATGTAACACGATAGGGATTTTATATCTATCGGGTAATTGATTAAATTCTTCTTCTAAGTGTGATTGTTCACCATTGCTTTCTTTTGTGCTCATATAACTTTCCTCAAATTCAACCGTTTCAATTCTTTTTTCCAAGATGTCCTTAGCGATATTGATCATAATTCTAAAAATCCAAGAATTAAACGCTGCTTCATTTTTGATATTCGTAATTTTTTGCCAGGCACGAATTTCAGTTTCTTGTAGACAATCGGCTACATCTTCATTGTTTAAAAGTAATTTATAAGCAGAATTGTACAACACCACTTGATAGGCTTCACAAAGTGTTATAAACGCTTGCGCGTCGCCATTTTTTGCTTTTTTAACCAAACGTATTTGTTCCTTCTTTTCCATAAACTTCTCCTTCCCCTTGATAACTATTAGACTCTGATTTTGTCAAAAAGGTTTCATTGGAATTCATTTTTATTTATTCTATAGAGATTTACAATAAGTACTATAAAAAAGTGAGTGAGACATAACTCTTCGAGTCATCTCCCACTCAGGTGGAGTAATAGCAGAAGCAGTCCATTCTTACTTTCTCGGGATTAAATACTTCTGTTCCCACCTCAAGTATATGGATCGTCAGATTACGAAAACCCGCCAGAGACTCTGATTTCTCCAGCGGGTTAGTTACTATACTTGCGCTTCATTAGCCCTGTGATTCTCAAATATTTTTTTATCTGAAGAGCTATCAAGGGAAAGCTAGTTTCGTACAAGATCGATTTAACGTTTTCTACGTTTACGTTTAGCAGGTTTTACTAATGCCAGTTTTGGTTTATTCGTGAATCGTACATAAACAACAAATCCGCCAATACAAACAAAAAACAAAATTACACCGGGAACAAATCCTTCAGGTAAATAAACAAATTCAATCGTATGTTCACCTTGTGTTACAGGAATGCTGACAAATGCTTTCTTAAAGGATTGAACTGGTACTTTTTTCCCGTCTACATAGGCTTTCCATCCTTTGTCATAAGGAATGGTTGTCAAGAGGACTTGATCTTTGTCAGCAGTCACGGTTCCGACTGCTTTACGTCCTTTAGCTGTTAAATCAGCACCTTTAGCTTGAATTGCCTGAACGGAACTTTCAAAGGCTTTTGTATTCATTCCAACTACTTTTGGCTCCATAAAGCTGACCGCCGTTGTTCCATAGAAACTAACTGTAAACGTAACGCTAGTCGGTTTATCATAATAGCCGATATTGTAATATTGACCAGTAATATTGATTTGAGACTTTTGACTAGTCCCATTTACAGATATTGTGGCAGTTGAACTTTCTAATTGTCCAAAATCGGTTGGGAACAAACTAAGATACGCTTGCGTGTTTGCAGGTACATCTACTGTCCAAGTCAGGTCTTTAGCGACATTATTTTGCAGTTCCTTATATGTCACAGAACCAGCATTTTGTTCGATTTTGACATTCTTTTTATCAATCAGTGTTGGTTGATAAAATTTGAAATAATCTTCTTTTTGACCAGCTAATGCATTGAATAATTCAGTTTGACTGCTTAAATTATCATTCGTTGGTTGTTTGACGTTATAAATATCATTATCAGCTAAAAAGCCCAAAGGCAAGGCATTGCTATTTTCGTATAGTGAAAATTTACCTGCTTTATCGATTGGGAAAAAGCCGAATTTTAATGGATCACTTTCTGAAATATTGTATTTGATGCCAACAAGAGAGTCCATTAACAAGGTATTATTTGGATAGCGAATGTTCAAACCAGTTCCTCTAGAGCGGAAACCTAAGTCATTTAAATAAGAAGAGGAATGACGATTTCTGATAGAAGAAAACAAGCTGACACCGCTATAACCATAATTGATACTATCATTAGAAGAAACAGGATTTAAGTTCTCCAAACGGTAAAATTCATCATTTTCCTTTTTCGTTTTATCCACTAGTTTTTTAATGGATGGATATGGTTCTGAGTAGAGACTGCGAGAAGCGTAATTCCAATCCTCTAAAATCCCTTTTAACATCGAATTTGTATTGATAAAGGCTTCCGTTGAAACAAGTAATAACAGTAAGATGATCAAATAATGCATCGGTATTTTCTTCAATTGATAAAAAACGATTCCAGCAAGGTATAGCAGTAAAAATAAAGCAGTGATAACAAAGGCTGAAATAGGGATATAGTCATAACTTGTAGCACTTTTCGCTCCTTCCGCTAAAGCAAAAATCGCAATCAGCATGATCGTGGAACCTGCTAAGAGACCTAAATCATCGGTTTTGAATTTCTCAAACCCATATCCCGCCAGCATTACCACTAAGAAAGAAAAAAGGAAACTATAACGGAACAAGAACATATTTGGTGCATGCATACCGTGCCAAAATAAATTTAATGGTGTGATATAAAAACTAGCAATCAAAATGATAAAGAGACTGCCGAATAACAGTTTGTTTTTCCGAGGAATTTCTTTTGTGACAAAGTAAAAGACACAGAAAATCAAAGGAAGTAACCCTACATAGATAAAGGGGATCGAGCCGTATTTGGTCGTGTCATAAACACCAACCATATTTTTCATGACGATATCCAAAAAGGCTGTAGCTTCCGTTTTAAATTGAGTCACTTGAGACAAGGTTTCACCATTTGCTCTTAGATCAAGGACCGCAGGTAATACTAAAATCATCGAAGCGCCACCTGCTAAAAGAGAGGTGATCCCATAAGGCAGAATCCGCTTTTTATACACTTTCCAGTTCGTCAACATTCGGGCGATAAAGTATAGGAAAGAGAAGACACCGATCATAAAGCCCATGTAAAAATTCGAGATAAATAACAGCAGATAACTTACAAATAAGAGTGTTGGTTTTCGTTCATCCATCAGACGATGAATCCCTAGAATAACCAATGGTAGGTAAGTAAACGCGTCTAACCACATAATGATTTCTGAATGAGCTGTAGCAAACGACATCAAAGCATATGGAACACTAAGCATGACATGGCCCCATTTTGGTATCTTATAGGTATTTCTAGCAAACACCCAAAAAGCTAAACCAGCAGAACCAATTTTCAGCAAGGTAATCAAATACAGAGCATCAGGAATATTTTGGTTTTTAAAGAAAATGACCAGTGGCGTAAAAAGTCCACCAAGATAATAGGAAATCAATGAAAGATAATTTAATCCTAGTGACGCATTCCAAGTATAAAAAATACTTTGTTTACCGTGCAGCACATTATTGAAACTAGCATGAAAGTTGGAAAATTGCGAAAAGGAGTCACTCGCCATCACACTACGGCTGCTACCAGGATAAATGCCGATACTTAAATAAATAATGACCATTATAAAAAAAGGAATGAAAAAGCTGGCGGTCATATAAGGCCAGTTTTCTTTAGTAAACGCCTGTATTTTTTTCTTCATAATCAACCTCACAACGTAATAAATAGGATATATATAGTTTAGCATATCCATTGAAAAATTGATTGTCAGAAAGAAAAAATTAAAGAAAATCGAAAGGTTTCTAAATGGATAAATTGGAAAAATAATTTAATTGGTTGTTTTTATAATAACGTGTGTATAATGAATGGTATAAAATGATTATTATGGAAGGTGAGGGATCGTTATGTGTACAGGTATTAGTTTGAAATCAATAGAAGGAAGTCATTATTTAGGAAGAACGCAGGAATACAATATTGATTTTGATTATGTTGGCGTACAAATTCCTAAAAAATTTGAAATCACAGAAAGTATTGAGAAATGGCGGACGCTTTATTCAGTATTAGGGATGGGCATCAAGGAAAGCGAAGAAAAAGCTGCTCAAAGTGTGGTCGACGGCGTTAATGAATGGGGACTTGGAGGAATTACGCAATATTTTGCGGAGTTTAATCGATATTCAACTATTGAAGAAATCAAAAATGCTGGAAAATTACCGCTGATAGCAGAGCAATTTGTTTTTTGGGTATTAGCAAATTGTAAGGATACAAAGGAAGTAGAAGAAAAGATTTCCACAGTGGCGATTGCTGATCTTTCAATGAATGGCAAAGCTCCCGGGTTGCCACAGCACTTTATGTTTACAGATGCTGCTGGTCGTACGATTGTGGTTGAGCCTTCAATAAAGCTGGACTTTGCTGTATATGAAAATCCAATCGGTGTGATGACGAATAGTCCTAAATTTGATTGGCATATGACCAATTTGGAAAACTATACAGGATTATCTGATGCAAATACAAAAGATGTACTATTCCACGATCATAAAGTTTTGTCAGCAGGCAAAGGTTCTGGTATGCATGGTATTCCTGGAGATTACACAGCCACTTCGCGTTTTGTCCGAGCAGCCTATTTGTTGAAATTTAGTGATCCAGTTGTGGAAAAAGAAAGCATCAATAAAGCTTTTCACCTTTTATCCACATCTGATATCGTCAAAGGAGTCATCAAACTGGACGCGCCAAAAGGACAAGACCGTCAGTATACCCAATATACTTCTGTCTATGATTTAAGTAAAAAGCAACTGTATGTGAAGATGTATGATAATTTTACGATCCAAACCATTCACTTTGATGAAGTTGCTGGAAATGGTGATCGGATCAAGAGCTATGAGTTAGTGAAAACACCGCAATATGAAGAATTGAATTAAAAAAATACTAAGATTCGTGAGCAATATCGCTGCGAATCTTAGTATTTTTTTAAAGCCATTGTTTAATTTTCTCATACCCTTGTCCAACCTCAGCTAATGCATGAGTATCGGATCCATAAATAAAAGGAATCCCTAATGCAGCAGCTTTTTTAGTTATCCACACCTGTGGATAACTCTGTTGATAACCCTGTTTATAAAATCCAGCAGTGTTTAAATCTAAGCTGTATTTTTCCTGTTGCACACGAGTTAAAAGGGTGTGGACAAGTTCTTGATTTTCAAAAGAGTAATCAGTAGATTCGTCAAAGGAACGTTCGAATTTTTGACACAAAGAAATATGACCTAAACGTGTAGGTTTAAAAGGACCAAGGTCTGCTTCTAAAGAAGCTAAAAGCTTTTGGTAGTAATGTTTTTGAGCTTTTTTAAAGCTACCTAAATAGTCAACAATGCCACTCTTATATTCCTCAAAAGAGTAGTCGATTCCACGTAATCCATCTTTCCCTTCAAGAAAGTGAACAGATAAAATTCCATCATCTGTTTGTGGTCCGTATTCAGCTAAAAAATCACGAGTCCAACCTTCAAATGCTGAAAAATAATCCAATTCAAATCCAATGTGAATAATAATGTCAGAAGCATACTTTTTCCGCAATTCATTCATCCTTTTGAAATAGTTATCCACATCATTTAGCGCCATTGAAGCAGTTGTCCACACATTGGGATCTCCAGCTACCGTTTTTTCTATGCCTGTAGGTAAAGGTGCATGTTCTGTGATGCTATATTCTTTAAAGCCTAGGCTGATTGCACGCTGAATCAGTAATTCTGTATCCTCAACCTTTCCATGTGGACAAAATTCTGTGTGGGTATGACCATCACGTTTCATGAGGTCCCTCCTATCATTCGTATAGTTAATCTATAGGCTATCGTATAATGTGTTTTATGTCTATTATCTTTTACCCTAGTATTAGTATTTATTGAGACATTAAATCATGGCGCCATGAATTTTAGGAGTAAATATTTTTTAAAATTAAAACTTTAATCATTATTTTTTTGTTATATAATCATTGTTATAGATTTATTTTAATTGTTTTTCTGAAAATAAAATATCGAAAAAGTATAATTAATCTTCTTTTTATAGTGATATATCTATCGGGAGAAATCAGTATAAAGGAGTTTTTTATAGAAAAAAATAAACTATTTCTGCTTTTTAAATGAAACGAGAAATAGTTTTATTTGAGAAAAATATCTTTAATCATAAGTGTATTGTATTGGTTTATTTGAAATAAATCAATAGGTTATTGATAGAAAATAATGTTTTGTTTTTTCAATTTTTTGAGAGTTTATTAAAAAAAATGAAAATAAGGTGATTTATCAAGGGAAGATGGGTTATTTTTTACCGCCGTCAATCCCGCCGTCAAATTTGGGAGAAAGGATTTGATTATTTTGGCTAAGGGCGAAAATATTTATAAAAGAAAAGATGGACGTTGGGAAGGTCGTTATCCTAAAAGTCGTAAAGCAGATGGAACGATTCATTATGGTTATATCTATGCACGTTCCTATCGTTCTGTAAAAGAGCAACTAATTGAACGAAAAGCACAAACAGCGTTGTTTTATTTGAAATCAGCAAAAGAGTTTCAAGGTACTTTTGGTGATTGGGCTAACATTTGGTTAAACGATATCATGGCAATGAAATTGAAAGAGAGTACATACGCTAGTTATAGCAACAATCTTCAAATACATATTTTTCCATTTCTAGGCCAGCGGAGTTTGAAAAAAATCACAGCATCTGATATGGATCAAGTAGTTAAAGGACTCTCTAAATCACTATCAGCAAGTTCCATTCAGATTGTTTTTCGAATTGTTAAAAGCTGTTTTGAAGCAGCTAGAGAACGAGGATACATTTATTTGAATCCTTGTGAACGGACGATGTTGCCTAAAATCACCAAGCAAAAAATTCAAGCTTTGACACGTAACCAACAAAAAGCAGTAGAAATAGAAAGTTTAAAAACAGACAAAGGATTGCCTGTTTTATTAGCGTTGGAAACAGGAATGCGTATTGGAGAAATTTGTGCGTTGAAATGGGAAGACATCGATTTTGAGGAAGCAGTTTTACGTGTTCGTAGAACAAAACAGCGGATCGCTATGCCAAAAACATCAAATCAACGAACTAAAATCGTTGAAACTGCACCAAAGACGGCAAATGCTAATCGATTGATCCCTCTTTCTCTAAAAGTGAAAAATGCGTTATTGAAGTGTAAAGAGCGGGCAACTTCTGACTTTGTTGTGACAAGTGGCTCTCGTTCGATTGAGCCTAGAACAGTTAGTTATCGATTTGAGCAGATTAAAAAGAAGTTAGGATTATTCAATGTCCCTTTCCATGCGTTACGCCACACTTTTGCAACGCGCTGTGTGGAATTAGGGGTAAATATTGCAGCTATCAGCTCATTGTTGGGGCACTCATCAATAAAATTGACGTTAGATACGTATACAAATTCGTTTTTCGAAGAGCAGAGAGCGGCTATTGATAAGCTAGCTTGTTTATAAAAATAGGAAAAATTTCGTTTTTTCTTATTTTATAGTAGAGAAATCCATGCTTATTAAATAACGATTGTTATTTTAATGTTCAAAACCAATGACTAAAATACGATGGACCTAGAGAAAAGTTTATTTTTTACCGCCGTCAAATTCATCGTCAAGTAGAGATAAGAATCCTTAAAAATAGAGAGAAACCCGTCTTATTTCTCGTTTCATTTAAAAAGAAGAATCTTTTGTTCATTAAATCAAAGACCCCCAATGAAGTCAATTATTCTGATTAAGGCAGGTTTATTTGTCATGCTTAAAACGAAAAGCACCTCAGTTGAAAGGAGGTGAAAATAGAAGATGTTAAACAAAGTAAAAAAACTTATTTTTACAGCGATAGTTTTTACTCTAGTGTGCATTCCTTTAAAAGCCGAGGCATTAGGTTATGTTGATGCCCCTCAAAGTGTTCCCTTGGACCAGATTTTTGTGACACCCAAAGGAGCAAACAGCTATGTTGAAGGAAATAATGTCGTAATCACGGATAAAAAAGTGAGTCAAATTGGGAGTATTTTTTCTACAGAGCAAAATAAAATGGATCTATCAAAAGACTTTTACTCTGAAATGTATATATACATTGATGGCGATGCGGACGGTATTGCTTATGTGATGCATAATGATCCTGATAAAATTGCTAATTTTTCTGGATTAGTCGGATCTGGATTGTCGATTTATGGTGATAAAGTTGTTTATGGTTCACCTAACAAAGTCGGAGGCAAGCAATTAAAAAATAGTTTTGCAATCGAATTTGATACGTATTTCAACGGTGATAGTTATGACTCTGGCTTAAATAAAAACTCAGATAAAGGGCATATTGCGTATTCTTTTCCAGACAAACTTTCTTCTTATAAGTACAAAAGTCCGTCTACTTCAATTACTGGAATTAATCATTCAGGTCTGCAATATCCGACATTTAAGCTTGGAGACGGGCAATGGCGTTTGTTAAAGATTCAATGGACTGCTTGGAATGCAAGCAATGTTGGGAATTTAACGTATACATTTGGTGATTTAGCTTCAGTTTCAGTACCTATTTCCAGAGATACGTTTGGCACAGATAGCGTTTATTGGGGATTTACTGGTTCAACGGGTGCCTTGTCTGAAAAAGCTGTGGTTGCATTTAAATCAGTACCTGGATTGGTAAATTACACCGAAAATGTTGAGTTTATGAATACTGAAGGAAAAAAAATTCAAAGTATCACACAAGATTCTGAGGTGACAGTACACTATTCAGGGCAATATACAGGCGGTAAACAAAACATGATTCAACCAACATTCAAGTTTGCTTTGTCACCAAATCAAGTATACCAACAAGGCACACTTCTTTTAAATGGTGTTCCTGCAACCCCGACGTATATCAATAATGAGCTAGCAATTCCGTTATCCAAAGATTTATCAGCAACGAATCCGATCGTCGATATTCAGTTTAAAGTGAAAGATACTAAAGTGACTAATGATACAAAGTTGACACTAACAGCACAGGCGGTTGCTAAAAATATTATCTCAGGGAAAGATGCTTCATATGATATAACGTACGACTTTGAGGCTCCAATTGGATTCGGTAAATTAACGTTTATTGATGCGGGAGATTCCAAAGCAATATCAGACGCTTCTGACTATAGTACTTTTCTATTGCACTATGAAGATGATTTTTCACCCAAAGATAAAATAAAAATCACGTTAAAAGCGGGGCAGGATATTGAAAGTGTTGTTAAGACAGTTGGTCCTAGCAGTTTTCAAGTTACTCTTACTGATGAAAAAGGCAATGCGCGTGATGTGAAGATCCCGATTTTTGTTCAAAATCAAGAAGTAGCCAAAAGTAGTCAATACATTATATTTGGTAAGGACTTCGACGTTGCTGCAAAAGACTATCCTAAAACAGAGGAAGACCTGCTGGGACTAATTCGGGAAAAAGCAGAGTTAAAACTATGGCAGTATAACGAACTATCCGCTGATTTAATCGATAAAAGTCAATTGAACTTGTCGATAGGGACGTTACCGAAACCACCTGAACTCGCAGGTGCAGGGGTGTATGAAGTGACTGCTTCCTATGGCAGTGGGAACACTAAAGTAGATAAAAAGATCAAGGTTACGATTATCCAAAGCTTTGCTACGGTAAAAATCGCCTTTGTGGATGAAAATAACCAACCGATCGTGGATGATTTATCTTTTGAAGCAACGATTTCGGAGCGGATCGATCTAAGTCAAAATGCTCAAGTCATCGAAAAACTTAAAGCAGTCAAAGCATTGAACTATGTATTAGACACGCCACCATTAGATGAAAAAAATCTCTTGATCGTTCCAGAAGGCGTGACTCGTAAATATACATTTAAAGGAACCTTGTTTATTGAATCCGCACCGAATGCGATTGATTTCGGTGACCAAAAAGTGAGTGGGAAAAATAAAAAATTCAACGACCCAAATTATGATCAACATTTAGTTATTTGGGACAATCGCTCAACATTGGGCACATGGAAAATCACGTTGAAACAGTCACAAGATTTTAGTATTCCAGGGGACCCGTCACATCGACTACCAAACGCCCTAAGCTACCAGACAACGACGGGCGAGAAAGTAATTTCTACCGATGCTCAAGAAGTCTTTCGTTCAAAACACCAGACCACTGGAAAATATGATATTAGTGAAGAAACTTGGGGACCTGAAAAACAAGGACTACGTTTGAATGTTCCAGTCGGTTCTGTTAAACAAGTAGGAAAATATGAAACGACACTGACTTGGCAAATAGAAGAAGCCTATTAATGGAGGGAAGACTGTCATGAAAAAGCATCGAATTATTCGTTTTATTCTAACTCCTTTGATTTTTCTAGCCGTGTCTTTCGGTACAATCAACGAGGGCTGGGCAGCTGAAGAAGGTGGACAGGTACAAACAAATGCTGGGATTGTTTTTCAAAAAACGGATCCTTCAACACCGCAGACAAGTGATTCCACGCATAATGAACCGTCAAACAAAGAGAAAAAACCGACGGGTCGATTGCCAAATACAGGAGATTTAATAAAAATCAGTTTACTTTTCACGGGAGTTACGCTAAGTCTACTAGCACTGTTTCTTTTCTTTTGGAAGAAGAGAAGAACACTGAAAGGGGAGCGTGATTGAGATGAAGAGAAAACGATTCAGCGGCTTTCTACTGTTACTGGCTCTATTTGCAAGTCCAGTATCTGTCAAAGCAGATGCAACTGATTATTCAGGCGAGGGAACGATTGAATTTAATGGAAAACATCCAATACAAGTGATGGACCCTGAACACCCAGAAAAGCCAGCTGATCCTGGGGAAAGCCCTAATACAGATCGTCTATTACGATTTGATTTTGTTCCTCAAATCAATTTTTGGGAAGCAGCGATTTCTGATCAAGATCAAACGTATTATGGAAATGCACAGTTATTTAAAGACGACACGGGAGCGAGAGGGAATTTTATTCAAGTATCTGATTTTAGAAACGACAGTCCAGGCTGGACATTACAGCTAAAGCAAGAGACTCAGTTTCAAAATCACTTAGCTAAAAGTAAAGAGTTAAAGGGAGCTGTTTTGTCGTTTGACCAATCATGGGCAAATTCAATGAATGATCCTAAAACGGCTCCAACAGTTTCTAAAGAAGTTATTCGACTGTTGAATATAGGAGAAGTCTATAACTTAGCTGAAGCCAAACCAAATATGGGTGAGGGAACATGGTCGATCATCTTTGGCGCATCTGTGAACAATGATAAAAAACGAGCAGATACATTGAAGCCAAAATTGGATGAAAAAAACAATCCAATCACAGATCCAACGTTCAATAATCAACCAATCTATGAAAACCAAGCGATTTCTTTATTTGTACCTGGTAAAGCAGCAAAAGAACCAGGCAACTACCAAACGGTGTTAACTTGGATTTTATCCGAGCTACCATAAATCAACCAAATTCTAGGAGGAAACACACATGAAATTAACACACAAATTATGCGCAGCAACACTATTAGCAGTATTAGGAGCAGCAGTTGCATTACCAAATGCTGTACAGGCAGCAGAGGATCCATTAAATTGGAGCGGAAAAGGAACAATCAACTTTAGTGAAGATGACGGAGAAGACAAGCCAGTTGATCCAACAGACCCAACAAAACCGGTCGATCCTGAAAATCCAATCACAGAACCACCAGTCAATCCAGCTAAAGGACCGTTAAAAGTTATTGCGCTTACTGATTTGAATTTTGGCGACAATAAAGTAACACCAGCTTCTGGTAATGGGTGGGAATATACAGCGAAAGCTGCTGAAGTTGTCTATAAAGATGGTACAAAAGTAATTAGTCCAAACTTTGTACAATTCAAAGATACACGTGCAGATAACCAACCAAACAAACACACATTAACAGCAAAAGCGACAAAATTTACCAATACAGAAAAACAAGAATTAAAATCAGCGCAATTAAAATTTGGTAATGTGAAACTGATCAATGCAGCAGATCAAAATCAAGTGAACGCGGCTGGCGTTCCTGCAACGCAAGTTGTTGAAACAGATGGCACAACACCAACAACTTTTGTAACACAAGATGCAGCAGACAAAGGATTCGGTCAATTTATCCTACAATTTGGAGATAAGGCTGATAGTACTGAAGCGGATTCTGTAAAATTATGGGTTCCTTCAGCAGGCAATAAATTGTCAACAAGCAGCGGCTATTCTTCAACAATTACTTGGACGATCGCTGACGCAAGATAATCTAAGCAAGACATAAAAATAAAATCAAGAATGAGAACAAGTCCGTCATTAGTGGCGTTCTTGTTCTCATATAAAAGAAAGGCAGTATGGCATGAAAAAAAATTTCTTAACGTGGCTAGCAATTATTCTATACATAGGGATGAACAGTATCTTTCTATCCACAACAGGATTAGCTGCAGAAGATGACGGCAGTGGTTTCACGTACAAAGTCATTCAGCCTGAAAATCAACATAATAAAGAAGTCGGCTATTTTGACTTACGAATGACACCAGGTCAGGAGCAAACGGTCACGATCAAAATGAATAATAGCTCCTCCGAAGAAATCACCGTAGAAGTTGCACTAAATAGCGCTAAAACCAATACAAATGGTGTCATAGAATACGGCCCTTCAAAGCTAGAAAAAGATAAATCATTAAAATATGATTTTGCCAATCTAGTAAAGGGCGAAAAAACAGTTAAAATTCCAGCAAACCAAAGTATTGATTACCAAATAAACATAAAAATGCCGGATTCCCAATACGATGGGGTTATTTCTGGCGGAATCTATATGATTCAAAAAGGGCAAACTGAAAGCCAAGAAGCCATGATCAAAAATGAATATGGCTATTTAGTCGGCATGATTTTAACGGAAACTGATACGGCAATAAAACCAGAACTTAAACTTAATACAGTATTCGCTGAACAGCAGAATTATCGAAATGCAGTTTTTATCAATTATTCAAATACAAAACCTGTCTACATCGATGATATGACAGTCGATGTTCAAATCATGAAAAAGGGTTCAGACGAAGTTTTATATGATACCAAGCAAAATAAAATGAGAATGGCCCCTAACTCACAAATCAATTTTCCGATTTTGATGAATGGCGAAAAAATGGTTGCAGGCGATTATCGTGCGCATATTTTAGTCACGACTGAAAACAATGGAAAGTGGGACTGGGAACAAGAATTTAAAATCACCGATGAAGAAGCCGATAAATTTAACCAAGAAGATGTCAGTCTACTGCAAGAGAGTCGTATAAATTGGATTACAATCATTTTTATTGTGTTAGGTGTATTAGGAATCACGGTCATTATATTTTTTGCAGTTCGCTTTTTTAGAAAAAAGAACAAGAAAAAAGCTAGAAAGAAAAAGAAGTCAAGTATTAAAAAAAGATAATGTAATACTACAACGTTCAATCAACGACGTTGTTTAGTGATCCAAAAAAAAGGCAGAACTAAAGCAGACCATTGCTAAAACTGTCGATCTCTGGGGGATAGAAAAATGTCGATACTAGATTGGCTATTCATTGGGATACTTTCAACGGCTATCCTCTGTATTATTTTCGCAAGTGTTTTTTTAATTTCTTCATTTTTAACAAAAAAAGAGAGACTAAAATTAAAACAACTTCGACCAAAAAATAAAAAAAAGCGCAGGATTCTTAAAAAGAAATCACGTATGTTGATGAAAAAAGGCAAGAAGCAAATTCGCTTAGGCATGATGTTCTTACTTTTAGGAGTGGCTTTAGCAGGCGGAGCTGTGTTTTCTCGTTATCACCAAGCGACAAATTTAGGGGATCGTGACTCGGACGGAATTGTGGAAGGGTATTATTTGTTAAATAAAACATCAGAACAATTAGCATCAACGCAAGAAACATCAAATATTGAGAAGGCGAGAAAGAATGTCCGAGAATTGGCTGCAAAATTATCTGGATTTGGAATTCGATATGCGGATCCGAGGTTGACAGTAGAAGGGCAGCAATTGTTAAATCGTTATTATGCACAAATGAAAGAGCTAGGTCTAAATTTGAATAACCAGTCGGTGGAAAGTCTTCAGGAAAAAACAACGTATGAAAATTACCTAGCAGATATAAAAAAAATACAAACAAGCCAGAAAAAAGTTTTTACGTATTTTAACGTGAATGAGACGGCTTTAAAGCAAAAGAAATAAAAGGGTTTAGGGAATGGCTGTGAAGCTGTATGAGTAGTAAAAGAATAGCGAAAAATAGGAAAAAGAAAAGGAAGAAAAATAGAAAAAAACAGCATCTTCAAGAATTAAGTAAAGAGCTAGGACTAACTTTTTTGATTCTGTTATTACTCATGCTTTTTCTTTCTAAAGTTATTTTTACGCTACCTAAAAATGAAGGATATGGTATGCGGGATGCGCTAAATGATGGAGACCGTGTGTATGTTGATCGGATTGGAAAACCTAAGCGTTTTTCATTGATTTATTTTGACCAGCCAGACGGAAATGGCACTTCGATTCGTCGGGTCGTTGGTTTGCCTGGAGAACGGATAAGATATCACAATGATGAACTTTATATTGATGATCGATTGGTAATTGAGCGTTTTTTGCAGAAAAAGTTAGTGCAAGCCCAATTAGCTAACGAAGTCATTACTGAGGACTTTGATTCGATAGATATTATAGGAACAACTAATGGTATTATTCCAAAGGGAAAGTATCTTGTGCTCGGCGATAATCGTCATTATGCCACGGATAGCCGTTACTATGGACTGGTTGATGAACGAGCGATGATCGGTAATGTAAAATTACGCTGGTGGCCATTTTATCAAATGAACACCTATTGATATGGCTATGAATCACAAAAATTCTATTGGAGGGATCGACATGTATCGTATTGGTGTAGTAAATTTTGCAGGTGGAACATCGGACTGGGAACAGTTACAAACGATTATTCCAGATAACTGGGAATTGTTTCAGATAGATAATGAGAAAAAGACCTTCTGTGACCTAATTGTTTTTTTAGAAAATAGCTTGGAGCAAGTTGGAGAAATATGTGGTCAGTTGATACAAATGAAAAATGAAACGGATTCGCTGATTTGGGTTTGGTCTACTTTTCAAATTGAGATGAATCGAATGGTTTATTTAAAACTTGGGGCAGACGGGGTAAAGACCGAAAACTTAAAGTTAGAAGAGTGGCTACTGATTATAGATAACGCATTAAAGCGTAAACAAACAATGAAAAAGTCAAAACCTGAACAGACAATTCAAGAAAATAATTGTGATGGATTTGTGTTGAACCATCGAAATAGAAGTGTCATTATAAATGAAAATGAAGAAGTCCAATTGACGAATCTTGAGTATAAAGCGATGGATTTATTGTTTAAAAATGCAGGTAAGACAGTCACTTATGAAGAAATGTATCAAGTGATTTGGGATGGAGAAGAAAGTAAGGATCGTAAATTTTACCGCATCAGTAATTTGATTTTCCATATTCGACAAAAATTTGTACAAGAGGTGGGGTCATCAGATACGATTCGAACAGTACGGTCAAAAGGGTATGTACTGCATGTTTGAAGAAATAGAAATCATAAAAAAGCGTAAATCTCAGTATTTAAGATTTACGCTTTTTAGTTATTTCCGATACTGGCCATCTCCATAAACAATATATTTCGTAGAAGTCAGTTCAGCTAAGCCCATTGGACCGCGTGCATGTAATTTTTGTGTACTGATCCCGATTTCAGCTCCAAAGCCAAAAACAAAACCATCCGTAAAACGAGTCGAAGCATTAGCGTAAACCGCGGCTGCGTCAACTTGCTGTAAAAATTGTTGCGTAGCAAAATAATTATCACTAATGATACTTTCAGAATGTTTGGTGTTATAGCGATTGATATGCTGGATGGCTTCTTCTAAAGAATCAACCACTTTAACAGCTAAAATATAGTCGTTAAACTCAGTTTCCCAGTCTTCTTCAGTGGCTGGAATTGACTGCTCAAAAAGCGCTAGTGCTCGTTCATCCGCTCGTAATTCCACATTATATTCATTCAGGGCTTTTTCGATAACCGGTAGGAAATCTGCTGCTACTTCTTGATGGATCAATAATGTTTCTGCTGAGTTACAAACAGAAGGACGTTGGCATTTAGCATTGACGATGATATTTGTTGCCATCTCTAATTGAGCGTCTTTATCGATATACACATGACAATTACCAGTTCCTGTTTCGATCACTGGAACAGTTGCAGTTGTTAAGACTGCTTTGATCAAATTAGCGCCGCCACGAGGAATCAAAACGTCTAGATAATCATTTAATTTCATCAATTTTTGCGCTGTTTCCCGAGAAGTGTCATCGACAAACTGGATTGCCAAAGGAGAAGCATCGTTTTGTTTCAATGCTTGTTGTAAAACGGATACAAGGATTTGATTTGAATGGAAAGCTTCTTTACCGCCACGTAAAATCACAGCATTACCTGTTTTAAAACAAAGACTTGCTGCATCTGTCGTCACATTTGGACGTGATTCATAGATGATGCCGATCACGCCTAGGGGCACACGTTGTTTGCCGATCATCAAGCCATCTTCATTTTTCCACATTTTATCGACTTCTCCGATTGGATCAGGGAGAGTGGCCACTTGGCGAATACCGTCCGCCATTTCTTTAATTCGTTCATCTGTTAAACGCAAACGATCCAACATCGCATCTGTAATCCCATTTTCCTTGGCTGCATCTAAATCTTTTTGATTTTCTAGTAATATTTTAGCAGTGCTTTTTTCCAGTTCATCCGCCATGTGCAGTAATAAATCGTTTTTTGTTTTTGTGTCCATCAAGCCTAGTTGATAAGCTGTTTCTTTTGCTTGTTTGCCTAGTTGTATTAAATCAGTCATGAAACGTTCCTCCTTTTTTGAGTTAAATAAATAACGTACCAATCATTTCACCATTTAAAATATCAAATATGATCTTTGGTTGTTGTCCGTTTGCTAAAATCATGGCGCCATCATGCTCTAATACACGTTCTGCTGCTTTTAATTTACTGTACATGCCACCAGTTCCAAAGCGACTGCCTTTGCCACCAGCTAATTGTAAAAGCTCGTCATTGATTTCATTGATTTCGGAGAACAGAGTTGCGTCTTTATTAGTATTTGGATTATCAGAAAAGAAACCATCGATATCAGATAACATAATCAAGGCATCTGCTTGGATCAGTTGGGCTACGATTGCCGATAATTGGTCATTGTCGCCGAATTTTGTCAGATGATCCAATTCGTCGATTGCCACAGTATCATTTTCATTGATGACGGGAATAATGCCCATTTGTAGCAATTGTTCAATTGTATTCGTTACGTTTTGGCGGCTTTCAGGATATTCGATCACGTCTCTAGTCAATAATAATTGGGCGATTTGCTGGCTGTAAGTCAAAAAGCGTTGGTTGTAAATGTTCATCAATTCCGCTTGTCCCACTGCTGCCACTGCCTGCTGTTCTGGAATGGTCGGGGGTCGTTTGTCCATGTTTAACTTATTTAAGCCAACACCGATCGCACCAGATGACACTAAGATGATCTCTTTGTCTTGGTTACGCAAATCGGATAAGGTAAACGCCAATTGATCGATGGCGCTTAAATTGATATTGCCGTTGGGATAAATCAAGGTACTGGTCCCAACTTTGATGACGATTCGTTTTGCTTCTTTTAATTGTTTTCGCATGGTTGACCTCACTTATTAGAGGCTTAGATAGAAGCGTTTAGCTCTGAGAATGCGCAACATCAACGCGTCCTTTGTTGTGTTTTTTAGCTTATTTCCGAAAGAGCTGCTTCTAGATAGCCGTTTTCGATTATTTTAGATAAGGCTATTATCTAGCCTTTTCCGTTTATTTGCAAGAAAGCTTGGACAAAAATTTGGCTTTTGTCCAAGCTTAGATTTTATTCTTCTATTTTACAGCTTTATAGGTCTTTTGTCTCTAAATCATGAACAAATAATCCGCTCAATAATTTAGGTTCAAACCAAGTTGATTTTGGCGGCATGATTTTACCTGCATCCGCAACATTTAATAAATCATCCATGGTTGTTGGGTAAACAGCGAAAGCGACTGACCACTGACCGCTATCCACTAGTTGTTCTAATTCCTGCATGCCGCGAATGCCGCCGACAAAATCGATTCGTTTATCTGTACGGACATCTTGAATATCGAAAATCGCTGCAAATACATGATTTTGAAGTAAAGAAACATCTAAGCCATCAACTGGATCATCAGATAAAATCGTGTCTTTAGCCGTTAAAGCAAACCACTGCCCGTCTAAATACATGCCAAACGTTTTTGCTTGGGTAGGTTTTCCAGTGTCTGTCTTGGTGATTGTAAAATTCGTTTCCAAATGCTTAAAGAAATCTGCTTCGATCGGTACGTTCAAGACACGGTTATAATCTAAAATTTCTAATTCTTCTTTCGGAAAAATGACAGATAAGAAATAGTTAAATTCCGCTGTATCAGTTGCATTAGGTTGAGCCTCTTTTTTCTTTTGTCCAACTTTTACTGCAGATTCTGTACGATGATGACCATCAGCGATGTATAAAGCGGGCACATCTTGAGCAAAAGTTGTCACGAGTTGTTCAATCACTTCTGGTTTATCTATAAGCCAAACACGGTGTGTGACTTCATGGAAACTAGTGAAATCATAGACTGGATCATGTGATTTTTTCCATTCATCTGTCAGCGTTTGGATCTGTTCATTTTTACGGTAGGTTAAAAAAATCGGGCTAGTATTCGCATCGCATGCTTCAATATGGCGAATGCGATCGACTTCTTTTTCTGGACGGGTAAATTCATGCTTTTTGATTTTACCTTTTGTGTAATCAGTGATTGAAGTACACGTGACAAGACCTGTTTGAGCGCGTCCATTCATTGTTAATTCGTAAAGATATAAGAGTGGCTGTTCATCTTGAACCAACCATTGTTTTTGTAAAAAAGCTTGTAAATTACTAGCAGCTTTTGCATAAACTTGATCATCATAAGGCGAAAGGGTTTCAGGTAAATCGATTTCGGCTTTATCGATGTGAAGGTAAGAATAAGGATTATTTTCACCAAGTTCACGCGCTTCTGCAGAATTTAAAACATCATAAGGTAATGTCGCGATTTTGTCACTAAACTCAGATGCTGGTCGAATGCTTTTAAATGGGTGGATCATAACCATTAATAACTCACCGCCTCAGTATTTTTGATCGTCCGTACTCGGATGATGTTTTCTGCGGCTTGAATTTTCTCAGCAGCAGCATTGATTTTGGCTTCATCTGTTTCAGAAATATCAACGATCGTATAGGCATAATCATCACGACTGCGGTTGATCATTGTATCGATATTGATCTCTAAATTGGCAATGCCAGTTGAAATTTGTCCTAACATATTGGGAACATTTCTGTGGATGATCGTGAAACGGAATGGCGAATTGAAGGCCATTTCCACAGTTGGGAAATTAACAGAACGTTTGATATTCCCAGTTTCTAGAAATTTTTTCAGAGTACGAGCAGCCATTTTGGCACAATTGATTTCCGCTTCCTCAGTTGATGCGCCTAAGTGAGGAAGAACTAAGACTTTTTCATTGTGCAAAAGACGTTCATCGGCAAAGTCAGTAACAAAATTGCTGATTTCTTCTTGGGCCAAGGCTTCGATCACAGCGTCTGTTTCGACTAGTTCACCACGAGCAAAGTTAAGCAAAACGGCATTTTTTTTCATTTGCGCTAATTGTTCTTTGCCAATCAAATGATGAGTATTTTCAGACAAAGGAACATGAACAGTTATGAAGTCACAGGTTTTCAAAACTTCTTCCATACTTTGTGCTCGTTTGACACGACGTGAGATACTCCAAGCAGTATCAACGGAAACAAAAGGATCAAAACCTGTCACTTCCATTCCTAAACGATAGGCATCATTGGCAACCATCGCACCGATTGCACCTAAACCGATCACACCCAATTTTTTACCTTCTAATTCTGTGCCGGCAAACTGTTTTTTCTGTGCTTCAGCTTGTTCTTCAGCGTCAGGACCTGTTAATGTTTGAACCCAGTTAGAGCCTTTTAAGATTGGGCGGACAGATAAAAGTAAGCAAGCGATTACTAGCTCTTTTACAGCATTCGCATTGGCACCTGGTGTATTAAACACAACGATGCCGTCTTCTGTGCATTGTTTGACTGGAACATTATTCGTCCCCGCACCTGCACGAGCAACAGCTAAAACAGAAGCAGGAAAATCATACTCATGGAGTTTTTCACTACGTAAGATGATACCGTCAGGTGTTTCCGTTTTGTTGATCGTAAAATTTTCTTCATTGAAGCGTGCTAAACCAACTGGGGCGATAGCATTGAATGTTTTAATATCGTACATCTATTTTGTTCCTCCATTTTCTGCTTCGAATTTTTTCATCAAGTCAACTAAAGCGAGAACGCCAGCTTTTGGAAAGGCATTGTATAAACTTGCACGCATACCGCCTACAGAACGGTGACCTTTTAAATTTTGGAATCCTGCTGCTAAGGCTTCTTGATTGAATTTTTTATCTAGATCATCACTGCCAGTAATAAAAGGAATATTGTTGATCGAGCGGTCTTTTGGATTTACTGGTGAAGAAAATAGAGTAGATGAATCAATTTCATCATACAAAATCGCTGCTTTTTCTTTGTTTTGTTTTTCCATTTGAGAGACACCGCCTTGTTCTTTGATCCATTCAAAGACAAGCTTTGCCATGTAAATGCTGTATGTCGGCGGTGTATTGTACATTGAGCCGTTTTTCGCATGGATATCGTAATCTAACATGGCACTGAGAACATCGGCTTGACCGATCAAGTCATCACGAACGATAACGACAGTAAGTCCTGCTGGACCAATATTTTTTTGTGCTCCCGCGTAAATTAAGCCAAAATCAGCCACATTATAATCAATCGATAAAATATTAGAAGACATATCTGCGACAAGCGGCACCTCACCTGTGTCTGGGAGGTTATAAATTGTCGTACCTTCAATGGTGTTGTTCGTCGTAATATGGACATAGGCTGCATCTTGCGGGATGTCTTCTTTACTGATTTCAGGAATATACGTGAAATTTTTATCTTCACTTGAAGCAATTACTTGAACGTCAACATTCTTGATTTTTTTCGCTTCACTAATGGCTTTTTTTGCCCAAGAACCAGTGTTGACATATAAGGCTTTTTTATTTTGTGCTAAATTCAACGGAACCATCGTAAATTGCATACTAGCGCCGCCTTGTAAAAAGAGCACTTTATAGTTATCAGGAATTTTCATCAATTCTCTGAGTAAAGTTTCGGCATTTTCAATGATCGTTTCAAAAAGGGAGGAACGATGACTCAACTCCATCACGGACATGCCGCTGTTCTCGTAATTCACCAATTCGGATTGTGCTTTTTCCAATACACTTTTAGGTAAAACGGCGGGACCAGCTGAAAAATTGTAAACAGTTTTCATACATCTATCTCTCCTTTGATATGATCATTCATCTACTATTGTATAGTAAATGTGAAAACCATTATAACAGAAAGCTTAAATTAAAAAAAGATTAAAAGTAAATTTCGTAAAATTTTTCACAGAGATTTTCATTTTGAGTAAAACAAACATGTTTATAAATTAGTAAACATGTTCATATTTGGTTGAAAGCGCTTCTTATAAGTGTTTTTATTTACTATAATACGTCATGAAGAGACATCGGCCGAATCGTTCTTCTACTGTAAGTTTTGAAGTGTGTAACTCATTAATAATTCAAATTGGATTAGAACTGTACCAAAAAATAGTTGAGGATAGAAATCTTGATGGGAGCTTTTAGAGTAGGTATTTGTACTGATAGAAAGTGTAGAAAGTTTACTGATTGCAGATTGCTCACTACCAACAAAGCAGATGCTTTCCAACTCATTAGTCTGAGCGATTTCTGCGAGTTCAAACATCCTACCAGTATTACCAGAATTACTGATGAAAATCAGTAATACATCATTCTTATGACTTTCTCTTAAAAATTCTAAATGACTATTTGAAGTGGCTCTAAATCCGTAAAGATTTAAGTATTCAGAAAAGTAATTTGCTAAATTTTGTGAAAAACCAGAACCTAAAATCATGATGTTTTTATCCTGATATTTTTTCATAAGAGTTAAAAAATGATTGCCATATGCTTTGATCACGTCATGTTTTTCAAGACGTTCTTGGTTGAGGTTGAATTCACTGATGTAAAAAACAAGTTCACTGTAGCCTGTAAAATTCATTTTTTTCGCCATATTGATCACGGTTGCGGTTGAAACAAAACTTTGTTTGGCAATTTCCCGAATACCTAAATTTTTCAATTCCTGCCGATGATCGGCCATATATCGTAAAATTTGGATTTCGGTTTTATTCAATTGGTATTTTTCAGCAAGACTATCGATATTCACTTGAATCACCCTTAAAAATCAATTTAGTTAGGAGTATTATAACATGACAGAACAAGAATATATCAATGATCCGTGGGCAAGAGTTAAAACCAGAAATAATTTAAATGGGGACGAAGTTGTCTCTGCACTGCAAAAATCGATCCGTCGAGGCAATGAGCGTGCAGCGTGTGATTTTGCGTATGAAATGTATATCACGTCTCCTCAGTTTGAAGAAAAATTATGGCGCAGATTACTAGCAATTTCAGTAGAAGATATTGGAATGGGGAATGATCAAGCTGCAATCATGGTCAATAATTTAAACCAAATGCGTAAAGAGTTTCAATATAATGAATCTGATCGTGCCATGTTCTTTTTCCATGCGATCCGTTACCTATGCCAATCTGAAAAAGATCGTTCTTCCGATTTATTGAAAAATATCGTGATCAAAAGTTTTGCAATGGGACATGTACCTGAGATTCCAGATATCGCTTTAGATAAACATACAACACGTGGTAAAGAAATGGGGCGAGATTCAAAACATTTCTTGAATGAAGCAAGTCTCGTTATTCCGCAAGCTGAAGTAACCAATAACTACAAAGAAGAATATGCAAAAATCATTGATCGCTATGACCCGAATGAAGTCGTTGAATCGGCTTTTGAATTTAATTCTTGGCAAGTTTAAGGAGGAGCTTCTCATGACTAAATCTGCGAGCGCTAAAGGTTCTATGGTAAATCGATTGAATGACATTTTAAGTCCGTTTGCAAATAAAATTGGCAATCAGCGCCATCTTAAAGCTGTTTCAACTGGAATGATGTTTGGCTTACCATTTATTGTGATTGGTTCATTCTTCTTGATTTTTGCCAATCCGCCCATCAATATAGATCAGTATGATCCAGCGAAGGCTGGAGTCTTTATGAAGTTTTTAGCTGCGTGGAAAGAATTCGCTGTGGCCAATTATGATATGATTACAGCTCCATATAACTTAACGATGGGAATCATTGGATTAATTAGTGTCTTTGGGATTGCGTATTCATTATCAAATGAATACAAACTGAACGCTGCAATGAATGGTATGGTCAGTATGGTGACCTACTTACTTGTTTGTACGCCTGTCAAAGATGGTACGATTTCTCTTGCTTATTTAGGGACGAACGGGTTGTTTGTGGCAATTATTTTAGGTCTTTTAGTTGTTGAAGTCAGCCGTTTTTTTGAAGTGAAAAATATCAAAATTTCGCTGCCTGATACAGTACCGCCGATGGTTGTGACGTTTATTAATACGTTGATTCCGCTGTTGACGAATATTATCTTATTTTATGGATTGAATTTGGTGTTTTTAGGTATGATTGATAAAACGTTTCCTGATGCAGTCATGTCTGTACTAACACCAGCAGTCAACATTGCAGGAAGTTTAGGCGGGTTATTGCTGATCGTAACACTTGGAAATGTTCTCTGGTTATTTGGTATCAATGGTTCATCGATTATTTTTCCAATTGTCTTTACGTTGGGCGTAGCTCAAACAGGACTGAATGCAGAACAAGCTGCCGCAGGTGAAGCGATGACGCATTTGATGAACTTGCAGATGTTTCGGATTTCTGTTTTAGGTGGTGCAGGCAATACATTAGGTTTAGTGGTTTTAATGATGTTTAGTAAAGTTCCTCAATATCGTACGATTGGGAAACTTTCGTTTGTGCCAGGAATTTGTTCTATCAATGAACCAGTTATTTTCGGTCTGCCGATCGTTTTTAATCCGATTTTAGGGATTCCATTTTTGATTATGCCAATTATTTCACTGTTTCTAACGTACTTTGCACAAAAAATCGGCTTGATTTCGCTAGGATTTATTGTTGATCCGTCTTTCACACCATTTTTTGCTCAAGCGTATTTGGCTACGATGGATTGGCGCAATATTGTTTTCTATGTTTTCTTAGTTATTTTGAGTATTGTTGTCTATTATCCATTCTTTAAAGTATTTGAAAAAAATCAAACGAAATTAGTGGATGAAGTGTTGTAGGAATGGAAGTATAGATTTAAAAAATTGTCGATTGCATAGTTTATGTGATCGACTTTTTTTAGTTGGGTGATTGATTTCACTTTTCTCATGAACGTGGTAGACTACCAACATAACAAACTGTTTTAAAGGAGACTGATCGATGTCTAAAGTAAAAGAATTAGCCCGCAATTTCCTACAAGTTGCGCCATTTATTTTATCCAATACAATTATTTTTATTCCTTATTTTCTATTTTTAAGTTTAAGTGATGGCACCACAATGGAGAGAATTTTACCCTTTGTCCTTTTTTATACGTTTCGGATGACGGGGATCTTTTTGTTAAAAAGCTTCAAACTAGCATTGACGAGTTTTAATGTGCTGATTATTTCGATTTTACTCGGGGGTGCGGGGTGTTTGATTGGCGTATTAGGGCAATTTTATTTTCCGGCTTATCTTTTTTCAGCTGTTTTACTGGGGATTAGTGCATCGTGGTTGCCTGCAGCGAATACTACTGTTAACTATCATGAAAAACGGCAAGGTTATTCTGCTTTGACGGGTAGAAAATATCTTTTTATCTTACTAATATTCGGTGGTGTGATCGCATCGTTGATGTTGACGAAAGAGTTGAGGATTCCTTTAGTTTTAGGAGAGTATACTTTGCTGTATATAGCGGCCTACCATACGGTCACACATTATCCTGATTATGAAATTGATTTCAATGAAGTCAATCAACAAGTGATATCGGTCAAGGAGTTCTTTTTATTTTTATTTTTCTTCGTTCTGTTGTTATTTATCCGTTCAGCCCGTTTATTATTCGATCCACAACTCTTGGATGTTGGGATCATCGGGTTTTCTATTTTATTTTTAATCGCTGGCTGGTATTTGAACAGTCAAAGAAAAATATGGAAACTCCCACTATGGTTAAATTTGCTAACCTTCGCTAATGGGATGTGTATGAACTTTCTACTGCTTTTTGGCACGTTTTATGTTTCGTTGCGTTTAGGGATAGATCGTCTTACAGCTACTTTATATGTTCCTTATATTTTGGGAATCATTGGTTCCGCTTTTGTTATTAAATTTTTATATCGTCTGTTTCCTAAAGTGGATCCCAAAATCGTTCATCTGAGCGGCTTTATTTTGTCACTATTCTTGTTATTATTTCGACCGATTTTTCCAGTTGGTATTTTTCTTCTTAGTTGTTTCATAAGTGCTACAGGTAATTTTTTGAATCAGCAGTATTATCAAGAAGAGATTTTACCTCAGGATCAACGAATCATTACGAAATACAGCACGCAAACCAAAGGAAGTGTCACCCATCAATTGTTATTGATGAGTGTTTTATGGTTATTAGCGAAACAAGCACAGTTACCCGTTAAAACAGTTTTACAGATCACGGCACATCGGACCCACAATCCAGCGGCACTTCAACTAGTAGAGCATGTTCATGTAATTAGTATCGTTGGGTTGATGTTATTTTTTACTTTTATCCTTTACGAAGTAGTAAAACATGAACAAAATGAGTCCAATTAATGTGTAAACATTAAAAAAACACAAGAGAATATTAAAGATGCTATAAAACTAAACTGGGAATCAACCTAGTATGTTAAAATAGAAATAGTTTACAAGTAGAGGAGATTTTTGATGAAACAACGAGGATTTGAAATTATTACGGATTATAAAGATCAAGGCATCGCGATTCCTGAACGTGCGACAAAAGGCGCTGCAGGTTACGATTTTGAAGCTGCAGAAACAGTAGTCGTTCCAAGTATTTGGCAATTACAAGCACAAGGCATAGCACCAAAACCAGTCTTGGTAAAAACGGGAATCAAAGCGTATATGGCTGAAAATGAGTATTTAGAATTAGTGAGCCGTTCATCAAACCCATTGAAGCGCTTTTTAATGTTAGCCAATGGCGTAGGTGTGATCGACCGCGATTATTATAATAACGAAGGCAACGAAGGACATATCATGTTTCAATTTTTGAATTTCGGCTATGAAGAGATGGTTATTGAAAAGGGCGAACGAATCGGACAAGGAATTTTTAAACCGTTTCTATTAGCGGATGTTGATGACGTAGAAACTGAACGTACAGGCGGTTTTGGCTCTTCAGGTAAAAACTAAGATAAAAACACTTCTGAACTGCGTATTTTACAGTGGGAAGTCTTAGTCGTAGTGTCTATACTATGGTAAAATAAAGAATACATCAAAACGAGGGGATAGCATATGGCAAAAAAAGCAAAAGTTCAATTTGAGTGTCAAACGTGCGGGTATATCTCCCCTAAATATTTAGGTCGTTGTCCGAATTGCGGGCAATGGAACACAATGACAGAAGAAATTATTCAAGATACAACAGATCGCCGTGTCAGGGTCAGCTTAACTGGTAAAAAAACACAGCCCCAACGTTTAGCGGAAGTCGTGCCGAAAAAAGAACCTAGAGTTAAGACGAAGCTGGTAGAACTGAATCGTGTCTTAGGCGGTGGCGTGGTTCCTGGGTCACTTGTTTTGATCGGCGGAGATCCTGGTATCGGGAAATCAACGCTGCTATTACAAGTCTCACAACAACTAGCTGAGATCGGCGGCAAAGTCTTATATGTTTCTGGAGAAGAAAGCGCCGAACAAATCAAAATGCGTGCTGAACGTTTAAGCTCGATCGATACAGAATTTTATTTGTACGCTGAAACAGATATGAATGAAATCTCCAAAGCAATCGAAAAGTTAGAACCTGATTATGTGATCATCGACTCTATCCAAACGATGACACAACCTGATGTGACCAGTGTTGCTGGCAGTGTGAGTCAGGTACGGGAAACGACTGCTGAATTATTGAAAATAGCTAAAACAAATGGGATTGCGATTTTTATCGTTGGTCATGTGACCAAAGAAGGTTCAATTGCAGGACCACGTATGCTTGAACATATGGTAGATACGGTGTTGTATTTTGAAGGAGACAAACATCATACATTTAGAATCTTGAGAGCGGTGAAAAATCGTTTTGGGTCCACTAATGAGATCGGTATTTTTGAAATGCGGGAGCATGGACTGGAAGAAGTCGCGAATCCTTCACAAGTATTTTTAGAAGAGCGATTAGCTGATGCAACAGGTTCAGCCATTGTGGTAGCGATGGAAGGAACACGCCCGATTTTAGTTGAAGTGCAGGCGTTAGTGACACCAACTATGTTTGGTAATGCAAAACGAACAACAACAGGACTTGATTTTAACCGAGTATCTTTGATCATGGCCGTTTTAGAGAAACGTGCTGGATTACTATTACAAAATCAAGATGCCTATTTAAAAGCTGCAGGTGGCGTGAAGATCAACGAACCAGCGATCGATTTAGCAGTGGCTGTAAGCATTGCTTCAAGCTACAAAGAAAATGGTACAAAACCAACAGAATGTTTTATTGGTGAAATTGGTTTGACTGGTGAAATTCGGCGTGTGAATAGTATCGAACAGCGAGTACGTGAAGCACAAAAGCTTGGCTTTACCAAAATTTATTTACCGAAGAACAATTTAGGTGGTTGGACCCCGCCAGAGGGCATCGAGATTGTCGGCGTTGCGACAATCGGGGAAACACTGAGAAAAGTATTCAAATAGGATGAGGACTAGAGATCGACAGAATAACGTTTGATCGGTCTCTCCTTCAGCCTTTAAATAAGTATGACTATATTGGAGGATGAATCTATGCAAAAACGTGTCATCACATTGCTGATGGTCGTCGTTGGCGCAAGTTTAGGTATTTCACTGTTACCGATGGCTTGGGACATGGCGAAACAGGCAGATAACACATGGCTGAACAACAACTTTACTAACAGTTTGATTGGTGCACTTATTTTCTTTATTTTATCGTTAGGGTTAGCAAAGTATATTGTTTCAGGTGTTAAAAAAATAGAAGCAGCATTAAACGAAATGAGTTTGACTTATCTTTTATTCGGGAGCGTGGGCGCAATCATTGGTCTGATCATTGGTGTGATTATTTCGATCCCAATGTATAATTTGAATATTCCGTTTGTAAATAGTGTCTTACCGATTTTGGTCATGATCATTTTTGGCTATCTTGGTTTCCGTATGGGGACGACACGAATCGATGAGTGGCGTAAAATTTTTACACCGCGACAAAAGAAAGTTCAATCTGAAAATGATGGAGAAGTTCTAGAACGCAAAGTGGAAGATCATTTCCATAAATATAAAATTTTGGATACTAGTGTAATTATCGATGGGAGAATCTATGACATTGCTAAAACGGGATTTTTAGAAGGTGTTATTTTAATTCCTAATTTTGTTCTGTATGAACTGCAGTATATTGCAGATTCTGGAGATAGCTTAAAGCGTGTCCGTGGACGTCGTGGATTAGACATTTTAAATGCGTTACAAAAAGAAGATGGCATCTCTGTGGAGATGTACGATGGCGATTTTGAAGATATTTCAGAAGTCGACAGTAAGTTGATCAAATTAGCGAAGTTGTTGGATGGTGTCGTTGTTACAAATGACTATAATCTAAACAAAGTTTCTGAATTCCAAAATGTTCCTGTCTTGAATATCAATGCGTTGGCTAATGCTGTAAAACCTGTCGTGATTCCAGGTGAGACCATGAATGTGATGGTGGTAAAAGCAGGGACAGAACGTCAGCAAGGTGTGGCTTATTTAGATGACGGTACAATGGTCGTAGTCGAAGATGGACAGCATTACATGAATGAACACATTCAGGTAGTTGTTACCAGTGCGCTACAAACTGCAGCTGGTCGGATGATTTTTGCGAAGCCTGCTCACTCAGGACGCGGTATCGACGACAGTAAAGAAGAACACAAAGCCAATGAAAGAAGCTAAAAATAGAAACAAAGCGCTGGATTATGAAGTCATATTGTTGGCTGCTGGACAAGGTAAGAGAATGGGCGCCAGTCGGAATAAGATTTTATTGCATTTAATCGGCAAACCAGTTATTTCTTATTCATTAAATACATTTTTAAATGATCCTGCGTGCAAGCACATTGTCTTGGTCACACAAGAAAATGAACAAGATTTAATAGCGGCGATGGTCAAAAAAGAAACAAAGAAAAAAAGATGTCCAATCACGATCGTCTCTGGTGGTTGTGAACGGCAATACAGTGTCTACAATGGGTTGAAAGCATTACTCGATCCAAGGAATATCGTGATGGTCCATGATGGTGCAAGACCTTTTGTTAACTTGACACAATTGAAATTGTTACATCGAAAGGTACAAGAAACGAGAGCGGCAATTTTAGGTGTTCCAGTCAAAGATACAATCAAACGTGTGATCGATGGAATCGTTCAAGAAACAGTTCCACGTGAAACATTATGGCAAATTCAAACGCCGCAAGCTTTTTACGGGACTGACTTACTTTCGGTACATGCTTGTGCACAACAAGAAGGTTATTTAGGAACAGACGATGCATCGTTGATCGAAAAATATAGTGACTTACCAGTCTCGATGGTGTTAGGAAGTTATGAAAATATCAAATTGACGACCCCAGAAGATATGTTGATCGGCGAAGCAATCGTGAAACGAAAAAGAAGCTAGGTGAAAAAATTATGATACGAATTGGACAAGGATTTGATGTTCATCAATTGGTAGAAGGACGTAAATTGATCATCGGTGGTGTTGAGCTTCCTTTTGAGAAAGGCTTGTTAGGACACTCAGATGCAGATGTATTGCTGCATGCAATCACAGATGCCATTTTAGGTGCTGCAGGACTTGGAGATATCGGTCATTTATTTCCTGATACAGATCCAAGATTTAAAGATGCGGATTCAATGAAATTATTATATGAAGCAAATCAAAAAATTTTGGCTGACGGCTTTACTATTGGCAATATTGATTGTACAATTTTAGCAGAACAACCAAAAATGAAACCTTATTTGGAATCAATGAAAGAAAACATCGCGAAAGCGTGTCAAATTGAAACGAATCAAATCAATTTGAAAGCAACAACGATGGAAAAAATGGGTTTTATCGGTCAAGAAGAAGGTATGGGAGCGATCGCGGTCGCTTTACTTGATAAATAGAAAGAGGAATGCACAATGACAAAAGTACGTGTACGTTACGCACCAAGTCCAACTGGACATCTGCACATCGGAAATGCAAGAACAGCTTTATTCAATTACTTATTTGCCCGTCATAATGATGGTGATTTTATTATCCGTATTGAAGATACAGACCAAAAAAGAAATATTGAAGATGGTGAAAAAAGCCAACTAGAAAACTTAGCATGGCTAGGCATGGATTGGGATGAGTCTCCTGAAAAACCAGGTGAGTACGGTCCTTACCGCCAATCTGAACGTGGCGAAATTTACCAACCATTGATCGATCAATTGTTAGTAAGCAATCGTGCCTATAAATGTTATTGTACTGAAGAAGAGTTGGAAGCTGAAAGAGAAGCACAACGTTCTCGCAGTGAAATGCCTCATTATTCAGGGAAATGTGCCGATTTGTCACCTTCTGAACAAGCAGAAAAAGAAGCGCAAGGACTTAAACCAGTCATTCGTTTCCGTGTACCGAGAAATACTTCTTACACATTTGAAGATATGGTCAAAGGTGAAATCGTTTTTGAATCAGATAATATCGGCGGCGATTTTGTTATTCAAAAACGTGATGGTATGCCGACTTACAATTTTGCTGTAGCAGTAGATGACCATATGATGAAAATCACACATGTTTTACGTGGGGATGATCACATTGCGAATACGCCAAAACAATTGATGGTGTATGAAGCATTTGGTTGGAAAGCACCAGAATTTGGTCATATGACGTTGATCATCAACTCAGAAACAGGGAAAAAATTAAGTAAACGTGACGAATCGATTTTACAATTTATCGAACAATACCGTGAACTTGGTTATTTACCAGAAGCTATGTTCAACTTCACAGCCTTACTAGGTTGGTCACCTGTTGGAGAAGAAGAAATCTTCTCCCAAGAAGAATTGATCAAAATCTTTGATCCAGAACGTTTAAGCAAATCACCAGCAGCTTTTGATGGGAAGAAACTTGAATGGGTCAATAATCAATATATGAAACAATTAGATTTAGATGTTTTAACAGATATGTGTCTTCCTTACTTAGTAGCTGAAGGCAAAGTCGAAGCTCAACCAAGCAGTGAAAAATTAGAGTGGTTGAAAAAAGTTGTTAGCTTATACCAACCACAAATGAGCTATGCTGCAGAAATTGTCAATGTATCTGAATTGTTCTTCAATGAACATCCAGTCTTAGATGATGCAGCAAAAGAAGTACTAGCTGGCGAAACCGTTCCTACTGTTTTAGCTGCTTTCAAAGCGCAATTAGAAGCGATGGACGTCGTTGATGTTCCAAGTATTAAAGCGGGGATCAAAGCTGTTCAACAAGAAACAGGGGTTAAAGGTAAAAACTTATTCATGCCGATTCGTGTCGCTGTTTCAGGACAAATGCATGGACCAGAATTAGGCGATACGATCGAACTTTTAGGAAAAGAAAAAGCCTTAGATCATTTAAATAACGTTTTATAATAGAAATATGTAGAGAAGAAGAAGTAAAAAAGCGTATGTCTTTAGAGAGACTGTGGATGGTGAAAACAGTTGTCAGCACTTTTTGAAATGCATCTTTGAATAGTTTCGGCGATACGTAGCTGAAAACGGCCAACAACCGTTATCTGTTTTGAGGCAGGGAGACCTGTGAAAAAAAGTGGAACCACGCATAAGCGTCTTTTAAACGAAGTTATTTCGTTTAAAAGGCGTTTATTTTTTTATTATCTAGCTTTATTAGGCTAAGTTCTTTGGAAAAAGCTAAAATAGGCCTGTGCCCAAAAACGTCCTAAACTTAGTTTCTATTTTTCTATCAGACCTGAATGATCCAGCTACAACTTTATATCTAAAATCGAATGAGAGGAGCAAGAATATGAGTTGGTTAAAAAGAGCTGTTAGAGCAGTCAAAAACAATGATCCAGCAGCGCGCTCAACGTTGGAAGCATTGCTTACATATCCAGGGTTGCATGCGTTGTTTTGGCATCGTTTTTCCCATTTTTTATATCGACATCGTTTGTTTTTATTAGCGAAAATCCACGCTCAGTTTTGGCGATTTTTAACAGGGATCGAGATCCATCCCGGTGCAACGATTGCGTCAGGTGTTTTTATCGATCACGGAATGGGCGTTGTGATTGGTCAAACAGCAGAAATCGAAGAGGATGTCGTGTTATTTCATGGAGTGACCTTAGGCGGTACAGGGAAGGACACAGGGAAACGTCATCCAACCGTCAAAAAAGGGGCGATGATCCATGCACATGCGCAAATATTGGGGCCTGTCACAATTGGTGAACGGGCTAAAATCGGAGCAGCAGCTGTTGTTTTAACAGATATACCAGACGATGCAACAGCTGTAGGAATTCCAGCAAAAGTGGTCAGAATCAAAGGAGAAAAATTGGAGGTAGCGTATGATTCAAATTTATAATACATTAACGAGAGAAAAAGAAGAATTTCAGCCGATCGAGGAAGGGAAAGTTCGGATGTATGTCTGCGGACCGACTGTTTATAACTATATTCACATTGGTAATGCTCGTAGTTCAATGGCGTTTGATACGATCAGACGTTACTTAGAATATCGCGGATATGAAGTCAATTATGTGTCAAACTTTACGGATGTCGATGATAAAATCATTCGAGCTGCTAAAGAATTGGGTATTACAGCACCAGAAGTTGCGGATCGTTTTATCCATGCATTTGAAGAAGACACCAATGTTTTGAATGTTAAACCAGCAACTCTTCATCCTCGAGTAATGGATCATATGCCGGATATTTTGACCTTTATCCAAGCATTGATCGACAAAGGCTATGCTTATGAGTCACAAGGGGATGTTTATTATCGAACACGCAAATTTGAAGGCTATGGAAAACTTAGTCACCAATCAATCGATGAATTAGAAGTCGGAGCGAGCCAACGTACCGGTGTAGAAAAAGAACTGAAAGAAGATCCGTTAGATTTTGCCTTATGGAAAGGGGCTAAAGAAGGCGAGATTTTTTGGGATTCTCCGTGGGGAGCTGGCCGTCCGGGCTGGCACATTGAGTGTTCTGTTATGGCAACGAAACATTTAGGTGATACAATTGATATTCATGGTGGCGGTCAAGACTTAGAATTTCCTCATCATGAAAATGAAATTGCTCAAAGCGAAGCAAAAACAGGTAAGACATTCGCTAATTACTGGATGCACAATGGCTTTGTCACAATTGGCGAAGACGATGAAAAAATGAGTAAATCGCTAGGGAATTTTGTCACGGTTCATGAGTTAGTAAAACAAGTCGACCCTCAGGTGCTACGTTTCTTCATGGCGACTACACAATATCGCCGTCCCATTCGTTATAGTGAAACAACGATGAAAGAAGCAGGTGTCAATTTACAAAAATTAAAAAATGCATTTGAAAACTTGTCATTTAGAACAGCTGACGCAGTAGCAGAACTAGAAGAAGACGGTCAAAAGCTAAAAGAATTAGCTGACTTAGAAACACGTTTTACGACTGAAATGGATGATGACTTTAATGCAGCAAATGGAATCACGGTAGTCTACGAAATGGCTAAGTGGTTGAATCAATATAGTGAACAAGAAGCTGTATCAACTGTAGTAATCGAAAAAGCGCTAGAACAGTTCGCGCAATGGTTAAGTATTTTCGGTATTTTCTTTTTATCAGAAGAGCTATTAGATGATGATATCGACCAGTTGATCGAAGAACGTAACCAAGCACGTGCAAACCGAGATTTTGCCCGCAGTGATGAAATCCGTGACTTATTAAAAGACAAAGGAATAACCTTGGAAGACACAGCCCAAGGAACTAGATGGAGAAGAAGTGAATGAGAGATTATACTCAGTTAAATGGTTTAGCTTTGGCGTATGTAGGAGATGCGATTTATGAGATTTATATCCGTGACTACTTAGTGGAGCAAGGACAAACCAAACCTAATATATTGCACCGTATGGCAACGCACTATGTATCAGCTAAGGCCCAAGCCTTTTTGATACAAGAAATGTTAGAAGAGCAATTACTTTCAGAAAATGAAGAGTTAATGTACAAGCGCGGCCGCAATGCGAAAAGCCACACGTCGGCTAAAAATGCTGACATCACAACGTATCGAATTGCGACTGGCTTTGAATCGTTGATGGGGTATCTGCATTTAACCAAACAAACCGAGCGTTTGGAAGAATTGATCGATTGGTGTATAAAAAAAGTAGGTGAAAAAAATGAGAAATGATAAAAAGCGTCCCTTCAAGGGGAACAAATCACAAAAAAATCAGCCGTTTAAAAAAGAAACAATCAAAAAAGAGCGTGAAGTCTCACAAGAAGAGATCGAAGATAACTTTGTTTTTGGGAACCACGCAACGATTGAGGCGATTCAACAAGGGCGAGGAAACAAGTTATTTCTTCAAGAAGATAGTAAAAGTGAGAAAGTTGAACACCTAAAGTTACTGGCAAAAGAAAATGCTGTTCCAGTAAAATGGGTACCAAAGCAAAAACTAGATACAATGACCAACCATGGTGTGCATCAGGGGATCGTACTGGCGATTACAGCTTATGAATACTTGACGCTAGACGAATTACTTGATCGGACAAAAGAAAAGACAGAGACACCATTTTTCTTGATTTTAGATAGTTTAGAAGATCCGCATAATTTTGGTTCGATCTTGAGAACTGCAGATGCAACAGGTGTGGATGGCATCATCATTCCAAAACACCGCGCGGTAGGAATTACGCCAGTTGTGACAAAAGCTTCGACTGGTGCAGTTGAGTATATTCCAATTGCACGTGTCACGAATTTAGCCCAAAGCATTGCAACACTGAAAGAAAATAGTTTTTGGATTTTCGGAACAGATATGAAAGGCACGGACTATCGCAAATGGAATACCCAAGGAGCTATCGCTTTGATCATTGGTAATGAAGGTCGTGGTATGAGCCAAGGACTTCACAAAGAAGTCGATGAATTATTGACGATTCCAATGAGTGGACATGTTCAAAGCTTGAATGCTGGTGTTGCAGCAGGCTTGTTGATGTATGAAGTGTATCGCGGACGCAATCCTCTTTAGATACTTAGTTTAATGGCGAGATAGAAGCAACTGTGAATGTAAGTTTCTATCTCAGCATCATTATAAAGAAGGTGACAAATAAAGTGAAAAAACAGTTGTTGATCGTTGATGGTTATAATATGATCGGATCTTGGCCTGAATTGGTTCAGTTGAAGAATCAAAATAAACTTGAAGATGCTAGAGAAGTTTTATTGCAACGTTTATCTAATTATGCCAAATATGAAGATTTAGAAGTCATTGCTGTATTTGATGCGCAGTTGGTTCCAGGCATTCAGCAAACGTATAAGAAATATCGCTTAACAGTCGTTTTCACGAAAGAAGAAGAGACTGCAGATAGTTATATTGAGCGGATTGCAGGAGAGAAAAATGATCGATTGACTCAAGTCACAGTAGCAACGAGTGATCTGGCGGAACAATGGCTAGTTTTTTCAAAAGGAGCGTTACGAGCATCAGCGAATGAGTTGTATAAAAATGTTCAGAAAACGGAGCGAACAATTGCAATTCATGCAACAGATATTCATTTTCAAGATTTTCGACGAAATTCTCCATGGAATATAGAGCAATTATCAAAATTGTCCGATAAATTGGACGAATTGTCCAAAAAGAAAGATTAATTGCATATTTACTTCTAGTTATTCAAAAAAAAGTGGTACGATTTTTTCAAGCATTTTGGTAGAATGCTTGGAAGGAGAATGTTGTTGATGAATAAGTATGAAGATGTTTTAAAGGGAGACCCAGTAGTATTTGACCGTTTGTATCGGAAATATCATCCTGTCGTGTATAAGTTTCAAAAAAAGTATTACCTGAAGGATTTTGATCGAGAAGATTGGTTGCAGGAAGGTCGGATCATTTTTCATCGCTCATTAGAAAAATATGAAGAAGTGCATAATGTCTCTATCGGAAAATTTTTTAGGTCAAATTTTGAAAATCATATTCGCAGTTTGGTCAGAAAACAATGTGCGCTTAAACGGACGATTGATACGCAGTCCATCTCTTTAGATCAAAAAATAGAAAAACAGGGAGAGGCATTTTTCGACTACATAAGTGTGGAAGATACAGATGCGTTAGAGCAGATGATCATAAGGGAGAAATTAGAGCAACTGCCGACCATTTTATCCCCTTTTGAACGAACTACATTTGAGGAATACATGAATGGCAAAGAATTAGAAGAGATTGCCAGAGACACAGATAGCCGAGAAATTACTGTTCGAAGTGCTTATGACCGAGCCAAAAAGAAACTTAGAGCCATTATTTATGATTAAATGAGAAATTTGTCATTTTTCACATTAAATAATTATCCATTTATAAAATATAATTAGTTGCATTTCATTTTCTGCTATGGTAAACTTGTTATTTTTATTAATATGTGGTAAAATGGGATTTGAGGTGAATGCAATGCCAACAACTTTAGCTTCCATTAAAAAAGATCTAGAATGTCGTATCGGCAGCAAAATCACATTAGTTGCTCAGACCGGCAGAAAGCGTCAAACTGAACGTAACGGTATTTTGACAGAAACGTATCCATCTGTCTTCGTTGTAGATTTAGATCCAGATGAAAACTCATTTGAACGAGTTTCTTATAGTTATTCGGATGTGCTAACCCGCACAGTAGAGATTGAATTTGTCAGTGAAGCAGTCTAAAAAATTATTGATTTTAAAAATAGAGCCAAAGCGTAAACGCTTTAGCTCTATTTTTTATTTATATAATATTGAGTGGATTCTTTACACTAATTCCCAAACATTTGAAGTGGATGGCTGAGCTCCTTTGGTCCACCATTTTGCTTTGTATGTTTTACCTTGGAAAGTTACACGTTCACCTGCAGTGTAAGCTTTTTTAGAATTCCATTCCACAGCCGTTGGAGAAAGTGATTTCCAAGCGTCTGATTCTTCAGGTTTTTCATTTTGAGTCCACCATTTTGCTTGATATTTCAATCCGTTGTAGAAAACGACATCCCCCGAATTGTAGACTTTTGTTTTATCCCAAGTTGTTTTTCCAGAGATAACTTCTTCTTTTTTAGTTGTAACAGTGAAAGCTTGACTA
This sequence comes from Enterococcus sp. 7F3_DIV0205, assembly GCF_002141365.2. NCBI lineage: Bacteria > Bacillati > Bacillota > Bacilli > Lactobacillales > Enterococcaceae > Enterococcus > Candidatus Enterococcus palustris. The sequence goes on from NZ_CP147244.1 coordinate 2,642,193, forward strand.
AGTGGTGAAACATTTCCACCTAAGCTATAAGCTTTAATTGTATAAGTGTAAGTTGTATCAGCTTTTAGTCCTGTGTCTTTGAAGTGCGTATTTCCAGTAGTTACGATTTTTTTACCATCACGGAACACTTCATAATTTTTGACCCCTAAAAAGTGATCAGATTTTGTCCACATTAAATCTACAGATGAAGTTGTTGTTTCCATTGAGTGGATACCTGTAGGTACTGTGGGATTCTGAGTGTCTTTTTGTTCAGACGATTTCGTTAATACGTTTACTGGAGTAGATTTTTCAGATAAAAGACCATTTGTCCCTACTGCTTCAATTTGATAACTGTAGTTTGTATTTTCTTGTAACTGTTCGTCAGTAATCTTATTTGCTGAGGTAGTAGCTATTTTATTATTGTTTCTATAAACGTTATATTCTTGTGCGCTATCTACTTTTGTCCACGTTAATGTTGCAGCCTTAGTTGTTACGTCGGTTGTTTTCACATTTGTTGGTGCTGTTGGTGCTTTTTCTGGTTTTGGAGGTGTTGTTTCAGCCCCATTTTTGATATTTACATCGACTGCTTGATAGAACGCAGCACCTGTGTTGCTAACATCCCAAACACCCAAAATAACATGATAGCCTGTGTGATCTGCTGGAATATCTATAGTGTGTGTTAAGTTAGTATTTGCTTGTGCTCCTGTAAATGGCACATTTGAGATTAACTGGAGATCGCTACGTTTAATGGGGCTATTTGGATTCCAGCCATTTTTTGTGATGTAATAAGTCCAGCGGCTTGTTGCGTGAGTCGCCGTATAATTCCAAGTAATGTTCAATTTACCAGAATTTATGTCATTCATCTTCCAATAATTATCTTTTTGAACACTAAGCTGACTACCTAGTGCATCATTGGCAGAAACAATTTTTCCATCAGCAGGTCCGTTTCCTGAGGCGCCAGTTTCCCATGAGAATAAATTGATCCCGAAATCTTTTGAAAAACCTTTTCCAGTTTCCAAACTTTGCGGTTCGTTTATGACCGCTCCATATTTTTGCTGTGCGGCTTGATAGCCAATCGTATTTTTTTCAAGTGCTCCATAATAAGCTCTGGATGGCGGACTTGAGATATAACCATGGGCAGAAGCATCTTGAGAAGTGAACATTCCTAATCCGCCTAGAATAATCGACGCAGCTAAAGTAACACCTAATACATTTTTTTTCATACTTATTCCTCCTATAATAAAGTAGTTTATATTTATTCTCACCGTCATGAGAATAAAAAGAGTATAGCGCGAATTTTTATGATTATTCATTCAAAAATGTCATTATTTTTCTGTATAATAAGCCAAAATCGTCCTTACTTATCAAAATATGGTTGAATAACAAATGTTTTTTTATGCTCAGGATAAATAGGAAGCTCATTTTTGTTCAAAAATGTTACCTAAAATGACGGTTTTTGGGAATTATCGAAAAGTTACGAATTTGAAGTCAAGTATGTAAAAATTATAAGTAATGTAGAGTAAAAACAATGATTAATCGAACAAAGGCTAATAGAATCAATTCGTTTATTTTACCCTTGTCGTGTAAAAATAGAGTATAGTCAAAAGTGATCTTGTGCAGCTGCCGTGAGATCACTTTTTTATTGTAAATTATACGAGTAAATGATCACTTAAAAAATATTAGTTAGTAAATACGATTAAATAAATAATTAGATAAGAATAACTTCCTTATTGTGATGAAATATAACTGAAATGTATTTATCAAAGAAGGAGTGACCCAATGACCGTTAATAGTAATTCCAGTATTGCAGGAGGTATTTCAGCTTCATTTAGTCAATCAGCTAGTGCTTTAAATAGTATCAGTGTTGCTGTGTCTGCGTCTAGTACTAATGTTTCAGGCAATGCCCCAGCAGTCCAATCATTGAATAATTTTCAACAAGGGTTAGCAGGGTTATCTACTAGTGTGGTTTCCGCTGGTGATAATATTCATTCTGTAGCAAAAGAGTTTGACCAAATAGATCAAAAGATTGCCCAGCTAACAAAATTCAACTTTCCTGGAGGTCTATAATGAGTGAAATTCAGGAACAAAAAGAATTTGATCAGCAGAACTATCAGTTCAGAATCCGACTTGAACAACTTCAGGACGATCAGTTAGCTAGTAGAAAAGAGCAACGTTACCTTGAAGAATTACAAGAAGAATATTTCCAGCTACAACAACAAGAGCAAGCAGCTTATGATTTTGTCTTAGGAAATTGTGATCCTGAGGAACGATCTTTCTTTGAAGAACGAGGAGACGATAGTCTTCACCTTGCAAAAAAAGCCCAACGAGAGTTTGATGAACAACTCCTTCAGCTTAAAAAAGACGAACGCAGCTTGTTTGATCAGGAAGAAAAACTCAAAGCAGAGCAACATGCGTTTTGGAAGAAGTCGGAGGAGAAAGAAAATGGGGCTTAAATTTTATGTGAGCGAAGCACAGTCGCGATCTATACAAGCGTCACAATTAAGCAATCAAGCGAACCAAGCAATCAATTCATTACAATCCAGTATTCAGTTATTTTTATCAGCACCACTATCTAGCAAAGCTTATGATTCAGCCAAAAGTTATTTTATGGTGGCTTATACACCGTTGTGTCAATCTGCTATAATGACTGGTGAAGCGTTGGAAAGTGCACATAAAAAGTTTCTTAGTGAATATCAAGGAACAGTAAGTGGGATTGATACGGATGAAGATTTGATCCTAGAAGAAATTAATCAGTTTGAGCAGTTAAAGCAGCGTTTAGACCACCAAATGAGTACTGCTAAAACACCACGACCAGACTTAGAACGGAGATATATCAATGCCTGTGAAAGTATTGATAAACGTCGAGAAAAATTAGAAAAGTTTCATGCCTACGATGGTCAATCAGCAAGTTTCTTTTCAGATTATGAAGCGAGTCAGCAAGAATTTAATGCGGGTCTTGCACAAGTAAAAGAGTGTAAAGCGTGGAATCCAGCTTCAGGAACGTTTGATTTAGGAAGATTAAATATGTCCTGGGCAAAGCCGATCAATGATCGCTGGAAAGCACGTGAAAAAGCATTAGAATCAAAAAGAGCTGCTGAAATAAAAGCAGCAAAAGAGCTGTTAAACGGATACGATGTCATGCGGTTAAAGAACGGGAATGGCTATGAGTACATGATTTTAAAAGGATCAAAGTATCTTAATCCGAAAGATTTTCCTGAATTGTATGCAGCGATTAATACGTGCGGAGATTCATTACCAGCTAATCGTTTTATTGAAATGACTGTTAAAAAGGGAATTGTTGATCCATCGATTGCTATACCAGGCCTCGGAGGTTTAGGAAATATAAAGAATGTTGTTAAAGGTATAGGAACGGCGATTCTTTCTGCTGGTGTTTTGACAGCGCTGAATAATGCTCCGTCTATTTCGTTTAGTGATGCAAATACAGACGAAGTTGAAATTGAGATACCTAAGGACGTACAAAGAAAAATAAAAAAACTTTCTCCAGAACAGAAAAAAGCGTTGGATAATGCCTTAGATAAACTATCAAAAGGAGATAAAACTGGATTACATGACCACGCTCTTTCCGGAAACCGAAAAGGTGAACGTGCTTTTGATATTAAAGGCAAAGGGACAGGTAATAATAGAGGTGGAATCCGTGGAACTTATGAAACTGACGGAAAAGGAAAAATTAGGTTGAAGGATGTAATCAGAGGGCATAAATATTAAATTAGAAGGAGTTTATTATTTTGGAAACTAGAATGAAGCATGTATTATTAGAAGTGTATTATGAAGATGGATTAGATCTGGAAAAAATGTTAATAGAAGGCTTTACCTTTGATGAATTAAAAGAAAAAGATATTAAATTCACTTATGCGGATTATGAATTATGTTTTGCTGGTGAAGCAGGAATTGTCCAAAATTTAGAAGATTTTATTGGTTTTGGTGGAGAAATGGATGTAGATTCAGATTTGAATAAAACTGATTATCAAACTCACAGTGATCGATTAAAAAGTGAATGGGAGATAATTTCTAGAAAAAAAATCGAAGAAGCCTATAAGGATTACATGTCTTTCAAAAGAACGTATGTAGAGTCAAACGGAATTATCGAAGATACGGAAGACTGATAAATCAAATTATTCAATTAGAAACAGATCATTCAAAAAAATTGGTTCTTCTGTTTAATTGAGATATCACAAGTGATCTTGCGCAGCGGCTAGATCACTTTTTTCGTGATACATACATATAATGATTAGAAACTGACACAAGCACGTTGAGTCAGTTTCTATTAATTGTCTAATTCCCAAAAACATTCGTTTTGGGTAGAGGTTGATAACAAAAAGATTGAAACAAAATTGGGCAGACTATTTCTGCAGTACACAGAAGAGTCTGCCAAAAAGTTCAAGTTGGATTAATTTCAAGTAAGTTTATTTAATTGCTGATTGTATGTGTTATTAATTTTTAGTAACTTTCATAGATGATGTTTTATCATTAAATCCTTCTAAAAATGGTACATGCATAGGACCTTTAAAAATATAATTTCTATCCTTGTATTTGTCATCATCAAATAGTTGTACAGTGTATCCTTCAGGAACTCGTATACTTGAAATTCTATCATTACCAAATGAAAGGTCTTTTTTTCTATAGTTTCTAGCACTTAGTTCTTGTTTTCGACCACCAAATGTATCATGTTCGTATACGACAGGCACTTTTGGTTCAGATCCTAAATCTTCTACGATTATAGATGATGTTTTTTTACTAAAACCATAATTACTTAATCCGACATTGCCGTCTTTAACTGTCTGGTAATTATAAACTTTATAGTGATAAGCTGGCGGTAAGGGTGGTAAAATCGGTTTCCCATCGTGACTTTCTATTGTAATACTCTTTCCCTTGTAATTCTGATTTTCAGTAAGAATAACACGTGTGTTTGAACTTAAGGTTACAGTAGTGGCCGAATCATTTTTAAGACGAATAGCATTTCCATCCTTATCTTTACTCCCATTATATATCCAAGTCGTGTTCAAAAAATTTGTGGTATTTGTGTATCCTCCATTACTGAAAGTAACACCGCCTACGTTTGCTGATGCTGCTTCAACCTCAAGGCTATAGCTTGCTGACAATGCAATCACACAACTTAATGGAAGAATGGATGTTAGTAATATTTTTTTCATAAGATACCTCCTCTATGTAATTTAATAATAACTTAATGATAATAATATGTAAACAATAGATTGGTAAAGTTTTTTTATATTTAAAGCTTCACTTTTGGTTTGCTGCACTATTTGTGTAACTTTGGCTTAAATCATGTACCGAATAAAATGAGAAAGTAGTCTATCAATCAAAAAAGTAATAGTTTTTCTAACGTGCTATCAAAACTTAAAAGTATTGATCGAATAAAATCAATCAAGAAGAATCAGGATATTAGGCTATCAAACAGTACAATCATAATTTTATCAATAATAGAGCTGACATAAAAAAGTGTGTCAGTTTCTTTAAAATGTATGATTCCCAAAAACTGTTGGTTTTGGCTTAGAAAGATGGTGCATATTCTTCTATTTTCTTAAAGCCATTCATATAATTACATATGAATATAATAAATATATATCTTTTGTATAATCAATATCATAAATGTTTAGTATTAACGGTATATAATTATGATATAATTAATTTATATCATAAAGGAGGTTATATTTTGAAAAAGAAATTGTTTAGTTGTTTGGTATTTTGTTCTATGATAATGGGGACTCAAATGGTGGATGCTTCTCCAGCAAATCCAGAAGTATTCTCATTTAAACAACCATCTGGAGAAACATTTAAAGCGCAAACCAAAGGGGATGAGCACTTTAATTATGTTGTGACAGAAGGAGGGATTGGTCTAGAACAAGGAGAAGATGGGTTTTGGTATTATCTACAAAAAAGCAATACTAGAAATGCCCAGATCCCGACAACTCTGTCTAAATCAAAAGTTGGAATTGATACCCAGCCAAATGATGCTGCAGACGAGCAAACGTTACTACAATCAAAAAGAAATGTACAAGAACTTGAAATAGAGCAAAAAGAACCTGAAATAAAGGTTAAAAGTGGTAAAAAGAAAGACCATAATCTATTAGTATTATTGGTTGAATTTGAAGATGTTAAACTAAAATATTCTGATGAGGACTGGAGTAAACTTGTTTTTGGGGAAGCAGCCCCATCGTTGAAAAACTATTATTCAACGAGCACCAATAATGGCATTGGAATAGAGCCGGCAAGAGAAACGAATGGCAGTCCCGATGATGGAATCATTCGATTGCCCCTTGATGGGAACCACCCGAATACAGGACAACAGTTGATTACTGAAAATCAAAAAATCACAAGAAGTGCTTTGGAAAAAGCAGATCAGTATATTGATTACAAACAATATGATACAAATGGAAACGGTCGAATAGAAACAGATGAGCTTCATTTTATGGTCATTGTCGCAGGACAAGAACAGTCTTATGGGAATGTCTCAGAACCGGCAGTCTGGGGACACCGCTGGGCATTAAATTCTCTTCGAGTAAAATTAGATGATACTGTTTTAGATTACTATACTCAATTTGGCGAGAAACATGCGGCGAGACAAGCCACTTTGGGAATCATAGCGCATGAATTTGGCCATGATATAGGATTGCCTGATCTATATAATGTTGGGTTCAAAGATGAAAATGGAGTAACGGAAAAGAAAGGTTCTGGTTTAAGCTATACTAGTGTAATGGCTTCTGGTAGCTGGGGGGCACGCCCCGGTGAAGAGAGTGGGACAACACCAGTTGGCTTAGATGCGTATTCTAAATCATTATTAGGAATGGCTGTTGAAACAATAACCACTTCGCAATCAGGAAAACTCGTTCAGTCGATAGACGAGGGAACACCAACAATCTTAAAAGTAAACTCAGCAGACGAAAAAGAGTATTTTTTGATTGAAAATAGACAACTTTCTGGTTATGACGAAGGAATGAAACGCGGAAATGCGATTCATTCAGGAGGAATAGCTATTTATAGAATCAATAAAAATTATACACAAAATCAAACCTCTGGGAAGCAACTTGTCACAGTGTTAGAAGCAGATGAAAGCACAAGAGGTTATTCTTATTATGAGAGTGGCGGTGTATGGAATGCCGATCCATTTTATTATGTAGGGATCAATACACATAATAAGGAGCAAGCAACCAAACTTTCAAAAGATACCAATCCATCTTCAAAAATAGCGGATGGGTTTGGTGAATTTGATCTCACAATTGAAAGTAACTCAAATAGAAATATGACTGTTTCATTTAATGAGCCCATAGTTCCTGTTGAGAGTATTTCTATAGATTCACAAAATATGGAAATAAGTGTTGGTGACACTAGACAACTAATGGCCAAGATAGTACCAGAAAATGCATCAGATAAAGAAATAAAATGGACTAGCACAGATGATTCGATTGTTTCTATCAACCAAGAAGGAAAGCTTGTAGGAAAATCTAGCGGTACAGTCACAATTAGTGCAATTAATGAGAAATTCAATGTGAAAACGGAAATACAAGTTACTGTTAAGTCAAAATTAGGAAAAACAGCAGGCGAAGCGGTAGAATACACGTTTGAAGAACTAACATATCGTAATCTAGTGGAATCTAAACAATTCCAAGAATCAGGTTGGTTGAAATTAAAAGTGCCGGAAACGGGTTATTATGAAGTAGGAAGCTCATGGGGATTTAGAGCTGTACCAGATTTTGAAGGAAGAAGCACAGTAGGTGCAGAGTTTTTCCAAGAGCATACACTAAATAAGAGTGCAGGGAAAACACTAACAGCTAATATTGAGAATGGTCGAATAGGCAGTGGCAGTGGTAGAGATAGTGGACTTCCACTTTATTACGAGAAAGACAGTTACATGTATGTGAAGTTGAATTTCAGAGAAATTAGTGGAAGCTGTCCATATATATTTGTCTTGAAAAAATCTAACAAAGAAGGCAAACCACTATTAACCGTTGACGAAAACTTATCGTTAAGTAGTGAAGTAGGCGCCATTCCCAATGTTTCAACCTATTATAAGCTCAATAAAAAATACAAATTAAACATTACAAATAAAGTTGTGCCGACACTTGCCCCACAATATAAATTAGAGACGTCGACACCAAACGTTGTAACGTTAACAAAAGAAAAGGATAGCTATTATATGGAGTTTAAAACATATGGTGCATTCAAGTTAACGTTGGTAGAACAAGTATCTGGTGCCACAAAAGAGTTTACAGATGAGGTTAGAGAACGAACAAACTCACCATTAGGAAAAACAGCAGGCGAAGCGGTAGAATACACGTTTGAAGAACTAACATATCATAATCTAGTGGAGTCTAAACAATTCCAAGAATCAGGTTGGTTGAAATTGAAAGTGCCAGAAACAGGGTATTATGATGTAGGAGGCTCATGGGGATTTAGAGGCGTACCAGATTATGAAGGAAAAGGAAGAATCAGTGCAGATTTTTTCCAAGAGCATTCATTGGAAAAAAGTGCAGGAAACACCAATTTAGTTAATATTGAAAATGGAGGAACAGGGAGCGCTAGCGTTACCAACAAGGGACTTCCAATTTATTATGAAAAGGATAGCTACATGTATGTCAGATTTAACTTGAGAGAGCTTAGTGGAAACTGTCCATTTATATTTATCTTGAAAAAATCTAACAAAGAAGGCGGACCAATAGTAACCGTGGCTGAAAACTTATCGTTAAGTAGTGAAGTAGGCGCTATTCCCAATGTTACAACCTATTATAAGCTCAATAAAAAATACAAATTAAACATTACAAATAAAGTCGTGCCGACACTTGCCCCACAATATAAACTAGAGACGTCGACACCAAACGTTGTAACGTTAACAAAAGAAAATGATAGCTATTATATGGAGTTTAAAACATATGGAGCATTCAACTTAACGTTGGTAGAACAAGTATCTGGTGCCGCAAAAGAGTTTACAGATGAGGTTAGAGAACGAACAAATTCGCCGTTAGGAAAAACAGCAGGAGAAGCGGTAGAATATACGTTTGAAGAACTAACATATCATAATCTAGTTGAGTCTAAACAATTCCAGGAATCAGGTTGGTTGAAATTAAAAGTGCCAGAAACAGGGTATTATGATGTAGGAGGTTCATGGGGATTTAGAGGCGTACCAGATTATGAAGGAAAAGGCAGAATCAGTGCAGATTTTTTCCAAGAGCATTCATTGGAAAAAAGTGCAGGAAACACCAATTTAGTTAATATTGAAAATGGAGGAACAGGGAGCGCTAGTGTTACCAACAAGGGACTTCCAATTTATTATGAAAAGGATAGCTACATGTATGTCAGATTTAACTTGAGAGAACTTAGTGGAAACTGCCCATTTGTATTTATCCTGAAAAAGAGTTAATAAAAATTACAGGATTGGGATGTAACGTCCAAGAAAAATAAAATAGAATTCTGTTGCATCTTTTTTCAGTAATCTTATTTTGGGGTTCCTAAATTATATATAAAATAGCACGATTTTTCATATAATCTATACTTCTCCAACGACATATGTTAGAATTTAAAAGATTGTGAAGTTGGTCAGGTAATGGGATTAGATAGGTGAAAAGAATGGAAATCATAGAAAAAGCGCCCGCAAAAATCAATTTGGGGTTGGATGCTCTCTATAAAAGACAAGATGGTTATCATGAATTAGAGATGATCATGGCTAGTGTAGATTTAGCAGATAGACTGACCTTTGAGTTGTTGCCGGAAAATGAAATAGTGATTGAAACAGATAGCTCCTTTTTACCAGTAGATAGAAGGAATCACGTATACCAAGCAGCAGAATTACTGAAAAATACGTTTGGTCTTACGCAAGGAGTTAGAATTTATATAGAAAAAAGAATACCAGTTGCAGCAGGATTAGCTGGCGGCAGTAGTGATTGTGCAGCAGCTTTAAGAGGTCTGAATCGTTTATGGAACTTAGACTTGTCTTTTGAAGAACTTGCAGAATTGGGTAGTAAAATTGGGTCAGATGTTCCTTACTGTATTCATGGAGGAACGGCATTTGTCACAGGACGCGGGGAAAAAATCGAGTTTTTACCATCAATGCCGCAGTGCTGGGTCGTTTTAGTAAAACCTAGAATGAGTGTTTCAACGAGTTCGATTTTTGGAAGTTTATCTTTCAACAGTATTCATCATCCTGATATTCATGGGTTGAAGCAAGCAATCGAAACGGATGACTATCGATTGATGGCAGAAAAAATCGGCAATGCTTTAGAAGGGGTGACGATCAAGCGTCATCCAGTGATCCAACAAATCAAAGATCGTATGATGAAATACGGAGCAGACGCAGCACTAATGAGCGGCAGTGGTCCAACAGTCTTTGCATTATGTGAGAAGCAGACACGAGCGCAGCGGATTTATAATGGCTTAAAAGGTTTTTGTGATGAAGTGTATATTGTAAGGACATTAAAATAAGTTGTAAATGAAGAGATGACCAAAATGGCATCTCTTCATTTTTCTATAAAATAAGAAACACTAAAGATTTTTTCTGTTTTCCCTTGACGTTCTCTTTTCCTTCTGGTAAATTAGTTCTTGCTAGTAAATCGTAAATATTACGATTTGAATAAGATAAATCGAAATGGGGATAAATGATATGAGAAAAAATAGCTGGAAATATATTGTAGGACTCCTTTTAACAGCAGTGATTTTTACACTAACGGCCTGTGGACAAACAAAAGAGCAAGATAAATCTGGAAAAAGTGATACAATAAAAGTCGTGACAACTTTTTACCCAATGTACGATTTTGCTAAAAATGTTGTCGGTGATGCCGGAGATGTTCAATTGTTGATCCCAGCTGGAACAGAACCACATGACTATGAACCAAGTGCCAAAGATATCGCCAAAATCACAGATGCAGATGTATTTGTGTACAACAGTCATGAATTAGAGACGTGGGTCAAAGATGTTTTGGAAAACGTTGATGAGAAAAAAGTGACTGTAGTGGAAGCAGCAGGTTCAATCGATTTAATGGCAGGTGCAGCTCATGAACATGACGATGACGAGGAAGAAGCAGACCATGATGAGCATGATCACGATCACGAATTAGATCCACATGTTTGGTTAGACCCCGTTTTAGCTCAAAAGGAAGTTGAAGCTATTCGCGATGCATTAGTCAAAAAATACCCAGACAAAAAAGAAACATTTGAGAAAAATGCTACAGCTTATCTTGAGAAGTTGAAGGATTTAGATAAAGAGTATAAAGAAGCCTTTACGAATGCTAAAAACAAAACGTTTGTGACACAGCATGCAGCGTTTGGCTATTTAGCGAAACAATACGGTTTGACGCAAGAGTCGATTGCAGGAATTTCACCAGATCAAGAACCGTCACCGAGTCGTTTAGCAGAGTTGAAAAAATATATTAAAGAACATAATGTCTCAGTTATTTATTTTGAAACATCGGCTTCATCAAAAGTTGCTGAAACATTAGCAAGTGAAACAGGTGTGGAATTAGCGGTCCTTAATCCGTTAGAAAGTATTACCCAAAAAGAACAAGATAAAGGTGAAGATTATATTTCAGTGATGAAAGCCAATCTTGACGCATTGAAGAAAAGTATTAAGTAAAGCGAATCGGGATAAAAGACATTTAGTTTTTTCTCCCGATTTTAGGCAGTTTATAAGGCAGAAGAAGGAGTAGAGTCATGCATTATCTAGAAGTCAAAGACCTCACATTTTATTATGATGATGAGCCAGTCTTAGAAGATGTTTCATATTATGTTGATCCTGGCGAATTTGTGATTCTAACAGGAGAAAATGGTGCAGCGAAGTCCACGTTGATCAAGAGTACTTTAGGGTTATTAAAACCAACTAAAGGGGAAATCACGATCGCAAAAGAAAATACCACAGGTGAAAAGCTGAGTATCGGCTATATTCCTCAGCAAGTGGCATCATTTAACGCAGGGTTTCCAAGTACGGTGATCGAGCTAGTGCGCTCAGGGCGTTTTCCGCGTAATCGCTGGTTTAAACCTTTAACGAAACGAGATCATCAACACGTAGAAAAAGCGTTGAAAGCAGTTGGTATGTGGGAGATGCGTCATAAGCGGATCGGTGAACTGTCTGGTGGACAGAAACAACGTATCAGTTTGGCTCGTATTTTTGCGACAGACCCAGATTTATTTATTTTAGATGAGCCAACAACAGGGATGGATGAAACGTCTAGAAATGAATTTTATCGCCTTTTACGGCATAATGCACATGATCATGGCAAAGCGATTTTGATGATCACCCACGATCATGAAGATATCAAAGCGTATGCCGATCGACAAATTCGTTTAGTTCGGAAGGAGGATTCACAGTGGAGATGCTTTCATATGAGTTCATGAGAAAAGCCTTTTTAGCAGCAACTTTTATTTCAGTGATTGCGCCGATGTTAGGTGTGTTTCTTGTGATCAGAAGACAATCTTTGATGGCGGATACTCTTTCTCATGTATCGCTCGCCGGAGTTGCATTAGGATTTTTCTTAAATTGGAATCCAGATATCATGACACTTGTCGTGGTGATCATTGCAGCAATTATTTTAGAATATCTACGAATGATCTATAGTACGTACTCGGAAATTTCGATTGCGATTTTAATGTCTGGAGGACTGGCGTTAGCTCTGGTTCTGATGAATCTAAGTGGCGGAAATTCAGCGGCCAGTATCCAGTCATATCTGTTTGGTTCAATCGTGACGATTACATGGCAGCAAGTCATTATTTTAGCTGTGTTGTTTGTGGTATTAGTGATTTTGTTTGTTTTATTTAAACGTCCAATGTATGTGTTGACGTTTGATGAAGATACGGCTCATGTGGATGGCTTACCGATTCACTGGATGTCGATGTTGTTTAACGTGATCACAGGTGTAGCGATTGCGGTGATGATTCCGATTGCTGGAGCCTTATTGATATCAGCAATCATGGTCTTACCAGCTGCAATCGGGATGCGGATCGGTAAAGGATTTAACACGGTGATTATTATTAGTGTGATCATGGGATTGATTGGCATGCTAACAGGACTGACGGGATCTTATTATTTAGAAACACCGCCAAGTGCCAGCATTACCTTGATTTTTATCGCTTTATTTATTCTTGTGAGTATTGTCCGTAAAGTAGTTGTAACGATGCAACGAAATAAAAAAATGAGTGAAAGAAAAGCATAAATAAGTTAGCTGAAGGTAAGGGAAAAACGAAAGTTTTTTCTCTTATCTTCTTTTTTGTTTCTTAAATTGCGAACTATTTTTCAATTTTGTCAAAAAATGCTCGATTTTTTTTGGAAAACACCCTATAATAGGGAACGATAGATTATGAGGAAGTATCATTTATTTTACTTGTTGAAAAATAATGTATAACGAACCTATAAAAAATAAGGGCTAGTCATTATTCAAATGAATAAAAAACCTTAAAGGAAAGAGGAGAAGAAGTGACAGATTCTAAAATTCGGAGAAGCGAACGATTGATTGATATGACACAGTACTTGTTGGATCATCCCCATACATTGGTTTCTTTGACCCATTTTGCACAGCGCTACAAATCAGCGAAATCATCGATCAGTGAGGATTTAGCGATCATCAAAAAAACATTCAAACAACGAGGGACGGGAATTCTTGAAACCATTCCAGGAGCAGCCGGCGGTGTTCGGTTTATCCCAGAAATTCCATATGAGGAATCAAAAGAATTAGTTATGGCTTTGTGTGAACGTTTATCAGAGCAAGATCGTCTGTTGCCAGGAGGATATGTGTATCTTTCTGATTTGTTAGGACAGCCGGAATTGTTGCGCCAAGTTGGGAGAATCATTGCTTCTAAATATTTAGGGGAACAAATCGATGCGGTGATGACAGTAGCGACAAAAGGTGTGCCGATCGCGCAAGCTGTTTCGTATTACTTGAATGTTCCATTTGTGATCGTGCGCCGTGATTCGAAGATCACAGAAGGCTCGACTGTTAGTGTGAATTACGTTTCTGGATCATCTGAACGGATCGAAAAAATGGAATTATCAAAACGTAGCTTAAAGCGCGGTTCTAGAGTGTTGGTCGTGGATGACTTTATGAAAGGCGGCGGCACGGTCAATGGAATGAAGAGCCTGATCGAAGAATTTGAGGCAGAGCTTGTTGGGATCACTGTCTTTGCAGAGTCTAAATTTAAAGGGCAACGTGCGATTGAAGACTATACATCATTGCTTTATGTGGAAGATGTAGATACACGTACGAAAACAATCAATGTGGTTCCTGGGAATTATTTTGACGAATAGAATTGAAACCAGCTATCAGAAATGATGAGCTGGTTTTTTGTTTTATTCAATAAAAAAATGCTGGCACTTGTTGCCAGCATTTTTTTTATCATATTATTGAGACTTAGTTGTTTTATTTTTTCTTAGGTAAGCAAGCCCAGTTAAGAGAATCAATGATCCGCCAAGGTATAAAATAGATTGTGTGGCAGTTTCCCCTGTTTTAGGAAAGCTCTTGTTGTTCTTTAAAGAGGTTGTATTTTGTGTTGTTGGTTTTCCAGAGTTTTTTTGGTTTATATCTGTTGGTTGATCTGATTTTTTATTGGCAACATAGTAGTAAGTAACGGTTTGCTTCTTATCAGTCAGAGTTCCGATAGCATTTGTGGGTAGTTTGGTTGCATCCAGAGTATAGCCATCAATGATTAATTTGTAAGTAGCCGTTGAGACATCGTAAGGTGTACCGATCAAGCCGCTAACGGTTTGTGATGCTACGAGTTCTTTACCATTTTCATCAAGATATCGAACAGTCAGATCTTGTGCTTTGACTCGATTTTTTTGGTACGTATAAGTAACGATTTGATCGAGGGCACTTAGTTTTCCAGTCGCATTTGTGGGTAGTTTGGTTTCATCCAAGGTATAACCATCAATGATTGGTTTGTAGGCATCTGTTGAGGCATCATAAGGTTCGCCGATCGACCCGCTGATCGTTTTTGAATCAGCTAGTTGATTGCCTTTTTCATCAACATAGCGCACAGTGACGTCATGAGCTTTGATGGGATTTTCTTTATACGTATAGGTAACGATTTGACTTACTTGGCTGATAGTCCCAGTCGCATTTGTAGGTAATTTTGTTTCGTCTAAGGTGTAACCGTCAATAGTCAGTTTGTACTCGGCTGTTGTAGCATCGTAAAGATCGTCTACCATACCACTGATTGGTTTTTTAGGGGCAATTTCAGTGCCATTTTCATCTAGGTATGTAACCAAGACATCTTCACCAGGTAGCGGATCAGCTTTCTTTTGGACGATGTATTCTCCAGAGAATTTGTGAGACAATTGAGGGTAATTTGAAGGATTTTCTACAGTTGCTGGAATCACAAAAGTACTTATCTTATCCCCCTCTTTTAAAACGATATTGTCTGGAAGGTTGAACGTAAAGGCGTATTTTTCGTCATCAATTTTTGTAACGGTGTAATCAAACATCTGATTTCCAGCAGTTGTTCCATTATACGTTTTCCCATTGATTACGATCCAAGCTGCACCATCAAACTTACTTACAGGAACTTTTTCACCAGAAGGCAAGGTACCGAATGCTGCAAGATACCCAGAAATTTGAGTTTGACCTGCATAAGGAGTATCTAATGTAGGGCCTTCAAAAACCAGTTGATCTACTGCGTATGAAGTTTTGGGAAAACAGGTTACAATTAGTAAAATAGCAAAAAAACTTATGAAACTAGCAATTTTTTTCATTTGCAATCTTCTTTCTTTTATTTATTATTATCTATTAATTATATATTAAACAAATAAAAAATGAAGTTTTTTGTGAATCTTTTCATAAATAGGCATAATAAAATGAACCTCTTTTATTTAACGAATTTCCTATTTAGGTGTATAGTTAATTTGTAAACAAATTTATCCAGTTTTTCACACACGATCAAAAGCTGAATGAATCAAATGAAAGAAGGCAAACAACATGGAAAAACAAGAAAAAATTCAAATCTTAAAAGACATCGTCGCAATCAAATCAGTCAATGGCAATGAAAAAGAAGTCGCTGAGTATTTAAGCAAATTATTCAAAAAACATGGCATCGACTCAAGCTTTTTAGAATATGATAAAGACCGTGACAATCTAATTGTTGAAATCGGCAATAAAAATAACGAAAAAGTTTTAGCTTTCTCAGGACATATGGATGTTGTTTCTGCTGGAAATGAAGCGGATTGGACATCAGATCCGTTCAAACCTGAAATTCGTGACGGCAAAATGTATGGTCGCGGCACTTGTGATATGAAGAGTGGTTTAGCGGCAATGGCTATTTCAATGATTGAATTAAAAGAAGAGAATGCAGCGTTCAATGGACGTCTTCGTTTGATCGCTACAGTAGGGGAAGAAGTCGGAGAATTAGGTGCAGAACAGTTAACCAAAGAAGGCTATGTGGATGATGTAACCTCAATGGTAATTGGTGAACCTTCCGGCTATGCTGGTATCGTTTATGCTCATAAGGGATCGATCAATTTTAAAGTAGAGTCTCAAGGTAAGAACGCTCATAGCTCAATGCCGCAATTAGGCGTTAATGCAATCGATCATCTAAATGATTTCTATTCAAGAGCGAATCAATTATTCCGTAGTGAAATCCACACAGACGAAGTGTTGGGAGACTTTATCTATAATGTAACCATGATTTCTGGCGGGGAACAAATCAACAGTATTCCTAGTGAAGCAAGTCTTCAAGGAAATATTAGAACGATTCCTGGTTACGATAATGACCTTGTTATCAAAAAAATGAATGAACTGATCGATGAGTTAAACCAAAAAGATACGTATCATTTAACATTGAGCATTGAAGCCAATAAAATTTCAGTGAAAAGCGAAAAAGATTCTGATATCGCAAAAATTGCCCAACAAGTAGCGAAAAAACAAGTCAATGTGGATATTCCAATGGTTGGTGTATCTGGAACGACGGATGCCGCTGAATTTACAAAAGGCAAAAAAGCTTTTCCAGTGATTATTTTTGGTCCAGGAAATGAAACACCGCATCAAGTGGATGAATATGTAGATGTGGATAACTATTTGGAAATGGTAGATATTTATAAAGAAATGGCGACGACTTATTTAGCGTAATCGAAAGATAGAAAAGTAAAAAAATGCCTAGAATTGAGTATTTCAGTTCTAGGTGTTTTTTATTTTTACTGAGTTGATTTAAGCAGAATAGAAGAAAAATCAGATTCCTTAAATATTAGAAAATGTAATTGTAACTATTCAAAACCAATATTGTTTTTTATGAAAAAATAGTCCTATAATAAGTTTATATTATTACTGGTAAGGGGAAGACAATGATTACAGATGTAAAAAAGAAGCGACAACAATTAAATTTAACACAGCAAGAATTAGCAGATATATTATATGTAACAAGACAAAGTATTTCGAATTGGGAAAATGGGAAAAGTCATCCGAATAGCGATATTCTTAAAATGTTAAGTAATATTCAGATAGATTGCCATAAACAACGAAACTAAATCCCTTTTGAAAACGAGTCAGAAAATAAGTAGTAGCTTATCAAGTGCTAAAATAAAACTACTCCTTATAATAGAAGGTGTTTTGAAAATAATGCATTTAGAAACAAGTATGAGATTTCTAAATGCACTATCTTCAAATACACCTGTAAAATGAGAATAACGAAACAAAAGAAGATAAAGCTTAGTATTTTTAGGATGAATAGTATCTAGAATGTATCAGTTGGGGAAAGTTTTATTATAAGCTATTTTTTTAACCGGTTTGTAGGCAAAGTAAATGAGGCTACAAAAAAATTGTTTTCTCTAGAAAAAGAATAAGTTACTTTTCGATATTGTTTCAATAGTTTAACAAAAATAGGGATTCCTTTTCCTTGATGTCCCTTCTTAGTTGTAAAATTATTTTTAAAAATTTTTTCAATCACAATTGGTGCTTCGGACTTATTTTTGACTTCAATAAACAAGTCTTGGTTTTTATGTATCATTGTCAGCTGAATTAGTGGTTTTTCTACGGCAACAGAAGCTTCTACTGCATTGTCTAAAAGAATGGATAGGCAACGAATAAAATCAACTAAATTGATTGTTAGATCAAAATCAGAAATATTTTGATCTGTAAAAAACTGAACGGGTATCTTTAGATTTGCACATTTTTCAAAAAAATGGAGCAATAATCCTTGTACAGCAGGAATATTGATTGTGGAGATTTGGGCATAGTAGTTCGTTTCAGTAAAAGATTTAGAATAGTTGATAATAGACGATAGATACGTACTTGCTTGTTCAAATTGTTTTTGATCAAGATACGTATTTAAACTTAAAAGAATATTTCGATAATCATGTCTAAACTCATTAGCTAAGTCGATGTTTTGTAATTCTCTTGCCGTTTTTTTAGAAAGAAGAGAAATTTGTGTTTGTTGTTGATAAAAGCGGCTAATTATATATATTAGATAACAAAAAACAATTGAAAGAGCTAGTAATATAAGTGTTAACTGGAAAAAAGGTAGGAGTCCAAACTGAACAATACTACCTTGTCTGAGAATATTTAAAGAATAAAGTAAAACGAAACCAAAAACGGATGTAGCGATATATTTCTTTTGAAGTTGCGCAATAGAATTAAAAATTGAGTACTTACTACTAATTTTTTTTACTATTAATAATAGAGCAACCTGCAATAGCTGCTGTGAAATAATAGCTATGGGCTTAAAGAAGAGAAATTGTTCAGGTGAAATTATATCTTTCAACCGTGAAATATAAATAATATCCCACGTAAATAGCCAAGAAATAAGCATGACCATATTTTGTAATATTGAATAAAGTAAAGTCAAAGCCCAGCTTTTTGTGAAATAGAGTATAAATCCTGATTCAATTAAAATAAAAGGAATAAGTAGACTGAAACTGAAATTAGTACTAATAAAATAATTGATAAGTAAAAGAAAAAACATGTATCCCGTTAAAATAAATGTTTGCTGGGGCGAAAAGTATTTTTTATAGCCGACAATCCAACATGTTTGCAAAAGATTGACTGCAAATAAAGTAGTTACAATAGTTAATACTGACGCTTCCATGATTTACACCTCCAGTGGTTCTTGCCTTACTATAAAACTTTATTTAACTTATCAATGATGCTAAGCCCAACCTCTAACTCATAGCCGCCATTAAATATAATTAACCCAATTGAACGATTCAATGATTGAAGCTGATTTAGATTGATAATATACGATTTCAAACCAGTGTAAAGATAAGGGGTAGTGATTTCTTTTCTTAACTTGCTAATGGAACCTTCAACTATCTGTTCAGAATTGATCGTATGGACTGCCAGTGTACCTCGCATTCCGGATACAGAAGTAATGTAGAGAATGTCTTCGTATTTAATGAAGATAATTTCACCAAATTTTTTAAAAGAGATGTAATTATCTTTATTTTGTATACGTTTAATGATTTCCATTTTTATAGAATGAAATAGGCTTTCAAAGATGGAAGTATCTAAGCTAGTACCTTTAATAATGTATGATTTTGCATTAATATCTTGATTAATGATTTCTAAGGCTTTATCTTCTAAGTTTGTTAAAAATAGAATAAAACAGTTCTTATTTTTCTGACGAATTTCTTTAGCAAGTTCAATACCAGAATAATAGGATTGTAAATCAATATCGACAAGAAAAATATCATTATCTAAGATGACTAACTTATTTAGTGTAGAGAAAAAAGAGTCAAAATTCTCCACAGCAATCACTTCCAAAGAAAAGTAGTCGTCTGATAATGGCAATGACTCAACGATATCGTGAGTTTTCTTCCGAAATACAAAATCATCTTCAATGATGTAAACGCGAATGACTCCATCCACTATACTCATCCTCTCTTTTTTATATTTTTCTCATTTATTATATACACAGTGTACATTTTCATAAAAATATACACAAGGAAAAAACACATTCCAAAAATTGACGTAGTATTATAGAAGCAAAAGCTTGAAAAAATAAATTTGGATGAGAGAAACAACGTTTAATAATGAATCGTTTTAACTATCAAAAAAAGTAATAGTAACAATTCAGATAGGATATTGTTGTTTTTTTTAAAATCGTTTTATAATGAATTTATATTAATGTAAGCAAGAAAGTGAAAAAGAGACTGAATACAAGAGTTAAAAAAGGACAATAATTGAAGTTAAGCTAATAAAAAAGATACAAATTAAGTAAAAGTGTCAATGAGCAGGATACCTTATTTTCTCATTGTTACGATTAAATTAGAATTGAGGCGAAGATCGATGAAAAAAACCAGTAGAAAAGTAGTTGTAGTAGGAACAGGATTTGTAGGAACGAGCATAGCCTATTCTATGATTAATCAAGGAATCGTGAATGAACTTGTTCTCATTGATGTAAATCAAGAAAAAGCTGAAGGTGAAGCTTTAGACTTATTAGATGGAGTTTCTTGGGGACAAGAGAATGTAGATGTATGGTCAGGAGATTATGAAGAGTGTCACGATGCTGATGTAGTAGTCATAACAGCAGGTGCCAATCAAAAGCCAGGACAGACGCGTTTAGAGTTAGTTGATATCAATGCATCAATTATGAAATCAATCGTTCAGAAAATAATGGATACAGGCTTTGATGGGATATTGTTAGTTGCTTCCAATCCAGTAGATGTTTTAACATATGTTGCGTGGAAAACATCTGGCTTCCCAGCTAATCGAGTACTGGGTACAGGAACAACACTAGATACAACTCGTTTTAGAAAAGAACTGGCTGCAAAATTAAAAATCGACCCACGAAGTATCCATGGGTATATAATTGGGGAACACGGTGACTCAGAGGTAGCGGTATGGTCTCATACTACAGTTGGCGGTAAACCTATTTTAGAATTTATTGTAAAGAATAATCGTTTAGGTATTGAAGACTTAGCTTTAATTTCAGATAGAGTAAAAAATGCTGCTTATGAAATTATTGATCGCAAACAGGCTACGTATTATGGAATTGGAATGAGTACAGCAAGAATTGTAAAGGCTGTTTTAAACAACGAACAAGCAGTTTTGCCAGTTTCTTCCTATTTAAATGGTGAATATGGAGAATCAGGTCTATTTACTGGTGTACCTTCAGTGGTAAATCAATCTGGTGTTAGAGAAATTATTGAGCTGAATATCGATGCTAATGAGCAGCTGCAATTCAGAGAATCCGTTAAACAACTTAGACAAGTAATTGAATCATTAGAACACTAA
This sequence comes from Enterococcus sp. 7F3_DIV0205, assembly GCF_002141365.2. Lineage (NCBI taxonomy): Bacteria > Bacillati > Bacillota > Bacilli > Lactobacillales > Enterococcaceae > Enterococcus > Candidatus Enterococcus palustris. The sequence continues at coordinate 2,663,342 of NZ_CP147244.1, forward strand.
GGAACAAGTTTTCGAGAAATAAACTGTCTCATAATAGAGGACTTAGTCTAGGCATGAAAATACTTTTAAAAGTAAGGCACAATTTATTTTGTGGCTTATTTTTTTGTTTTTAGGTTGGATTGTATTTATATAAAAAGATATCGATAAAATGAAAAAACGCACCAAACTGATTTGGAAGCGTTTCATTTCAAGTCGTTTATATTTTAGTTTAAGTATACTAATGTTGTTGATGAAACAGAGGTGAAAAAAATTCTTTTTCTCAGAATTAGTCCTTCTAAGAAGAAGAATCAATAGGGTAATCACATTGTTTCGCTCAAAAACATTCACAAAAGTTATTATAATATAAAGAAAAAGAAAAGTCTATAGTAAAATAATGTGAATTATTTAATTTTTATCCCCTTATATCATGGGAATAATGTTGAAAAACAACAATTTATTTATTTAAAGCCGTCAAATACATGGTCAATTAGAAAGGAAGTAACTCATGGCTAAAAAGGGAGAAAATATTTATAAAAGAAGAGACGGCCGCTGGGAAGGTAGATACCGTAAAGGTCGAAATAAGCAGGGAAAACTAGTGTATGGCTATGTATACGGACAAAAATACAGCGAAGTCAAAGTAGAATTAGAACGAATCAAATCACATTATCGTTTTCAAATGCAACACGCTGATTTTTTTCAAGGAACAGTAGAAGAATGGTTGGTTTATTGGCTAGATCACTTGATTATCCGACAAATCAAAAAGTCCACGTACGCGTCTTATCAAACTAAAATGCACAATCATATTCTTCCCTATCTAGGGAAGAAAAAGCTGAGTAAACTCAGTAAAAAAGACATCCTTGAAGTGTTGTTTCTTTTATCAGATAAAGGTTTAAGTACAACAAGTATCCACAATACCTTGACGATTTTTAAAAGTGCCATCAATAAAGCCTATACGGAAAAAGCAATCTTAGATAATCCTTTTGATGGTGTTGTCTTTCCTCCAATTAAGAAAAAAGAGATTGGTGTACTATCCGTTGAACAACAAAGAAAATTAGAAAAAGCAGCTTTACAAAACACCGAGTGCTCACCCGTCATTATTGCTTTATATACCGGACTTAGGATTGGAGAAATCAGTGGTTTAACATGGTCAGACATTGACTTAGAAAATAAAATTATTCATGTCGTCCGGACAATCCAAAGGGTTTCCGTCACTGGTAAATCCGCAAAGACCGAAGTGATTTTCGATTTACCAAAATCAAAAAATTCTGTTAGAAAAATACCGATAGCTCAAAATCTACTAACGTACTTAACGGAGAAGAAAAAATTATCTGTTGGAAACTATGTAGTGAACAATAAAAACTCTTTTGCAGAGCCGCGATTAATTAATTATCACTTTAAACAAACCGTGGAACAGGCAAAGATTCCCTCGATCCATTTCCATGCGTTACGGCATACATTTGCCACACGTTGTATTGAAAATGGCATCGACATTGCGACGTTAAGTCGATTACTGGGGCATCAGTCAATTAAACTAACGCTTGATACGTACGCAGGATCCCTATGGGAAACAAGAGAACAAGCAATGTCGATAGTAGATGCGACATTAAATTTAAATGGCTAACTAGTCAGGAAAAAGCACTAGGCTCGATTTGGTAGCCGTCAAAAAAATGGTCACTTTAAATAAGAAGTGTTGCTGTAAAAAGAGCGAGTATGATTCAACTTAGAAGGACTAATTCTGAGAAAAAATAATTTAGGGAGATTAATTCCCATACACATAGTATAACGTAAAAATAAAAACGAAGAAAGAAGGATGAATTATGATAAACATAGGGATTATTTCAAACAAACAAGATACATATTCCTCATACATAGAAGTACTTCATGAAAAAAAATTATCACTTTTGAAATTAGACGATGAATTTAATAGTGTAGCTGATTCTTCTATAGACATTATAATTATTGACTATTCCGAACAATCTAGTGAAGAGGTGATGTTAAATATATGCGAACTTTTAGTTAGTAAGAAAGTAAGTAATCCTGAGATTATTTTTGTGATAGTCAAGGAATCAAAAAAAATAGACCGTATGGTACTTCTCCAATTGGGCGTGACTCAAGTATTTGATCAGCAAACTGCTCCGGATGAATTTTCTCTTTTTCTATCGAATCTATTGAATACAAAAAATATGGGACAGTTAGAATCGGTAGAAGTAGAACAGGAAGAAAGTAATCGTTCTATTGAATTGTTGCCAAACCGCTTTGTTATCAGAATAGATGGTAGGGAAGAAGTGTTTCTCACTAAGTTAGAGTTTAAATTACTTGATCATTTAAACAACATTGAAGGACAATTCGCTAGCTACGATGAACTGATGAAGGTTCTGTGGATGGAAACTTTAACACTAGAAAATGGCCGTTCACGGATTGCAAATATTGTGTTTCATATTAGAACAAAAATAGAAGAAAACCCATCAAATCCAGTCTATCTTAAAACTGTACGTAACAAAGGGTATTTTCTCTCTGTAAAAGAAGATCAATAAGGAAGTGAATTCAATAATAGACAATAAAGTCATTATAAACAAAAAAAACATCCGAACCATTGCGGACCAATATAATGGGCCAATAGGGATGGTTCATAAATATTGCAAATAAAAGGCACCTCTAGTCTCTATCTCTAAACATAAAGAGACTAGAAGGTGGTAGGTAATATAAAAAAATCATCTATCTATTGCATGATAGACAGTTGTTCTCAAAAAACAAGTGTATCAAGTGAAGCATTAAAAACGAATAGTTTTTTTGAAGAGAAAAAAAATCAGTATGTATTGATAGAGATTAAAAAAAAACAAAGGATTGATGAGGTAGTTATGGTCCAACCAATAGAAACGACCCAAACCCAAAATAAATTTATTTACCTATTCGTAGGATTAGCATTAGCTGCGACGGCTCTATACGTGAGTAAATTTTATCTTTTTTATCAAGATGCGTATTTTTATATTGACAAGAGTCGCACACTTTTTTACCAAATTATTTCTTTTTTGAATGATAACTGGATAGAATCACTGATGTATCTTAGTTTAAGTTTTTTAGTATATGTTGCTCTATTTTTCTTCAGCACAATTGGTCATTTTTTTAAAAAGAATCACAAAGAGCAACGACTTTATTACTTTTTTTACGGTGTAAGTATTCTAACCGTAGTTGCTTCATTCTTTACCATATTGTGGCCAATTTTTCTAGTGATTATTGTGTTAAGTATGAGTGTTGTTTACATCATCTTTGTTCTTAGCTTCACGATGGCTAAAAAGACAGCGAACGATGAAGAAAGGGATCTGCTTGAAATTATAGGACCTTTTCAAACAGAAACAGAAGCGGAAGAAAGAGCCCAAGTGTTTATACATGATTTTTTCGAGAAGAAAAGTTTGGTCGCAGAAAAGGAAATTTATTTAGATGAAAACAACCACTATTATGTAGAGCTGTTTTACCATATGGATGTTCCTCATCAATCAAGTAAGGAGAAGCAATAACAAGATGAAAACAAATAAAATACTGTATGTCCTTTTGCTGATAAGTTTTTTTTCCTTTGTCTTCCCACAAAAAGTGAATGCGAAAGAAGAAACAAATTTAGGGTACACTGTTTCAGCAGTTCGTAGTAGCAAACAAATAGATCCAGAAAAAAGTTATTTCTATATTCAAACATCTCCAGGTGTGGAAGAGGAATTAAAAGTAAAAGTAAAAAGTACACAGAAAGAAAAAGTACGTATTAAAATTTATGCCGAAGATGCTTTTACTGGTGACGGAGGAACGATTGAATATACCACAGATTCAAAAGCATTGGACGAGACCTTAAAAGATCCTATCAGTTCATTGACAACAATAGAAACACCAAATATCTCTGTAGAGAATTATGAAGAAAAAGAAGTAGTCATCAAAGTAAAACCTCCCAAACTACCGTATGACGGGATAAAAATGGGAGCGCTCGTTTTTCAATTAGAAAATAAAGACGAGGAGGAAACTGTCGGCAATAAGTTTTCGTATCGAATAGGGCTTTTTGCATCAGAAACCGGTGATGATTACAAAAATTCAAAAACATTAAATTTAACTGAGGTAAAAGCAAGTATTAAACGAGGCAAGAAAATGGTTTTGGGAACGCTACAAAATCCAGAGTCTAAGATTTTGACGAATTTACAATTAATGGCAACGATTCAGGAAAAAGGAAAAACAGACATCGTTAAAGAAAAAAAAGTTGAAAATTACATGCTTGCGCCAAATAGTCACTTTGATTTGGAAATGGATTGGGGAACCAATCAAATAAAGGCAGGAACGTATATACTTAAAATAAAAGGAAACAATCAGTTAAATGAGTGGTCATTTGAAAAAGAGTTTATTATAAGCGGTGAACAAGCAAAAAAAATGAACGAAGAAAGTGGTTTTAAAATTATTACTCCGACATGGGTAAAGATTGCGACAATTCTATCCTTTATTGGAGTAGTTTTACTGGTCATAGGACTTGTCATACGTCGGAAAAAACTGACGAAAGAGTGGCAAAAAAGAAAAAATAGACGAAAAAGAAAGAGAAAAATGAAAGAGGGACAAAAAAATGAAAAAATATAGCATTATCATTCTTTGTCTGATGGGAATGAGTAGCTTCCTTTTTTGTACGAATGTGCAGGCAATGGAAAGGTCTGACCAAACGAATGTTGGTATTTCCTTTTTGAAAGAAGAAATGTCATTGAATCCAACGAAACCTGTCGTTCCATCGTCAGGAGAAACTTTTCCCCTAGTAAAGCCTAGTGGAAAATTACCTTCTACAGGGGAGCTTGTAACCTCTGTTATGATGACGTTTATTGGACTTTCTTTGGTCATCATTTTTGTAGGGATCTATAGTCTAAGACGCGTCATGATAAGTAGTGCATGGGAGGGAGTATAAAGAAATGGATTATATTTGGTTATTCTATTTGGGAGGAATAGCGACTGTGTCGCTTCTAATTTTTTTGATGACCTTGTCAAAAGACACATTTTTACTTACGAAGTTAAGAAAATCAAAGAGTGGGTTTCTTTTAAATTTTAGTTTATTATTCATCACGTTAGGTGATTTGGGAATTATAATTTACCTCTTTAATCTTTTACGTGAACAAATAGATCTGCTTAGCTAATTCGTATTGGACAACTTAAAACAGTAACTGTCCCCAATCTATTTCTATAATATTAAAAGGATGGTACTAAAAAATGAAAAAAACAATAATGATTTCTTTACTTTCAGCAGCAGCAATGATGATGTTTGCGACTTCAGCAGACGCAAAATCTTTTGATGACAACTCTGATGTAGGCGTAAGCTTCAAATCAGATGATCCAACAACACCAGGTGACAACAAACCTTACAAAGATAATTTATCACTAGTGTGGAAACCATCAAGTTTTGAATTTGGTCAACAAAAAGCTGTAGGTGGGGTTGCGACGTTTAACAATACTGTTGAAGGCAAACAATATTTAGTTGTCAATGACGATCGTGGGGACGAAACATTGTCAACATGGGAGTTAAAAGCAAAGTTTTCAGAAATGACAACAGCAGATGGAAAAACAAAATTAACATCTAAATTGGTTTATGGTTTAGGGGATTTACAAGGCTATGACATTGGGACTACTATTGATCCAGAGACAAATGACTTCATCGCACCAAACCCAGCAACAGATGAAGGAGCTTCATCATTAGGAACGTTAGCACCAGATTCTAAAGTAGTTTTAGGTGGGAACACGCTGACATTAGAAGCTGGCAATACAACAGCTAAAACAGTGATGAATAAAACTGAAGCGACTAAGACAAAAGGTGGATATGCGACACTGATAAAAGATGTAAAATTAGTGGCAACAGATGCAAAAAAAGATTTAGCATCAGGTAAATCTTTTACAGGTCAAGTAACTTGGACATTGGATGATCTACAACCATAATGGATCTCTAACATAAAAACGAAAAAATATATAAAGAATAAATCATAGAAATAGATTGGGAAGAGAGTTATTGTTTTAAGTTGTTCAACGAAGAAAAGATAGAATGAACAAAAATTATACGGTATTACAGAGTTGTATAGAAAGGAACAATTAATGAATCATTTGATACGTTGTATGATAAGTTTTTTTTTCTTATTAATCGTACTTCCTATTCAGGGTGAGGCAAGTGAGAGCATGGGAAGTAACCCTAATGAGTTTGCTTACGAGGTCGTACTTCCTGAAAACCAAAAGCGAACAGATGTGGGGTATTATGATCTGGTGATGAAGGCAGGAGAGACCCAGACGCTTCAATTAAAATTGTTTAATCTTTCATCTGAAAGTATGAAAATCTCACTTTCAGTCAACAGTGCGAAAACAAATGGAAATGGGCTTATTGAGTATGGGGAGAATCAGTTAGAGACTGACTCTTCATTAACCTACGATATAAAAAAATTGGTGACAACACCAAAAGAAGTTTTATTGGCACCACATAGTAAAAAAATGGTGGAATTGAGGATTGATTTACCCGCGAAGCCTTTTATCGGATATCTTGCAGGTGGGATTCAATTAACACCATTTCGTTATACAGAACAGACAACCAAAGAAGAGGCAGTTATTCTCAATGAGTTTGCCTATGTGATTGGTCTTTTGATAAGTGAGTCTGACAGTCACCAACTGGCCCCAGAGATGGCTTTAAATGGAATGTCTTTGAAAAAAAGAGATGGACAATATGGTTTAAGCGTTAGTTTGTCTAATGTTCAACCAGTATTTTTAGAGAATTTGACGACTCAGGTGAGGATTCGAAAAAAAGGAACAAAAGCGATTTTGTTTGAAAAAAAACAAAGTGATATGCGCATGGCACCCAATTCAGTGATGAACTTTCCAGTGGAATTAGAAGGTACTGAACTTGATTCGGGGGATTATGTCGTAGAGGTAACGACATCAACTACCAACGGGAAACATTGGATGTGGAAGAAAGAATTCACGTTTTCTAAACTAGAAGCTCAACGTGTAAATGAAATAAATAACTTAACGAAGAATGGTTATTTCAATCAACCGTTGTTTCTAGGATGTACCTTAGTGTTGTGTATAGTGATTTTTGGAAGTGTGTGGGTGATAATGCGAAGGAATACCCACCTAAGTAACGGCAGAAGAAAGAGAACAGGAAACTACATAAATGAGAAAAAGAAAAAAAAAACTAATTGAGTACTCATCCTCAATTAGTTGTTGTAGTTTTTGGTTTTAAAGAGTTCGAGGAGAAGAATCAGCAGAATAAAAATGTTTATGTAAATACTTCGAGTAATTCTTAGAACTGGGCAATGTCGAACAATCAAACGCTCAATATGCAGTAAATGATTAACTTATAATCGTTGTTTAAGTGATATGTGAATATGGAAATTGCTTTTTTAAGAATAAGATTCTCTTCTTTTAGTAGAGCATTTTTCTTTTGAAAATCTTCGATCTCTGTTAGTGATCAAAATAGCCCAATCATCGATTTGAGCTTTTAATCCATCATGATAAAGCGGTAGAAAAAAACTGTAATATTTTCTTAATGCGGCCTGATTTTTTTGCTTCGTGATAAATTATGAAGTCTTCATTATATTTTTTATAATTTGACATAAGGAACAATTCTTTAATTTATATGTTTACTTTATTAGCACATATTCAAATCAAAATAGTGTGAAAATCCAAAAAGTCTCTATCATACTGTTTAGTATAGTATTTTTTAGGAATAGCAGTCCTTACCTATTTAAAAAATGATACGAAAAATAAGGAGTGATAAAAATGAAAATTTTTAATAGAAAATTCTTATATTTAATATTGTTAACACAAATTAGTCTATTATTTATTTTGATTCCAACGAAAGCCTTTGCTTTTAATGGATTAACGATAGTAAGTAATGACGGACATATTCAATCTGGCTCTCCAGTCCCCTCTCCATTAGAACCTAATAAAGCCGTAATACGTCCACAACCTTATTTAAATCCTGGACAAAGTTATTTAGAGTTATTGGTTTTTCCAGATGGGCGACCTGTAGTGAAAGGACTAGGTACACATGTTGATTTAGGTTATTCTTTTGGTGCAGGGGACATATTCTATTACAATCAAGTAGGCTTTTATAATGGAAGACCATTATCCTTGAAAATCGAAATGCTTAAAGGATATAATCATTGGCAATCACAGATATATTTGCTAGAAGATGGTACTTTTAATGTTAAATCTTCTCTTGAAGGAAATGTATTTAATATGTATTTGGTTTATTCTGATACCAGGGAAAGGGTAAAAGACGTGTATCTGTCATTTCCAGCACGTCACGGGACTGCCTTTTATACTAATATTTCTAATGTATATGGCTATACACTTATTGCTTCTGATGGATTAAAACAACTTTATTATTTAAAGGATGGCCTTTATAATATAGATTATGGTGGTGCTGTTAGTTATCCATTTACCAATGACCCTGTAACCTTTACTAAAACTGTTGATGGAAAAGAATATACAGTATATAGAGCGGGATTTCTTTCATCTAAAGTTAACTATAATGTATTATATTATATGGTAATTACGGATAATAACTATTCACTTTCGATGAATGGTACTTCAGCAAATGCAAGGACCTCATCATTTATTTTACTAGATCCAGGTGTTTTAAATCCTTTTACACCTCACTATACAATTCAAGGGAGTTCGATTAATAATGTGAATGATATTGGTATTGGGTATAACTTCCAAATCATGACCTATGAAACCTATTCAGATCTTTATCCTAATCCATTTATCGTACAATTTTCAGACGACCTAAATGTGTTTAAAGAATTTACAACAAAGGACATTGTCATAACTGATCAAAATAATAAAGAACTTACTGCAGCTGATGGCGTTTTGAAACAAGATGGAGGAAATGGAAAAAACCTTGTGATATTCTCTAAAGGTGCGATGGAAAATCTAAAGGCAAATCTCATTAAGATTAGTTATAAAAATTCTAACTTCAACATATCTTCATTAGAAAATAAAGCGAATAAATTATACAATGCAAGTAAAAATCAGTATGAAATCCCGATAAAAGTAACAGCGACATGGAAAGATGAACAAGGGATTTATCGGAGTAATACTGTGACACAAAAAGCAATTCAAGGTGGTGGTCCCTTCGGTTCAGCGGTAACACCTATCTTACAATACAACGTTGGTGTAAACACGAAAAAATTAGACGCGAATAAATTTGTGAAAAACACGAAAAGTATCTTGGGAATGGGTGACGTTTATGCTACATTTTCTGAAGAAAAAGAATTCGACAGTGTGGGAACATTCCCAATAAAAATTTTATTGCACAGTACTAAAGATCCAAATCGAGTGAAAGAAATTAATACTCAAATTCAAATTAAAGATGCATTGATACAAAAGTCAGATTTTGATAATCAAGAATGGTTAATTAAAGAAATTGAAACTCAAATTGGAAAAAAAATAAGTAATACAGTGACTTCAACTACAGGTATTTATATATCTGACTTAAAAAAAATTGTACAGATCGATAAAGTTGCAGATTCCTCAACGTATGAAGGGCAATTTATTCCAGAAGGAATAGATTACTTATATAAATTACAAATGCTGAAGATACCAAACAAGAAATTAGGAAAAAATTTACCCAAATCTCTTAAAAACCTCTCTAATTTAACTACGTTAGATGTTTCTAATAATCATTTGGTTGGGCAAATTCCTGAATTAAACAACTCAACTACGAACGTTAGTGTAATGAGTAACCAAATTACGTATAATTCACCGGAGGCGCCTCCTTTCTTATCTGAAGGATTTGAACAAACATTTATTGATAAAAACAATCCAAAGAAATTGACGTTAAGTGGGAAAAAAGTTATAAATGTTACGAGTGACAAACAGAAGATTAAACCATTTGATAAATCAGATCCAGGATACTTTAATCTTCAGGCAAAAGAAGAGAATAGCAACGATCAAATAACATTGTATAATAATCATACATTTACAATTTTAAATTCTGACACCAAAGAGGTTTTATATTCTGGACCTGCTTCAAATTCTCAAACAATTGCTGTAAGTAAAGACGATAAATTGCAAGTAATCATGGATGAGGCAGATCAAAATCCTAATAATTGTTGGAATATTTCTGTGGAGAAAGGAGATTCTAGCATAACGGTTAATTTTTTAGGAGAAGACAACCAACCTTTAACTGCTCCAGTTACTATAAGTGGACCTGTAGGCTCGTCAATCAATTTATTATCAAATAGTGATGTGATTGAAAGAATAAAAGAAATAGAAGATCTTCATTATATTGTGAATAATAGGCCTGAAAATGAAACAAATTTAGTTATTACAGAAAACATTACTCAGGTATCTTATACATTTTTAGGTACAATTTATTTCAAATCTGTTCCAGAAAATCTTTCATTCGGGTCCGTTTCTTTAATTGATTCACATGTTTCTGTGAATCAACCTAAGTATAAAGAGCCGTTGGTCGTGAAAGATATACGGAAAGAAAAAACGCCTTGGAAATTAAGTGTAACGATCAAACAACCATTGACGAGTGTACAAGATTCAAAACAAATCTTGTATCGGGCGATTCGGTACAAGAAGAATGATGCCACGATGGTCAATCTATCTCAAGATGAAGAACAACTGGTGGATCAAGGAGCTATTTCCGCAAATGGAGAGTACAATGTCAGTGAGAAATGGGAGAAAAATAAATCTGGGTTAGTCTTAAATGTCTTTAAAAATGAGGTATCATTAAAAGGAGCTTATCAAGCAAAATTATTATGGAAAATAGCTGAAACCCCATAGAGAAGGGGCATACCTTAACATCAGAAAATATTTTTTCATAGATGACGAGGGAAATATGTAATCATTACCTGCCGAATAAAAGTGCTTGGAGTAGATTCTATTTACTTAATCAAAGGATGGGCTACCATATGAGAGTTATAGTATTGATTTTGGATATGTATCAAGCACTGCGTTGTATTTAAAAACGAGCAACAACGACATTTTTAGCAAGAGTGTACCTCAAATTTCTGAACAAGAAGAGGTTGGATATTTAAGAAATAAATTCCAACAGATATTAGTGAGGACGGTCGGGTATAGCAGATCATTTTTCGCAAAATCGCCATTATACATTGTGTATTATGATATTCTAGAGATAATGTATGAAGAAAGTTTTCGTTTAAAACGTAATGGTTACAATAAGCTTCCGCAATTTCTACGTCGATTTACATTCAGGAATATCACCTTAGGATTTAAAACGATTTTAGGTTTTGTGTTTAGTAATCTCTTTCTCTTATTTATCATGATTCGTTTGATGTACTACATGGTTTTAATAAATAGTGATTTCCGTGGATAGATAATGAAGGTAATGCTGAGTAGAATAAGTACGTGTGCTAGAGATTATTTAGCGCAATCTGCCTCTGATTGATTCATGTTTTTTAACAATGTTTAAGATTAGAATATCTAAAATGGTTCGTATAGGGCGGCTTGATGTCCCTTGTAGTTAGTTTTTGTCGACTTAACTCCAAGGGCTTCAGGCTGTTTTTTTAATTACTATGTATGAAAAATGATTCTGCTGATTTTTCACCAATATTAAAACGTATAGACTTCCTAAAGGGGAACGCTAGAAAATCGCTAGAGTGCTCATAAAATAAGGGAGGTTTTTACCAAAATACCTTTCAAATAATTATGATTCTACCAACGAATTGTATATAATTAGTTGATTACATAATTATAAATGATCGGAAGTGCTACAGACATGTACGATAGATACATTGAATTTTTAAAAAAGATACCAATACCAATCTGTGGGTTAATTCTTGCGCTTGTCTCTTTAGGAAATCTTCTCTACTCTTTAGGATTTTCAATCGTAGGAAATGTTTATGTATTAATAGGTAGCGTGTTGATGTTTTTAGTCGTATGTAAAATAATGTTCACTATGAAACATACCTGGCGTACATTAAATGATCCAATGATTGCTTCTGTTTCACCCACTTTTTCGATGGCTGGAATGGTTATCTGCGTTTTTTTGAATCGTCTTTTTCCAGGTAATCCCTTTATTTTGATCTTATGGGTCGTCTTTATCAGCATTCATTTTCTATTAATGCTTTTTTTTATAGTCGTATTTATTTATCCCAAAAAAATTGAGTTAGAGCAGATTTATCCCAGTTGGTTTATCACCTTTGTTGGTATTGGGGTGATTCCGACGACTTCTACTGGATTTTCTGTGGATTTTGGTAGGATCATTATTTGGTTTGCGCTATTTTTTTATATTATTTTATTGCCAATTATTTTAAAGAGGGTATTTATTCTAAAAAAAATGCACGAGTCGACCCTACCTTTACTGACGATTGTTACAGCTCCAGGCTCTTTGTGTTTAGTAGGCTATCTTTCTGTGATGGAGCAAAAATCTCTATGGTTCGTTTATTTGTTGTTGTTTATCTCGCAAGGATTGTATGTACTTGTTCTTTGTCTATTACCAAGGTTGTTAAAAATAAAATTTTATCCAAGTTATGCTGCATTTACATTTCCATTAGTGATTTCAGCAACAGCGGTCAATACAGTTGTTAATGTGTTGAATCCGAAAAGTGGAGTTGGTATTTTTTTAGAAACAGTAGCGAAGGTTGAGATATGGATCGCATTGATTATTGTAAGTTATGTCTTAGTGCGGTATCTATTCTTTTTATTTGGTAGAAAAGAAGATGTATCAGAAACATAGATTGCATAAAGAATACTGCTAAATCGTAGTATTTAGATGGCGTATAACAGGTAACTTCTATGCAAATAATAGAGTTAGTAAACAAGTAAAAAACAAGTAGCTGCTCACCATGTTGTGATAGTAAAAAATGGTTGGGTTGTTTCTGAAATGATGAGCAACTAGTTGAAAATCGCAGGTTCTGCAGGCCTGCGATTTTTTTACTTAACGATCCATCTTCCGCCAGACGGATCGTTAAGACTACGGATGAACAAGAAATCAATCGTTACGTTGCGCCATTCAATCGGGTAGATTAAAGAAATGTTTATTTATCTGTTTTTGATTTTTATCCATTTGTACGCACATTGACTTGGCTGCCTTTTTTGATTGAATGGCAACGTATGGTAGTGATCGATTCAAGTAAATCCGCTCGCAAGCACCAATTGGTAGAATGCTAATACGAAAACACCGTATTGAAAAAGGAGAGAGGTGCTTGCTATTTATAAAAAGAGCGAAAAAAATACGGCATCAGCGACCAACTAATACCGTGCAAAAGTGCAACAAATAACCACCAACTGCTTCAAACCGCTCAAATTTGTAAAAAACACTAGTATTTCTTACAAAAATTGAGTAAAATGAAAGAGTCGATATGCAAATATTGACTTGGCAACTTATATTATTAGTTTTGGCTGATAATATGAGGCTCTGTACGAGGATGTCCGTCCTTTTACAGAGTGCCTTTTTATTTTGTTTTTTCGCTCTAATTACCTGATTTTAAACACAAAAAAATGATATTAGTCAGCTACTAATACCATGAAGCGTTCGTTAAATAACCATTCACTAACAGTATTGAGCAAGTAAAAAAGAATGGAAATCCGTTCTTACTTTTAGTACAATAAAGATAGTCAATAAGAAATTATTGGCGAGGCAACTTGTATTATTAGTTTTGGCTGATAATACAGGGCTCTGTTTAGAAGATGTCCGTCTTCTGGCAGGGCGCCTTTTTTTATTTTATGTTGTAAATTTATTCTAACTTAAAGACATTGGAATAGTCAATAGAATATCGTGAAAGAATTCAAATAGTCAAAACTGTCCAGGAAAAAGGACAATTTTGACAAAAGAGGTAGAAATTTTTAAGTTTTACTTGCATTGATGATTGTCTGATTTATCGCCTAATAATGGGCCATTTTGCTGCAAAAAATTGCAAGTAAGAGTTATAAATAATCGCTATTATGACATAATAACTAGTGTATAAAAGTGAAAAGATGGTTGGCTAAATCTCTTGAAAAGGGGTGATGCCTGATGATTAATGGTTGTGTCCCTAGAAAGGAATAGAGTTGTCAGTATATGAAGCATTAACACTTGCGATTAGTCTTGCAATGTTAGTAGTTGCCATATTGAAATTTAATCAAAAAAAATAAACCATTTTTTTAACTTTAGTAGGTTAAAATGGTTTATTTTTACCGTTTGATCTATAGCCGCCAGCTTTTTACTGGTACTATCTACACTAGAGAGGTATGTTAACGCATATCTCTCTTTTCATTGTCATTATAACACGATTTTTTTAAGACGCTAACGAAGTTAGGGAATGAATTACCTCATTTGAAATAGTTTAGTAGCTAGAACAAAGTCAGTTCTCACCATAACGTTAAAAAGCATGCAGACATTTTCAAACATTCAACTTATTTTTAAGGGCCTCTGTCAGAGTCTGAGAAAAATTTATATTTTCTTTTTCAGCTAAGTCGTTGATCCATTCTGGAATCGATGTATTTTTTCTTACAGACTTTGAATGAAATTTTCTTCTATATTCATTTAAATCCAACGTGATCATTAAGACGAAATCAGTTTCATTGTCTAATTTTATTTTTCTTGGATCAGATGTGGTAGGCAATTCTATTTTATTATAGATGGCCAAACCCAAAGCTTCTTGAGCCATTTCTACAGCATGATCTATACCATTGCCGAATGTAATTACTTCTGGAACATCTGGAAATGTAACATTATAGCTATTTCCTTCTTGATTAAAAATTGCTGGGTATACAACTAGACTACTCATTTTAGTATTCCTCCTTACGCTGTGCTGAAACGATGGACAAATGAGGACTATTTAAGTCCTGCCTGTTTCCATATAGCATTTTCGGTTCCTATCGGTACATCTCCAGTGTGCACAGGAACTATTGTTGTGCAATGAGTGATTGGATTGTACATTTTTACGTGGCTGCCATTTTGATCAGTTTTAACAAATCCATTTTTTTTTAGAATTTTTATTATTTCCCTGGCTGACTTGGGCACACTACTAATCTCCTTTATGGATAATATGATACGCAATAATGCGCATTTATTCAACTGTTAGATCATGTATTTTCTTAGATCTTTTGGATAGAGTAAATCATTTTAGTTTAAAGAGAAATAGTTAGTTAACCTAATAATGCCGAATAGTCAAATAATTCTAAAAATCAGGCTAAATTTGATAAAAACATCAAGTTTCCTCAATCTTTTCTTGCCAATAGCAAAATTGAAGAGGTCAAAAAAATAAAAACCTAGAGGTGATTTCCTCTAGGTAGTGTTCTATTTCATAAACTTCACACTCTGAACAAACGCTTCTAACTCGTCTCTACGCTCGATATTGTGATTACATTTCTCACTATCATAGCAGATATAGTTTCCGCGCTTTGTATACATCCCATCACCGGATTCTTTCACCTTAGATAGAAACATCGCAACTTCTGACGTTTCATGACAAATCGGGCAGATACCCTTCTGAGTCGTAGGAGAAATCGTTCCGGAAACACCGACGAGCTGTCCGTCGATTGAAGCGATAATAAATTTTTGCTGTTTCCCGCTATCATTCCAGCTGTAAAAAGTATAATCTCTCAAGTCCATTGTTTCCCATTCTGGGATTTTCAATTTCTTGGTCTTTTTAAAGAGCTTTGTCAGTTGTTGTTTTGAAGGCGGATCAAAGGGAATAACCGCTTCTTTTAATCCTTCCAAATAATGTTCCAGTCTAGGCTTAGAAGTAGCAGCTTCTAAAAATCCATCTAATAATGGTTGTAACGCATCTTTATCTGTACCAAACTGCTCATTGATTTTCTCAAGAACGATTGCTTGCAGTGTTTTGATTGTATTTTTATCATTTACAGATAAATGAGCTTGTAGCAAAATATTGGCTTGTTTTCGAATAAAATTAAATTGATATGGTTGTATTTTTGTATTCATAATGGATTTCCTCTCTATCATTCAAGTGATAAAGTACTTTGTGCAAAGGCAATCCTTCAACAACCAAAGTACTTTATTATTTCAAACCTGAATGGGCTTTTGATCGAGATACGTGTTTTTGAATTGGTATCATATTATCACCCCGCTAACATAATTTTCCTTTATTATAACGCAAACACGCAAAATTATAAATTGGTATAGTAAAAAAGCAATTGGTTCAGTTGAAAAACCATAAAGAGTAAGCTAAACTAAAACATGGCGCTATTTTAAAATGAAAATAAACGATTGAAAATAAAACAAATCTTAGGAGTGAAGCAATTGGAAAACAGATATGTCATCATCCTCGCTGCCGGTAAAGGAACACGTATGAAATCGAAACTTTATAAAGTGTTGCATCCTGTCGCTGGAAAACCAATGGTGGAACACATCATGGATCAAGTAGAAAAAACGAATCCAAGTGAAGTTGTGACGATCGTCGGTCACGGTGCTGAGGCAATCAAAAGCCATTTAGGTGAACGTAGCCAATATGCTTTACAAGCAGAACAATTAGGAACAGGACATGCTGTGCTACAAGCTGAAGCACATTTAGCAGGCAAAAAAGGTACAACCCTTGTTATTACAGGCGACACGCCGTTATTAACTGCTGAAACTTTAGCGAATCTATTTGACTATCATCAAGGGAAAAACGCCAGTGCAACGATTTTAACAGCTCATGCCGAAGATCCAACTGGATACGGTCGAATCATCCGTGATCATGTGGGCATCGTTGAAAAAATCGTGGAGCAAAAAGATGCTTCCGAACAAGAAGCTCGTGTTCAAGAAATCAATACTGGAACGTTTTGTTTTGATAATGAAGCCTTGTTTAATGCCTTATCTAAAATCAATACCGACAATGCACAAGGGGAATATTATTTAACAGATATTATTGAGATCCTTAAAAAGGAAGGTAAGACCGTTGCTGCCTACCAAATGGCTGATTTTGAAGAAGCGATGGGAATCAATGATCGTGTAGCTTTAGCTGAGGCGAATAAAATCATGCATCGCCGTTTAAATACAATGCATATGAGAAATGGTGTCTCATTCGTTGATTCTGATTCAACGTATATTGACGAAGGCGTTGTGATCGGTTCCGATACGGTGATTGAAGCTGGCGTGCATTTAAAAGGGAAAACAGTGATCGGTGAAGATTGTTTTATCGGCGCACATTCTGAAATTGTGGATAGTATAATCGAAGATAACGTAAAAATCACGCAATCCGTTGTTGAAGAGAGCATTATTCGCAAAAATGCCGATGTCGGTCCATTTGCGCATATCCGTCCGAAAGCTGAAATCGGTGAGCGTGTTCATGTCGGAAACTTTGTAGAAATCAAAAATGCGACAGTGGCAGAAGATACTAAAGTGGGTCATTTGACGTATGTTGGCGATGCAGACTTAGGGAAAAATATCAATGTCGGCTGCGGTGTGGTTTTTGTTAACTATGATGGAAAAGATAAACACCGCACAACAGTCGGGGATCATGCGTTTATCGGGTCATCAACAAGTTTGATCGCACCTGTGAACGTTGCAGCGAATTCCGTTATCGCAGCAGGTTCTACGATTACAGATGATGTGGCAGAATTTGACTTGGCGATTGCTCGTGCAAGACAAGTGAATAAAGAAGGTTATGGGAAGAACATGCCTTATATGAATAACGAGAAATAAGAGAAAAAAGATGATTGCCAAATCCTTGGTAATCATCTTTTTTCGTATTTATGATAGTGAGTTGTTAAAATTCATTCAGTGTAGGCTGAATCGGAGAACCAAGAACTAGAGTTTTCTTCACTGTTTTTTCGGCGTTCCTTACGTTGGATCTTCTCTATTTCAGAAACAGAATATGTTTTTCCGTTTTCAAATTTTGCATTTTCGTTATCAAATGCGCCATTAATTGCAATATTTCCTTCAAATTCTTTTTGATAAGGCATAATATCTGCTGAAAAATCATTTTCTTTATCATCATTAAAATAACCATAAAAGACTAATGTTCCCATTGGATTTTTTTTTGTTTTAGTAAAAGTAAGAGAATCGATATTATAATTGTAATTAAAAAATAATTCGATTCGTTCTTTTTGTTTGTTCGTATAATTGTTATAGCTGTAGCGATTCAATCCTGCTATCCCTACTACCATTATTCCTATCGCAATCAAAAATTTATATCTAGTTTTCATAGTCGATGTGTCCTTTTTGTATCAGAATTATTTATGAGCATAACAAAAGAAGAGTTATTACCATGAGTAAATCGATAAAGGCTATTTTGTTATAGCTTCAGAAGATTATCTAGTTGAAAAAATTTTCTAGTATTTGTGATAATCCGCTGTTCTAAAAAAGTATGAGTTGTTAAAATTCATTCACTATACTTTGATAAACCTGCTGAATCGGAGAACAAAGAACTAGAGTTTTCTTCGTTGTTTTCTCTACGTTTCTTTCGTTGGCTATTCTCTATTTCAGAAACAGTATAGGTTTTTCCATTCTCAAATTTTGCATGTTTTCTAGCGAAGGAGCCTGTCATACCATTGTTTACTTCAAATTCTTTTTGATAAGGCATTACGCTTCCTATAAATCGATTTGATTTATCAGAGTTAAAATAACCATAGAAATCGAGTGAACCCATAGGAGTTTTCTTTGTTTCTGTAAAAGTAATAGAATCAATATTATTATAATTGTATTTAAAAAATAGCTCGATTCGCTTTTTTTGTTTGTTCATGTAATCGTTATAACTGTAGTAATTCAATCCTACTATTCCTACTACCATTATTCCTATCGCAATCAAAAATTTATACCTAGTTTTCATAGTCGATGTGTCCTTTTTGTATCAGAATTATTTATAAGCATGACAAAAGTATAGCCATTACCATGAGTAAAATCGATAAAGGCTATTTTGTTATAGCTTCAGAAGATTATCTAGTTGAAAAATTTTTCTAGTATTTGTGATAATCCACTGTTCTAAAAAAGTATGAGTTGTTAAAATTCATTCACTATACTTTGATAAACCTGCTGAATCGGAGAACCAAGAACTAGAATTTTCTTCTGTATTTTCCCGGCGTTCCTTTCGTTGGATCTTCTCTATTTCAGAAACAGTATAGGTTTTTCCATTCTCAAATTTAGCATTCTCTCTTGCAAAAGAGCTACTCATAGCATTATTTCTTTCAAACTCTTTTTGGGAAGGCATAATTTTCCCTATAAAATCATTTTCTTTATCATTATTAAAATATCCATAAAAATTTAAAGAGCCTGTAGGATTTTTTTTAATTTTAGTAAAGGTAAGTGAATCTATATTGTTATAATTATAGGTGAAAAATAATTCGATACGCTCCTTCTGTTCGTTCATGTAATCGTTATAACTGTAGTAATTCAGTCCTGATATCCCTACTACCATTATTCCTATCGCAACCAAAATTTTATATCTAATTTTCATAGTTAGTATGTCCTTTTTGTATCAGAATTATCCATAAGCATAACAAAAAGAGAGCCATTATCATGAGCAAAATCGATAACGGCTATTTTGTTATAGCTTCAGAAGATTATTTAGTTGAAACTGAAAATTTTTCTAGTATTTGTGATAATCAGCTGTTCAAAAAAAGTATAAGTTGTTAGAATTCATTCACTATACTTTGATAAACCTTCTGAATCAGAGAACCAAGAAGTGGAGTTTTCTTCTGTATTTTCTCGACGTTCTTTACGCTTAAGTTTCTCAATTTCAGAAACAGTATAGGTTTTCCTATTCTTAAATTTATCATTTTTTCTTGAGAATTCACCATCCATGACATTGTTCCTTTCAAATTCTTTTTGATAAGGCATTACACTTCCTATAAAGCTATTTGATTTGTCAGAGTTAAAATAACCATAGAAATCGAGTGAGCCCATAGGATTTTTTTTTGTTTCTGTAAAAGTCAGAGAATCAATATTATTGTAATTGTATTTAAAAAATAGTTCGATTCGCTCTTTTTGTTTGTTCATATAATTGTTATAGCTATAGTAATTCAATCCTGCCACCCCTATTATTATTATTCCTACCCCTATTAAAAATTTATACCTAGTTTTCATAGTCAATGTGTCCTTTTTGTGTCATAATTGAATATAAGTATAACATAAGGAGAACAACAATGAGTAAGACAGATAAAGATTTTTTTGATATAACTACTGGAGCGTACCAAGGATTACAAATTGGGAAACAAATTGAAGGTTTCGACGGTGTTATGTATGAAGTTGTGGAGGTTTTAAATAACCCAGATAAAAACGGTGCACAAGGAATCGCAGTAGCCCCTATCGTTAACGGAAAACCCGATCTTTCCAATATCACGATTTCTTACAAAGGAACCAACCTTGCTGATGTGGATGGTGATCTAAGCGCTGATGTCCAACAAGTTACCATGGGTCAAAAAGATAAATACCAAAATGTACATGTTCCTGGAACAACCATACGTGTTCCCGTTCAAGTCAGTAGTCAATTCGATACGGCATTAGCTTTTGCTGAACAATTAAAAGCAGATCCACGTTTTAAAAATGCAACGTTTGATTACACAGGTCATAGTCTAGGTGCTGGTTTAGCTTCTTATGTTGCTGCTGAGTTCGGAGAGTACGCTACAGTCTTTTCTGCTCCAAATATTTATCGGTTATTGAGTGAAAAAGCAAAAAAATGGGTTGATGCTGGACATGCCACCGACAAGATTACAAATTACACGCATATGAATGATAGTGTGGGAAATTTTGATCAATTTGGTATGCCTTTAGTTGGGAAGCGGGTCCTCACTAAAAGTAATAAAGAGTTAGAAACGTTTATCATGAGTTTATTAACGTTAGGTGGACATCCTACCGATACTTTCATGGACATGTTTAATGGTGATGGAAGTATTATGCGTCTATTTGCTCCAGCATTGCTTCGGGCGACTGCTGCACAATATGATGATATGAAAGGCACTGCATTAGGAATCAAAAAAACAATTGAACAATATGAATGGGATGAAGGCGAAGAAGTGATGGCTTTGCAAAAACATATCCGTAGTGAAGCCAGTGGCGGAGCTTATTCTGAATTAGAAGACCATGAAATTCAAGATATTTTGAAATCAGTCGCACCTTACTCTAAGGGGGATCAATACTATGCTCATGATCCAGAAGTTGTCAAAGAGTTAAAGGGGAAGATGATGACGATTGGAGATAATCTAGGCGAATTTGCCCATAGCTTACGGATGGCAGCTGTTAAAGCAGAAGCGGCAGATGAACAAATAGCAACATCGTTTTAATTAAGGGGAGAAAAAAATGAATGGATCAGGTATAGATTTGAGTATTGGTGGAGAGTCATATAGTGATGTTATTTCAAGTTTACAGCAAAAAATTACGTTTGAATCAAGCTTAAAGGAACCAAATTCAGCTACAGTTACGTTATATAAAATCCAACTAGAACAATACCAAAAGTTAGAGAAAAAAAGAATGCAAAAAATAGCATTACAAGCGAAGTGCGTCAGTGTATTTACCCCATTGAAGGAAGAAGCTGCTCAAATGCAAAATAAAATAAAGACAGAGCAATTTGATCTAGGACGTAGTGTGGAAACATTCGTTCAAAATGCTCCAGATATGGTAAAAGGGCAAGCGGGCACCTCATTTTCACATGAGGTATCAGTGATGAGAAATAGTGTCATTGAAGCAAGCGGCATGTGCGAAGCTGTTACATAGTAAAATAATTAAACATTTGACATTTACTTCATGAAATAGAAAAGATGGTCACCCATAGTTGGTGACCATCTTTTTAGTTATCCGATTTTTCGTTTACGATTATATTCATAAAAACCATAACCAGAAAATCCAATAACAAGTAATCCTAAACTGCCGTAAGCAACAATTGTTTCACCCATTTTCGGATAATCTGCTGTTTTTCCGCCAGGTTTAGTTGTTTTGATCTCGTCTGGTTTTGTTTTCGTGGGATCTTTTGGATCTGGATTTGGTACAGGTTCGGGTTTGTTTTTCTTATTAAATTCAGCTTCTGAAATAGAAATGATTCGTTCGCCTGGGAAGGCTTCTTTATATTGTGCTAGATCGATATTTGTTGCGGCATCGTATAAGCGAAGATTGGTTGCTTGTTTTAAATGATTGATTAAGACTGTGTCTAAAGAAGGACCTTCTTCACGTTCGCCGCCTAACATATCATAACCGTCACCGCCTGCAGCTAGGAAGTCATTAGTCGCCATATGATAAGTTGCTTTTTCATCGATCGGTGCAAATTTTCCAGTGGTACGGTCTTGGACTTCAATTTGTAAGATTCGTTCCCCGACGATGGTTTTGTCTGTACCATTGCCTTCGTCTGCTGGCAATAGTGACCCTTTTTTGGTTGAGTCATAGTGGACACGAATCGTGCTTGAAACATGAAGGAATCCACCATTTGCGCCAAGTTTAGGTTGATTGTAGTCATCTAAAATGATGTTGCCGTTTTCGTCTTTTTGAGCCATTGAACGAAGCGAAAGCTCAAACATTTCCTTGACCTCAGCACCTGTCACTTTGATTTGAGAGATGCTGTTACCGAATGGCATTACAGCTATAACGTCTCCTAGTGTCACTTTTCCAGGTTCGATATTTGCTCGAATACCGCCACCATTTGTTACTGCAAAATCAGCTTGATTTTTAAAGCCGTGCTGCCCGTAAGCTAACATAGCATCGCCAATCAGATTCCCTAGATTCGTTTCTCTAGTCCGTACATTGTCGCGCTCACCATTAAATTGGTAAGGGTTATTCTCAATGACAACTTCTGAACCCCATGCTTCAAAATTTGCTCTGGCTTGGTCAACTAAAGCTTTAACAGCAGGATCTTCTTCTAAATCTGCTAAGGTTTCTGCAGGAGTTAATGAAGCTGTTTTTTTGCTAAGATCTGTCAAATCCACATTGACTAAACCGACATTATTCAAATAATTCCCTGTTTGGGTGTACATAACATTTCCAAATTGTTTTCCGCCATCAACAGCTGTATGAGAATGCCCATCTAAAACAGTAATATTCAAATCGGGAAATTCTTTGCTTAGTGTTTCTGCCAAAGTATCACCGCGCCATTCATGTGGAGTTGTTTCGTCGATACCTAGGTGTCCAGTAACGACATAGGCAGTGATTGTTTCCCCTGAATCTTTGATTGTTTGGATGGCTTTTTTTGTTTCAGCGATTGGATCAGCAAAAGTCACACCAACTACATTGTTTGGATGTGTTTTTGTTGCTGTTTCAGGTGTGGTTACGCCGATAATTGCGTATTTATTGCCACCTTTTTCAACGATTGTAGAGGGTTCAAAGACTAATTTTCCATCTTTAAAAGTATTATTTGATAGGATTGGGAAATTTAATTCGTCTTTATATTCTAGTGCCGTGTCCAAGCCAAAATCAAATTCATGATTTCCGACAGCCATGGCATCGTAGCCCACTTCATTCATCACTTTGACCATGTCTTTGCCTTTAGAGAAATTAGAAATCGGCAAGCCTTGAAATGAATCTCCTGCATCGATTAAGAGATCTGGATTGATCACGTTTTTATACGTTTTCAAACGTGCCGAACCTAAAACATCTTTTCCATTGCCTTCTAATCGTCCATGAACATCGTTGGTATGCATGATCGTAAATGTTTCTGAATCTGGAGCGTAACCAGCATTGCGCACATCTTGTTTCGTGATCGGTTTAACGTTTGGGGTACGACCGTCTGCAGCTGGTTGAGTCTGCAATGTACCATCATTCACTAACTGTACAGCTAATTTCCGCCAGTTGTTATTAAAATGATAGCCGATCACTTCCCAGTTATGTTCGATTTCTTGTGCTGGGTCAAGTGTTTGTTTTTCACGGATATAATCGGCAATCAATCCACGCAATGTTTCAGGATCAGTAGACTTGATTGGTTCACCTGTCACAAGACCTTGGGTCAATAGACCTTCGTAGCGGTAATTATTCATGGCAATCGTATAATTTGCCGCAAGATCAACTGGTTTTCCGTCAATTGTTGGATTGATAATACGCTCACCATGTGGTTTAGAAATGTCGATCTTATAAGAAATTCCAGAAAAGACATCATAGTTATATACTCGGATTTTTTCATTAAAACTGATCGTTAAATCATCAGGACCAGGTGTATTGTAGTAATCCGCCTGATTTTCCATGTATTCCAGTAGATTTTCTCCAGTGATATTGACACTGACTAGTGTATTAGGGTATTTATAAATATCAAAAATATTGGAATAAGAAATATCTCCTGCATTTAATTTACTGTCTGCTTTAAAGAGTGCAGAAGCAGCAAGTTGTGCGCCAGTTGCTTTTCGCTGTACATTATTGATCAGTGAAATCATTGCAGTAGGTCGAAGCTGAGCTTCAGGAATGCCTTTCACTTCTTCAGCGGGTAAAAAATCTCCCGTGGCTGTTCCGATTTTCTCTGAGATGAATTCTCTCGTTTTATCATGGTATTCTTTTGTTTCGGCTTTTAAGGCTTCATCTGCTGGAACAGTTTTAGTACTTACGATAGCGGCATCGCTATTTTTTACTTGCCATTTGTCGGCTGATTTTTCGATATCAAGTTCGATTTTGATCATTTCAGTTCCAGTATCTTTTGGACCTGCCACAGGAACAAGCCCATTTGGTCCTTGAATTTTCTCTGCGAAAGAGCGATGATCGTGTCCTAAAATATAGGCGTCGATGCCAGCGACATTAGTGATGACTTGATCTGCACTCGCAGCAGGATCAGAGCTTTGACGTCCAGCATGCATCGAAGCGATGATGATATCAGTCTCATCCTTTAATTCAGCTACCGCTCTTTCAGCTTCTTCTTTCAATGGATTGAAATACAAGCTATCTACTTTAGCGCCATCCCATAATGGAATTTGTGGTGTTGTGAGGCCGATGATGCCGACTGTTAAGTCTTTGGTGCCATCACCATCCAAATCAATATCTTTTTTTGTTGTTCCGCCAACAAAGCGGTTATTTGATTCTTTGACATAAGTATTCGCTGATAAAATTGGAAATTCAGCTTCGCTTTTGAGTTTTTTGATTAAATCTAGTCCAAAGTTAAATTCATGGTTCCCCAACACCATGGCATCATATTTCATATAGTTCATTGCTTTGATCATCGGATTTGGTTTCTCGATCAAAGGTGTTTTATTGTAAAGATCATCTGTTAATATTGTTCCTTGGTTCATATCTCCATTGTCAATCAGAATTGTACCATTAGGGTTTTCTGAACGGATATTTTGGACGACAGAACTAACTTGAGAAAGACCCACTGGTGTTTGTTTATCATCCTCATATGACCAGTTCCATAGCTGTCCGTGAACATCTGAAGTGCCTAAAATAGTCAGTCGTTGTGAGTTTTTTGTCTGATCAGTTGGAGCAGTGGTATCTGATTCATCTGATGTTGTACTTGAAACAGTAGTGCTTTCTGGTTGTGTTGATTCGCCAGTTTGTTGCTCGATTGCTAATGCAGTAGTAGCACTAGTACTTAAAAGCAAGGTTGAAACCATCAATACTTGTAACCCGAGGTGTACTTTTTTCAAAACAGACTTTTTCACAAAATTCCTCCTTAAATTTAAAGCGTAGCAGGTTTGCTCAGCTCGTGAAGACATTATAATGAACGAATTATCCATAAAAAAATAATGCGCTTTCATTTTTAGTGTCCAACTAAATAGTAATATATATCCTTTGTTTTGTCATTAGAAAATGTACTGATTTTTCAAAAGAAAATGACAAAATCTACATATTTTTATGACTTTTATTTTTTTCAAGTGAGTGCATGCAGGTTTTTATTAGAAAATCGTATTAATTTAGAGGAATGCTCCAAAATCACTTGATTTATTTTGAAAAAGTGACTACTATTTATAAGGAAACTATTGTTCAGTAAAAGAAAGTGGAGGTCCCCATGTCAAAACATTATTTTGATCCAAGATTGAAAATCTTTTCTCTTAACTCGAATCGTCCGTTAGCGGAAAAAATCGCAGCAGCTGTCGGTGTCGAATTAGGAAAATCTTCTGTAAATCAATTTAGCGATGGTGAAATTCAAGTAAACATCGAAGAAAGTATTCGTGGTTCTCACGTGTATGTTATTCAATCAACAAGTAGTCCTGTCAATGATAACTTGATGGAATTATTGATCATGATCGATGCTTTAAAACGTGCCAGTGCTAAAACAATCAATGTTGTAATGCCTTATTATGGTTACGCACGTCAAGATCGTAAAGCACGTGCCCGTGAACCAATTACAGCGAAACTTGTTGCAAATATGCTTGAAAAAGCAGGAGCAACTAGAATGTTGACATTGGATTTACATGCAGTGCAAATTCAAGGATTTTTTGATATTCCAGTGGATCATTTGATGGGAGCACCATTAATTGCAGATTACTTTATGGAGCATGGCATTCAAGGTGATGACGTTGTTGTTGTTTCTCCAGACCATGGCGGTGTAACTCGTGCCCGCAAATTAGCTGAGTATCTGAAAGCGCCAATTGCTATTATCGACAAACGTCGTCCAAAAGCAAATGTTGCCGAAGTCATGAATATTATTGGACATGTAGAAGGAAAAACATGTGTATTGATCGATGATATGATCGATACAGCTGGAACGATCTCACTTGCTGCCAATGCGTTACAAGAAGCTGGTGCAAAAGAAGTATATGCGTCATGTACACACCCTGTTTTATCAGGACCTGCGTTACAACGCATTGAAGATTCTGCTATCAAACGTTTAGTTGTGACGGATTCTATCTACCTTTCTGATGATAGAAAAATCGATAAAATCGATGAAGTCAGCGTGGGTGAATTAATTGGGGATGCTATCAAACGTATTCACGAGAACAAACCAGTTAGCCCATTGTTTGAAACGAAGCGTCGTTAAAACTTAATGGATACAAGGCGACAAACATTATTTCACGGTATGGAAATATACAGTGAAATAACGTTTGTCGTCTTTTTTTGTAAAAAAATATCAAAATTAGTTTTATAACAGGAAAATATTGATTTTCAGTCTTTTTTTTATAAGAAAATCGTTAGCAATGCCTGGTACTGACAATTGGAAAACGGTTTATCTATTTTAATTATAAAAAAGAAGCTGAATATTCGTCTTATAGAGTGAATCGCAAGCTCATCTTTCGGCAATTGACGGAAAAAAATAATTCTGAGTTGTAAATTTTGATGATATGCTGAATTTAATAGGTATTTGATTCTAAAAATAGAACGTTAAAAGGAGCAATCATGAAAAGAGAAAAATACGAAATCTGGGGTTTAACGCTGCAATTAATCGTGGTGGCGATTGCACTAGTGTACTATTTTTTTATTTACAGATAAGTAAGAAATTTTGAATTAGAAGGAAGGAAAATCAATGTTTTTTAGAATGAAAGGAAAGCTTGGCGGTGTTATGGTTCAAAAAAATAAGTGGCTAACCAAGCTAGAATCAATCACAGAGCTAAGTGCTCCCAAGCAGATTATCTTACCAATGAATATGCATATCGGTAAACCTGCAAAAATTGTTGTTTCCATTGGTCAAGAAGTGAAAATAGGAACATTGATCGGCGCAAAAGATGGCTTGATTTCAGCCAACATACATAGCTCAGTTTCAGGAACTGTTGAAAAAATTGAGCAAAGAATCATTGGAGTAAACGAAGTATCAGTTGTAGTCATCAAAAATGATTTTAAAGATACATATGAAATACCACAATCAAGGAATGAAAACATAGTTGATCTTATTAAAAACAACGGAATTGTCGGCATGGGCGGAGCTGGTTTTCCAACAGATGTAAAATTTCTTTTCAAAGAACAGCAGCAGATGGAAACGTTGATCATTAACGCGGTCGAGTGTGAACCCTTTGTCACGGCTGATAGACGAATTATTATTGAGCAGCTGAATGATTTTATCGAAGGAATCAGTCTGCTTCAAGAAATGCTATCAATCAAACAGTGTGTGATTGCAATCGAAAGTTCATCGGAAGAAGCAATCCTAAAACTGAATGCTAAGATCGATAATGACCGTATCAAACTGAAAATTTTGCCGAATCATTATCCTCAAGGGGCTGAAAAGATCGTTATTAAAGCGGTCCTTGGAACTGAACTGCCAGTAGGGAAATTACCGATTGATTTAAATGTTGGAATCATGAATGTATCAACGGTGTTAGCAACATTTCATGCGTTGAAAGAAAATCGACCATTGATCGATCGAGTTGTGACGGTTTCTGGTACACCGATCAAGACGCCTCAAAACTTACGCGTAAGAATCGGCACACCGATCGAACATGTCATTGAAGCGTGCGGTGGCTTTATTGAAAGCCCGATGAAATTGATCAATGGCGGACCAATGATGGGAAAAGTCATTCAAAATTTAGATGAACCAGTCACAAAAACAACTTCGTTGATTCTTGCGTTGACTAGAGAAGAAGCGGAAATCCCTGAAGAGCAAAATTGTATTCGCTGTTCAGAATGTGTGAATGCATGTCCCGTTAATTTACAACCGATCTCTATCAGTAATGCGTATCGAGCAGGTGATATTGAAGAAACAAAACGCTTAGGTGTGTTGAACTGTATCGATTGTGGTGCATGTTCGTATATTTGTCCGTCAAAAATCGATATTTTAGGTGATATCCGAGCGGCGAAGCAAAAAGTATTGGAGAGTCGATGATGGTAAATAAAGAATATACAAGTACGGGACCATTTATGGGCCCTCATATTAGAGAAAAATGGACCTCTCAGTGGATCATGCAGCAAGTGTTGATTGCTTTAGCGTTTCCAACAATTGCTGCTACTTACTTTTTCGGCTGGTGGTCATTAGTAATGGTAGTGGTAAGTATTGTTGCCTGTGTAGGTCTGGAATTTTCTTTTCAGAAAATAGTTCACAAAAAAGTGACGATATCGGATTACAGTGCGGTGATTACAGGGTGGCTTTTGGCTTTGACATTGCCTGTGACAGCGCCGTTATGGACATTGCTTATTGGAGACTTTATTGCGATTATTATTGTAAAGCAGTTGACTGGCGGGATCGGCAGAAATTGGTTGAACCCAGCTGTGGCAGCTCGTGTATTATTGAAATTATTTTTCTCACCATGGATCACAAATTGGGTCACACCGCAACCAGATGTTGTCGCAACAGCAACACCATTAGCTGATTTAGGCAATTTTGCTAGAGAGGTTTCACCCACGACACCAGATTTGTTTGATTTGTTTATGGGGTATGGTTTAGGTGGACCGATTGGAGAGACGTGTAAGTTTGCGTTATTTTTATCAGCTGTTTATTTGATTGCACGTAAAATCATCAATCCGTTGGTTCCTATTCTAACATTAGGCTCGTTTTATAGCGCAATTCTGTTATATAGCGGGTTTGATTTTTCATTTGCTAATGCTCATTTGCTGAGTGGCGCATTGATTTTTGCTGCAGTCTTTATGGTGACGGATTATACGACTTCGCCGTTGACGGATAAAGGGAAGTATATTTTTGCGATCGGCTGTGGTGTGTTGGCAGTGGTCTTGAGAATTAGTTTGGACTTGCCGGGTGGAATTGGTGTGGCGATTTTGGTGATGAACTTGCTGACACCGTTGATCAATAGATATACGGTGTCGAGGATTTATGGGGAATGATACCTTCTCAAATATATTAAAATAAAAAAGATACCAGTTCTATTACAGAACCGCTATCTTTTTTTTAAATTAATCTTTATCAACAGCCGCCATCTGTTCTCCATACAGCTTCCCATCATACATTTTGAAAAACGGATAGTAACAAATAATCGAAACGGCCAAATTAATCAACGCAATCAACACCGCTCTAAAATCACCACCAGTTCCCAGAAATGCCCCGATCCCCACAGGCGAAATCCAAGGAATCCCAGTGATCACTTTATTCACTAAGCCAAGAGAAGTAGCAAAATAAGCAACGGTCACATTGATCAAAGGTGTCACAATAAATGGAATAATCAAATAAGGATTATAAACGATTGGTGCTCCGAAAATCACTGGCTCATTGATATTAAACAAACCAGGCAGCACTGCGGCTTTTCCCAAGACTTTCAACTGATCTGATTTTGCCACAAAAATCATCAATAAAACCAATCCAAGTGTACTACCGGCACCTCCGATAAAGATATACATATTGACAAAATCGCCAGCGAAAATATTCGATCCGCCATCAATATTTTCAGTCAATGCCACCAATAAAATCGGATTGATAAAACTATTTTTGATCACAGCTGTTCCATGAACCCCAACAGCCCAAAGTAGATGGATCAACAACATGATGACAATAATTCCCAACCAAGAACCCGTCAAATCTTTTACAAACTCAAACGGTTTTGATAATAATCCATGTAAATCAGTATGGAATACCGCTAAAATCGTATTGATAAATAACATCACGAACGCAATAAAAATAGCAGGAATCAATGAAGCAAAAGCTTTACTTACACCATCAGGTACGCCTTCTGGCATCCGAATCGTAATATTTTTTTTCACACACCAGCGATAAATTTGTGTCGCAATCACTGCTGTAATGATCCCAATAAAAATCCCAACGCCACTAAAACGAGTGACCCAGCCACCAAGTGCAACCCCATTATAAACGATCGACGTTTCACTTTCTGATTGAATCAACTGGGCACCGCCATCAACGATATCCGTTTGGACGATCGTCATTAAAAAGGCAAACAACCCTAAAATCGCCCCAACAAAACTACTCAGCCCATCACTTTCTTCTTTTCGATAAATATCGGTTAGATAATAAGCCGTCGCTAAACAGTAAAAAATGGCAATTGAACCGATCGACATGGTAGTCGCCACACTATAAAATGGCGCGAATTTCAAAATCGTACTTTCAAAAAACGGTGCGAGTGGTGGAATGATCTGCGGCAAATTGTTGATGATCAGAAAGATCGAGCCGACGATTGTAAACGGCACTGTGATGATCCCAGCTTGCATAATCGCGCGAATAAAGCGCAAATTCGCAACTTTATTCAAAGGGGGCATGAGTTTTGTTTCTAAAAACGTAAATACTTTATTCATTTTTTTCTCCTTTCTTTAAGAGGGCAATTGATTCGTATCAATCAATGTTTGGTACCAGTAAAAGCTGTCTTTTTTATAGCGAGTGAGTTGTTTTTCATCGTGTTCAGTACGATCCACATAAATAAATCCGTAACGTTTGCTGATGCCTTCATGAACGCTGATCAGATCAATCGCTGACCACGGACTATAACCAATCAGGTCAACACCAGCCTCAATAGCTTGTAAACATTGGTCGATATGTTGATTTAAATAATTGATACGGTAACTGTCATGGATTTTCCCGTCATCTGTCAGCTCATCTTTAGCGCCTAAACCATTTTCAGTGATAATGATTGGTAAATGATAGCGGTCATACAGCGTTTGCAAAGTGGTTTTCAAGCCATCAGGATCGATGGTCCAATTGAATTCATTTTTCTTCAAATAAGGATTGGTGAAGCCTTTATAAAAGCCCCACTCCATAATATCTTCGCTTTGCTGATCGCTGATGCCGTTTGCCATACCGTCTTTTTCAGTTGGTTTTTCGACAGTGACGGTGGTGTAAAAATTCATAGCAACAAAATCAGGGAAGTTATGTTCCATTAATTCTTGATCTTCAGCGGCAAATTCAATCGTGATATCGTTGCGGTTTAAATAGTCTTTAAAGACTGCGTTATAACGACCAAAGCAAGAAAAATCTAGATAGGCCCAATTACGAACACTATTAAAATAAAGGGCAGCTTGATTGTCCATCGGCTTGCTGGTTGCAGGATACACAAGAGAAATATTTGGAACAGGCCCAATTTGTCCGCCTTCGATCAATTCATGGCAACGTTTGAAGGCATATTTTTCAGCGATCATTAGATGATGAAATTGTTGGTATTTTTCTTGTAATGGAATTTCTTTACCTAGGATTTTCTTGTCCACCAAAAGCATGATATTCGGCTCATTGATCGTCAGCCAGTGTGTTACGCGATCACCATAGGCTTCAAACAACGTTTCAGCGTACCGTTTGAATGCATCTACGGTACTGCGGACACTCCAGCCACCTTCATCTTCTAATGCTTGGGGTAAATCAAAGTGATTCAAGGTGATGTAAGGTTGAATACCGTATTTTAGTAATTCATCAATCACATCGCTATAATGTTGTATTCCTTTTTGATTGATTTCTCCTCGTCCAGTTGGGAAAATTCGTGTCCAGGCAATCGAAAAGCGAAAGATTTTGATGCCCATTTCAGCCAATAAACGAATATCTTCTTTGTAATGATGATAGTGATCTACAGCGACTGTAAAATTAGCGATCTCATGATTATCTCTTTGGCGTGTGTCTTGCACACTTAATCCTTTACCGTCGCTTTGATAAGCGCCCTCGGTTTGATGGGCGGAAATCGACGCGCCCCATAGGAAATTTTTTGGAAATGTATGTGTCATTGGTTTCTCCATTCTATATCTTTTTTTGTGAAGCGTTTTCTTTGGCTTTAGAATAAGTGATTATATGAGTAAATTCAATACAATCAAAAGAACTGTTCATGAAAGAATTTTTATGAACAGTTCAAAGACGGTTACTACAAGAAGAGCGAACCCTTCTAGTATACCGTTTTTATTCAAATAACACTTTAACGGGGATTCCTCTTGCTTGATAATTCGCCAAAAGAGTTGTAGAGATGGCGCTATCTGTATACAGGAAATCAAATAAATAGGTTCTATCGATCATAAATGAGCTAACTGATTCTAAGTTAATAGAAGGGGTGTAAACAATTTTTGGTCCTTTGGTATGCTGGATCATTGTGCGGTAAATAAAGGATTCGCTCAACGTGTTGGTCGTTACTTCATGTGTATTAAAACCAGCAGCTTCAACGATACAAAGATCTGCTTCAATTTTATTAAAAGCATGGATAGCAAAATCACCAACAAGTGCGTTTGTATTTTTCTCAAGTTCACCACCGCTGATTGTAATCAAGGCTTTTTTCTCAGGATGATCAATGGAAAGAGCTGTAACATCATTCGTTAAAACACTGACCTCAAGAAAAGATAATGCATGAATGATTGCTGTAGAAAAATTTCCAGCGCTAACGAAGATTTGTGCCTTATTTGGTAGCATAGTTGCGAGTTCTTCAACGAATACTGCAACAGGAAATACCCGTTCTTCTTGAATCGCAGGCTGTGATACTGGCTGTTTTTTGATTAATTTTACACCACCATAAAAACGTTCGATCATCTTTTTCTTTTCCAAAAAAAGAAGATCTCGTCTGATCGTAACGGCTGAAACATCAAAAAATGCAGCTAGTTCATTCACAGTTTGGCTGTCTGCTGTGTTCAACCGCTCAATCAATTTTTCCCGTCGTCTAAACACATCACCTTGACTTGTTTTCATTTTTATCTTCCTATCTCAAAGCTTCTCATTTTTTAAATTATCCATAGTATAGACAATTTTCCGCTAAAAAGACAACTTGTTTCACTGAAGATTTGATGATATATTTTGATAAACAAACTAGCAGGAAGTAAGGAAGGCTGAATTTATGGGAGAAACGAAACAATTTCCTTTTCATTTGTCATTGATGAAGGTAAGTTATGCACCGCCGCAGATTAGTGACTATTTAACACTTTTTCTCATGCTGAGCGGCAGTATGGTCGTGACGACTGGAGGAAAAGACTATCTGCTTCAGACAGATGATTTATTAGTCATCAATCCGCGTCAGCAGTTTCAGGTAAAGAGCTCAGATAAGAATCTGTTGCTGTCTTTACGCGTTTCTAGAGCGCCGATCACATCACAATTTAAAGACAACTGGTTGCCTTTTATCGATTGTTCGACATCAGGAGCCGACAAAGGGAGTGAGTCTGAAAAATTTCAACAACTACGTGAAGCCTTAGTTCATTTAATGGCAGCTTATTTTAAACAGAATAATGAAAGTGAACTGGAAATTTATCAGCACTTTTTCACAGTTTTGACAAATTTGGTCAAAGGGTTTAAAAAAGAAGTTGTCCCAACTCCTCAAGTAACGGCAGAGATAGCAGATGAGCGCTTGAATCAATTGCTGGATCAGATTCAATTAAACTATGATCAGCCAATTTCACTTGAAACGTTAGCAGAATCAAGTGGCATCTCTTATTATCACTTGTCCCGTTCTTTTAAAAAACAAGTGGGAATGACCTTTACTGAATATTTAAACCAAATTCGTTTGATGCATGCAGCAGAATCGTTGATGTTGACCGCACAATCAGTAATTAAAGTTGCTTTGAACAATGGTTTTTCTAATGCGAAACATTTTCATCAAGTATTTAAAAAGCACTATGGCTTAACGCCGGCTAATTATCGTAAAAAATACTCGTTACAGAAAGATCTAGAAAAGCCAAGTACGGAAAATGCTGATTATCACGAAATAACAGGCGCTGCTGCATTGCAAGAGTTGGCAAGATATTTGGTAGAAAAAGATTTAGAAGATGAAAATGCTGCGATTGAACAGAATTTACAGTTAGTGTTGCCTACAGAGCGCCAAGAGCATTACCAAAGCGGTAAAAAAATTATAAAGATCGGTCCTGCAAGTGAAGGATTAGCGAATGGTGTTCAGCGTGAATTGTGTATTTTGCAAAAAGATTTAGCTTTTGATTTGGTTCAATTCGAGGGCTTTTGCGAAGAAACGAATTTTGATAACGATGTTTTGTTAGTATCAGAATATATTTTAAATAATCAATGGTTTGATTTTTTAGTGAGAATTCAGTTGAAACCGATGATCCAGCTCTATTTACCAGAACATTATACTGAAAAAGAAGAGGTTCAATTGTGGTGTGATAAACAATTGAAAATTATCCGTCATTTTCTCAATCGTTATGGAAGGGATGAAGTGAATCATTGGTATATTCAATGGTCACTTCCAAAAGTAAGTGGAAGATGGAATGAAGAAAGCCGTTGGGGGTATCATTATTTTTATCGTAAGTTGAAACAATTAGTTCCCGAATGTAAGCTGGGGCTAATGTCGTTACGATCACTGGATGAAGAAGAATATCAGCAGTATCAAGCTTTTATTTCTGAGCAAGCATTGCAGCATTGTTTACCGGGATTCATTAGTTTTCATGCTGATCCGTATGCGTCGACGTTGATCAAGGATGAACATGCGGTACGATTCAAAGAGTATCAACAAGAAATTTTAAGCCGAGTGAAGTCTGTTATCAACACAAGCCAATCGGAAAAAAAATCGATGGCTTCAGATTGGTCACCAGAGCTATTTTTAACAGACTGGAACACTTTAGTTGGGGAAGGAAATACTTTTTCTGGAACGTTCTTCCGTTCAGCGCTGATTTTAGAATCGATCGTTGAATTGTCAAACGAGGTGACGGGTATTGCTTTTTGGTTGAACATCAAAGTAAAAGAACGGCAAACACATACGAGAGAAGATAGCAGTTTATCTGTTTTTCTTTATGAAGAGTTGCGACGACCGCTATTTTTTTCACTCCGTTTTTTAAATCATTTAAAAGGAGAACTTCTTGCTAGTGGAGACGGCTATATTTTGACGCGAAATCAAGGACAATACCAACTATTATTATATAATTCTAGCTACCTTGATCCACTTTACTCAGTCGATACGTTTCAAGTACAATATCAGACGAAAAAAATGTTAGTTCATTTAAAAGAGTTGCCGAAAGGAAATTATTTGATTCGAGAATATGTCTTGGATAAAGATCACGGCGGCATTTACAATGACTGGATCAGGATAGGTGGTCAAGCAGAGTTAGATCATGAATTACAGAAATATTTGGAGCAAAAGATCGTACCAAAGTTTGAACTAAAAAAAGAGTGGATCGATTCAGCTGGCTATGAGTTAGAAGCTACACTGACATTGAATGCTTGTCAGTTGTATTTGTTTCAACCTTTATACTAAGAGAATGTAGCAAAGATATCATTGACGGAATAGCGCTTTCATACTAAACTTAATATAATCTATTGAGCAAATGATAGGGGGAGGCTGTTAAGATGGGAAAGACCCAACATACTTCAACTTTTGGGATAAATTTAGCGATTGTTATTTACTATTTTTTACCAAGAATTCAAATTACCACCGCTTCACCTTATTGGAACGTATTTTTTAATTCCAGAAGCATCTTGGTATTTCTTTTTACAATAGCGATGTTGGTCATTACCTTTCAAAAGACGTATTCTAATAAATGGCAAAACATTCGTTTAGGAGAAATGGTTGGAAATGTCTATCTCCTGTATGTGCTAGCTAGTTTTTTCTATATTATGATTGTAGAGTTGATATAGCCAGTAAGGGGTGAATAATATGGAAATGATAGATAAAATCTCAGATTACTTTGATGATCGACGAAAAAGAAAGCACAAAAAGATTAGAGAAAAGAATGACCGATTACGAGCGAATGGTCGAACGCCTGTCAAGAAGGGCTGGGGGAAAATGGTTGATACTGGATCTGGCGGTATGAATCAAGATCGTACTGTGCGTATATATGATGTCGCTCAACAGCAAAAAAATATCTCGGAAGAACATGAAATCAAAGAACGTCGTTCAGGTGAAGTCAAGAGGAAATAAAGTGAATAAGATACAGCGGGAGCAAAAAAGACTAGTTCTTTTTTGCTCTCGTTTTTTTTTAATGTGTAGATTAAAAATATTAAGACTATATTGAGCAATTAAAGTAATTTATATTTGTGAATTGTTTTATATAATAAATCCATGGAAAACGTTTTCTTATATTAGAACAATGGAGGAAAAAAATGGAGACACAAGTTGAAAAAGTAACGAATAAAAGTAGTGCTGGGTTGATTTTTGCCTTAATGGCAGGCTATTCGATGATTTACATGGATAAGAGCATGATTTCCACAGCTGTTTTGCCAATGGCCAAAGAGTTTAATTTAGATGCTGGTCAAACTGGGATGATCATGTCATTCTTTTTCCTAGGCTATTCATTGATGCAAATTCCTGGCGGTTGGTTAGCGGATAAAATCGGAGCTAAAAAAGTATTAATGTTATCACTCGCAATTATTTCAATTTTCTCATTCGCATTTGGTGCAGTTAGTAGTTTGATGTTATTTATGGTTATCCGCTTTTTTGCGGGACTTGGTCACGGTGGTTATCCGCCAAGTTGTTCAAAATCGATTGCAGACAATTTTCCGCAAGAGCGTAGAACCTTTATTCAGTCATTGATCCTTTCAACATCTGGTATCGGCGGGATCTTAGCTTTTACTTTAGGAACCAATTTGATCAATGCAAATTGGCGTTATGGTTATCTGGCATTGGGAACATTATTCGCGGTAGCGTTGGTTCTTGTGGCTGTATTCGTTCCTAGTCAAGCGACGAGTGCAAAAACTAGCTCAGCGAATAAACCAGCTATTAAATTTAGTCAAGTAATTACAAATCGCAATGTATTAGTCTTGTTTGTCGCAATGTTGCTATTAAACTTTTTACTTTATGGAAATATGTCTTGGTTACCAAGTTTCTTAGCGCAAAAATTTGCGATCGATATTAAAACAATCGGTTATTTATTAGCAGTCAATGCCGTTTTCCAAACAGCTGCAACAATGTTTGCAGGGGCACTATTATCAAAACTATTTTTAGGGAAAGAACGCATGTTTATTCTTAGTGCAACAGTTTTAGCCGCGGTTTTAGTTGCTGCTTTTGTCGCATCGAATAATCTAGTTTTATCGATGATCTGTCTGATCGCAGTCAGCATGGTTTCGGTTAGTGCTTTTACAGCAATCTTCACGTGGCCGCACAAAATCATGGACCCATCGATCATCGGTTCTTCGATCGGAATCATCAATACTGGTGGAACACTAGGTGGATTCTTAGCACCAATGATTTTAGGTCAATTGATCAAAGCGGCCGGTGGTTCATTTACACTCGCATTTGGTTTCATGGCGGCAGCAAGTCTACTTTGCGGACTTTGTGTATTAGGAGTGAAAAAAGAAGCATAATGTCAGACAAAAAATTTAAATATAAAAGCGCCTTTGATATTATTGGCCCAATCATGGTCGGTCCCTCCAGCTCTCATACAGCTGGAGCGGTCAGGATCGGTAATGTGGCAAGAGAACTTTATAAACATACGCCCAAAAAGTTGATCGTGACATTTTTCGGTTCTTTTGCGGAAACGTATAAAGGACACGGAACTGCTGTTGCGATTGTTGCAGGGGTTTTAGGATTTGAAACACATGATGAACGAATTCCCGATGCTATTGAAATAGCAGAAAAACAAGGCGTTTCTATTGAGTTTTTAGTTAGTACCAAAGAAACGGAACACGCCAATACGGTGAATTTAGAGTTGATTGATGAACAAGAAAAACTAAATTTAACGGCTATTTCGATTGGGGGAGGCAGTATTCAGCTAACGGAGATTAATCATTATTCTACATTATTGAATCATGATCAAGGCAATGGCTTAGTTTTTACAGCAGACAAAGAATCCGCTCTTCCTTGTGTGGAAATGGCGCTGGAAAATCCAGCTTTTGTTGAAGTTCAACAACTAAATCAAGAAACAGTATTCTTTGTTGAAACGGTCAGCGATATTAGTCAAAAGTTAGTCAAAAAAATCAGAGAAATACCGGGAATTACAGCAGTTATGCCTACGACCGGCTAAATTAGAGGACGTGAATATTTTGTTTGAATCAATTGAAGAACTTGTCCAACGTGCAAAAGATAATCAATGCACGATATCCGAAATCATGATCCGACAAGAAATAGAGACATCTGGGCGTAGCAGAACGGAAATCATGAATCAAATGACCTTAAATTTAGAAACAATGGAAGCAGCGGCTGCCAAAGGTGTTCAAGGAGTACGCTCTCACTCTGGTTTAACAGGTTATGATGCGAAAAAGTTGCAAGCTTATCTGGATAAAAAAACAGTTTTGACGGATGATACGTTTGTCAAAGCCTTATGCTATGCTGTGGCAACGAATGAAGTGAATGCAGCGATGGGGATGATTTGTGCCACGCCAACAGCTGGTTCAGCCGGCGTGGTCCCAGGGGTTTTACTAGCCTTTCGTGAAAAGTTTAGGTCAACTCGAGAAGAGATGCTGAACTTTTTATTTACAGCCGCTGCCTTTGGGTTTGTCACCGCGAATAATGCCATGATTTCAGGCGCAGAAGGCGGTTGTCAAGCTGAAATAGGCTCTGCTTCAGGAATGGCCGCCGCTGCATTAGTTGAAATGGCAGGAGGAACACCTGAGCAAGCAAGTCATGCTTTTGCAATTGCATTGAATAATTTGATTGGTTTAGCCTGTGATCCAGTGGCAGGATTGGTAGAAATTCCTTGTATCAAGCGAAATGCAGGAGGGACCTCCAACGCCATCAGTGCAGCAGAAATGGCTTTAGCAGGAATCGAAAGTGAGATACCTGCCGACGAAGTAGTGGAAACAATGTATCGCGTTGGCCGAAGTATGCCAGCGGATATTCGTGAGACTGGCATTGGCGGATTAGCTGGAACAAAAACAGGTAAGCGAATTGCTAAAGAATTATTTGGGATTGATCGCTAATCTAAAATATGTATGTTCACTAATGAGAAAATAGATTATGGTTAAGAAAGGAAGAACATAAGAATGGATGCAAAACAACAAATTTCAGCATTGATCGATGCAAAAAAAGACCAATTTATCACAGCAGCAGATCGGATTTGGGGTACACCAGAAACAAGATTTGCGACAAGTGAATCTGTAAAACCTTTTCTAGAAATTTTAGAAAAAGAAGGTTTCTCAATTGAAAAAGGTGTTGCCAACATGGAACATTCATTTGTTGCAACATATGGCAGTGGGAACCCTGTTATTGGGATTTTAGCTGAATATGATGCGTTAGGTAATTTGAGCCAAGTCGCTGATTTAGGTGAGCAAAAAGCCGTAAATGAAGGCGGTAATGGACATGGGTGTGGACATAATTTACTCGGAACAGGTGCCTTAGCGGGTGCTATTGGTGTTAAAGATTTGATGGAACAAGAAAAATTAACGGGTACGATCAAGTTATTCGGCTGTCCTGCTGAGGAAAGTGGCTACGGAAAAGCCTTCATGGCTAGAGATGGTGTGTTTGATTGCTTGGATATTGCTCTTTCGTGGCACCCGATGGATACAAGTATGGCTTGGGGATTAAGTAGTTTAGCTGTTTATCAAATTTATTATAACTTTAAAGGAATATCTGCTCATGCAGCAGCAGCTCCTGAACAAGGGCGCAGCGCCCTTGATGCAGCGGAATTAATGAATATTGGGGTTCAATTCTTACGTGAACATATCATTGATGAAGGACGTGTCCATTATGCCTTTATGGACGCTGGCGGTGAGTCTGCCAACGTTGTACAGCCGACTTCAAGCTTGTATTATTTTATCCGCGCACCAAAATTAGAACAAGCCGAAGAAATCTACAAACGTGTTAACAAAATCGCAGAAGGTGCGGCGTTGATGACGGAAACAGAATTAGAGATCGTGTTTGATTCTGCTTGCGCTAATTATTTACCAAACCATGCAGTAACAGCTGCAATGTATGACAATTTAAAAGATTTTGGAAATATGAACTTGACCAAAGAAGATCAAGAATATAGCCAAAGATATTATGATAGCCTAAATGAGGCAACAAAAGAAGGGCTGAAAGTTAGAGCCAGACAAAGTAATCCTAGCGCAAGTGAAGAAGAAATTGAGCGTCTGGGTACAATGCCAGTTTTAGATCAAATTAGTCCATTATTCTTTTCAAATGCGACTTCTGGCTCAACTGATGTCGGTGATGTGAGTTGGGTTTGTCCGACAGCTCAAGTTTTAATTGGTTGTGAACCGCAAGGAACGCCGCCGCATTCATGGCAATGGGTTGCTAATGGTAAATCTTCTGTAGCACATAAAGGGTTATTAGCTGCAGGAAAAACAATTGCCACTACGGCTTATGATTTGCTGACAAATCCTGAATTAGTAGCAAAAGCCAAAGCAGAGCATCAAGTAACAGTAGGCGGAAAGAAATATCAATCTGCGATTCCAGCGGATGTAATGCCGAAATAAAACGAATGGATACAATCAGTTTGATTGAGCTTAACGCATAATAATAGAATAAAATCACCTTTAAAAAATTGTATTTTCATATATAAATTTTTAAAGGTGGTTTGTTTTTTATGTCATTTAGAAAGATAATTTTTCAAAGTCTATATGACTAGAGTTTAAAAACGTATAATAAGTGTTTATATCATAAACATGTGGTTGCTCTATTGATTAGAATTTGATAAGATTGAAGCGTATACAATTTTTGAATATCTAGTTTCACAGGCTATCATTATGTTTTGCCTCAATCTCATCAATTTCTAAGTATTTTAAGCACTTAGAAATGATATTCTCAAAAAAATAAGAATTGATTGGGAAAAAATACTGTCCCGCAATTTTTCAGTTGGGATGAATGAGCCTGTTAAGCTTTCAAACTCGGGAGGAAGAAGAATGAAAACAGTAAAAAGTTTGATGTTGGGGATTTTATTTAGTTCGGCGCTTTTAGCATTTTCGACGGTTTCGTTTGCAACAGAGGATAGCACAGCGGCTGAAATCAAAACAGCTGAGGTATCTGAAACAGAGACGAAAGTCACTGAAGCAAAAAAGGAAATGAATATTACACCAAAATTTAAAATCAAAGAAATCAAAACGACCATTGGTGAAAAGGGCACAATACAAGTTGAACAAATCGAGGGAATGAAAGACCTCAAGGGATCGTTCAAAACCACAGTAGCAGATAAAAGTATTCTTTCGATCAATGAAAAAGGACAATGGCAAGGACTGAAAGCTGGGAAAACCAAAGCAACATTGGATTTTGAATGGGACAAAGAATCCTTAGAAAAAATTCAAGAAAAATATCCAGATCATCAATTGATCAAACAAGATATCGCTCAGGAATTGCCTGTAGAAGTGACTCAACCAGAAGAAAAGACTGTGGATATTACACCTAACTTTAATAGTGGTTTAGTGAGTGCCAAAATTGGAGAAACTGGTCAATTTAAAGTAGATCCAATGGGGGGCGTAGCAGATCTGAAAGGAACCTATTTAGCTTATATTCCAGAAGGTGCTGGTAGAGAAATTATTTCTGTTGACGCAAATGGGAAATGGACAGCATTAAAACCTGGCACGACTGAATTTATCTTGGATTTCCAACTTTCAGATGAATCACTTAAGGCAATTGAACAGAAAAATCCAGGTAGTACATTGATTAGACGAGATATTGCTTATTCGGTAAAAGTAGAAGTGAAACCAGCTGGGTTATTAGATATTACGCCAACAATCGATAGTACTTCGATTAATGGCAAAGTTGGTGATACTGGACAACTAAAAGTGAAACCAATCGAAGGAATCGATGATACCAAAGGTTCTTTTGTTACAGCTATTCAAGACCCTTCAATCATTGAAGTTGATGCTGCAGGCAAATGGACAGCGTTGAAGGCTGGCACAACTGAATTTACAGTTACGTACAATTGGTCTGATGAAACAATGAAGAAATTAGCTGAGAAATATCCAGGTTATGAATTTTCTAAAAAAGAAACAACTCAAGTAATCAAAGTAACGATCTCTGAAAACACTACGGGATCAGTCAAACCAGTAGGTACGACGAAACCCACAGGAAAACAACTACCTGCAACGAATGATTCAAGTACAAACGGATTCTGGATCACTGGACTCTTTCTTGTATTTTTAGCATCAATAGGCTGGTATAAAAAAAGCTCAATGAATAGATAAAAAATGAAAAGCTGAACGCAAAACAATAAG
The DNA here is from genome assembly GCF_002141365.2 of Enterococcus sp. 7F3_DIV0205. Classification (NCBI taxonomy): domain Bacteria; kingdom Bacillati; phylum Bacillota; class Bacilli; order Lactobacillales; family Enterococcaceae; genus Enterococcus; species Candidatus Enterococcus palustris. The sequence goes on from NZ_CP147244.1 coordinate 2,705,908, forward strand.
CAGGTGTTCAGCTTTTTTTTGTTCCCACAATTTATCCTAACTTTAGTATAATGGGATTATAATAGAAGTAGGGCAGGAGTGATTAGATGGCTACAATGGAACGACCGGATGAGCGAAAAGCATTGGAGATACTTCAAAAATCAGAACCTGAGAAGTATCAAAAGGCAATCTTGTTGGATAAACCAGATATTCAAAATTTAGTTCAGAATATTGGAGTAGAAGTCACTCAATCACTCAAAGAAAGTGTACTAAAAGCATTGAATCTTGATACGATCAATATACATAACGATAAGCAAATCCTTGAAATCATCAAGGAAAGGTACGGAAATGAAGTGCTTAGAATCAATTTACCCTTACCGGATAATACGAAGAAAAAGGTCGCTATTTCCATCGATAACTGGCATTCATTATTTAATCTGATCGAAGCGTACGACAATAAAGTTGAGAAACTGCAAAGTGGCAATTACAAAGTATATCAAGAAAATAATTTGTTTATTTTTGTATTTGGTGAAGATGAAAAAAGCATTGAGCAACTCGCAAAACATATCTACAGGAAAAAAACTGAGAGACAATACGATTTCATTTATGTGTACAGTCAACCTGTTTTATACAAAATCGACCACCAAAGAAATATAGTTGTGAAAAGACTTTTTTGATAAAGGTCTTTTTATTTTTTTATAAAAACTTACTAAAACTTGTGGTTTGATATGTAAAAACTTATTAATATGCAAAACATAGGATTATTTGTTATACTCAAAATAAATCAGGAGGTAGTATATGGATCAAAAAGAACGGATCGCCAAAATTTTAGAGTTGTTACAAGAAAAAGAAAAACTAGATGCAGTTGAACTAGCGGAGTATTTCCAAATTTCTAAAGACAGCATTCGCCGAGATATTTTGTTGATCGTCAACGAGGGATTAGCTGAAAGGTATCGTGGTGGAATTACACTGCCGATTATCAAGACAAAAATCGAAGACTATTCTAAGCGTTTAGTTGTAAACAGTCCAGAAAAAATTCAAATCGCAAAAAGTGCAGTACGACAAATTAGTGAGGACCAAACCATTTGGCTAGATGTCTCCACTACGGTTCAATTTATTGCGAAAGAACTCACTCAGAAAAATGTCTTAGTCGTCACCAATTCAATCGACAACGCCATATCAGCAACAGAAAAAAGTAAAGAGCAGGCAGTTTTTCTTCTAGGAGGGTATTTTAACCCAGCTTCTCATTTATTGCATGGTACATCAGTGATCAATCAGTTGGCTAACTTTTATTTTGACATTGCCTTCATCGGTGCATCCGGCATCAATGAATCAGGTTTGTTTTATTCTGAATTAGAAGATATTGAGTTGAAGCAGACGATAATCCAGAATGCTAAACGGACTTGTGTCTTATTGGATAGTACAAAGGTTAGGAATACAACCAACTTTAAACTCGATTTTACCAACATCGATCTATTGATCACAGATAAGCCATTACCAGAAACAATAAACAAGCAACTGCGAAAAGACGAAGTAAAAATCATTCTTGTAGAAGGTGGAAAAAAATGAAGACCCTTATTCAAAACGCAACGATAAGTACAGGAGATAACCTAGAAATAGTAGATATCATGATAGATAATGGAATTATTTTAGAGATAGAACCATCAGAAAATGATTCTTTTTCTAGCGAAGCTGTGGATCAACGAATCGATGGTCACAAGCAATTACTGATTCCTGGCATGATCGATGTCCATATTCATGGAGCTAATAATTTTGATATGATGGATGGGACGACCCAAAGTATTCAAGAAGTCTCAAAAAAATGTTTAGAAACAGGCTGTACAGGCTTTTTAGTGACTTCTGTAACCTCTTCGTTAGAAGCGTTATTGACAATGATCGACCGAACTAAAGAAGTAATTGGGAATGAAGAAGGCGCAAAAATTTTAGGTATTCATTTAGAAGGTCCTTATTTAAATAGTAAAAGAAAAGGAATGCAAGATCCAAACTATCTTAGAAATCCTGATTTAAAAGAAATGGATATGATTTTTGACCGAGCAGGTGATTTAATTAAAATGGTTACTGTAGCACCTGAATTACCAGGCTGTTTGGAATTGATTACCTACCTAAAAGAAAAAAACGTTGTTGTTGCAATCGCGCATTCTGATGCAACGTACGAAGAAGCTCAAGTCGCTTTTCAACACGGTGCAACGCACATCACCCACTGTTTCAATGCAATGCCGCCGATCCATCATCGGACACCAGGATTGGTTACGGCAGCGCTTGAAAACGATGAGGTCAGTGTTCAGGCAATTATTGATGGGGTTCATTTACACCCAGGAATCGTTCGCTTATTGTATAAAATAAAGGGATCGGATGGGATGGTTTTGATCACAGATGCTTTACAGGCTATGGGTGTGGGAGATGGTGCATATGAGTTCGGCGGACATCATGTCACTGTAGAAAATGGGATTGCCCGCTTAAAAGACGGCACCTTGGCATCTAGTACAGTAACGATGAATGAAGCACTTAAATTGAGTGTGGAGATGGGCATTTTACTAGATGATGCAATTAAAATGGGGGCGACTACTCCAGCTGCTATTTTGGGAGAACAAAACATAGGGAAGATTGCGGTAGGATTTGCTGCTGACCTAATTCTTTTAGATGAGGAATTTCGTGTTGTAAAGCGGATTTTAAAAGGAACGCTGAATTAAATTACTCTACGAGGTTGAGACAAAAGTCGATTAGGTTAGAGCAATTGACCTTTAGGCATCGGTTATTAAGTTTTAGAGTGCGAAACAAAACTGAGTTTAAGTTTTGTCACGCACTCTTTTTATTGATCTGCTTTTATTTTTATAGGATAACAAACCTCTGTAATATATAATTCCTCCTGCTCTTGTGTAGCAGGACTGGAATGATAAATATTAAATATATTTCCATTGAGGATGTATTCATTTAATTTGAGCCACTCCAGCATATCTGCATGAACGTTAGGGATTGTTGAGTACGCACCAGTCATAACGACAGAAGCGACTAATCCTATTGAGTACATCGTTGCGCGAGGGTATGTTGGTTTAAGCTTATCAGGAATACCAATCATCACTTCGATATCTATAATCTCTGCATCAGTACCATGAAAAACAGCAATAGATGGTCCTAAATTTGCTAAGTCTTGCGGTCTTATTTCAGAAAATAATTTCTGCCAAAGCTGTTCCTCATGATAATAAGACTCTATTTTTTGACGATAGGAAAGAACCAACCTATCATTGATAGTCTTTATTTCTATCGGATAGTTTACGGCTTTGCTTATTGAAGCAGTATTTTTTTCTTCCAATCGATCTAAATAAGCAAGTTGCAGCTTTTTTTCAGCTAATTCAGTTTCGATTTTTTTTCGGTGTTTGATCAAATAGTCCGTTTGGTTGATTTCGTTAGCCAAAAGTACTTTGATGTCCTTTAACGGAACCCCAATGTTTTTAAGGGAAAGAATTTGATTGGCCTGATTGATTTGTTCAGGTTTATAGTAACGGTAGCCATTTTCTTTATGACTGATTACAGGTTTAAGTAAATTTAGTTTATCGTAGTGTCGCAGCATGCGCGGACTGATATTCGTCAATTCAGAGAACTCGCCGATTTTAAACATATTTTTCTCCTTTGAACAGATGGTCTAGTTGTTAGTTTAGTATACTATTTTTTATTTGTATATGTACACTTGACTTTGACATTGTGGCAAGGTTTAAAATAGAGAGAAGATAACGTGAAAGGGGTACAATTATGCGCACTTATGCAACTAAAGAGGAATTAATTGACGAAATCAAAAAAAGATATGAGAAGTATGATGAAGAATTTGAACAAGTACCTGAATTGTTGAAGAATCAACGAATCGAAGAGGTAGACAAAACGCCTTCTGAAAATCTGTCTTATCAGCTTGGCTGGGTGAATTTGATCCTTCAATGGGAAAAAGAGGAACAAGCTGGAAAAATAGTGGAAACACCTGCACCAGGGTACAAATGGAATAATTTAGGTGGTTTGTATCAGTCATTTTATGAGAAGTATGGGAAATATAGTATTGTTGAACAAAGAGAAATGTTGAGAGCATCGGTTAATGAGGTATGCTTATGGTTGGAGACACTTTCGGATAAAGAATTATTCGAAGCAGGTCAGAGAAACTATGCCACAACAAAAGCGATGTGGCCGTTATATAAATGGGTACATATCAATACAGTTGCGCCATTCACCAATTTTCGAACGAAGATCCGTAAATGGAAAAAACTTGTTTTAACATCATGAAAATGTAAAAGAAGAAGGAGCGTTTAAGTTTTTCGCTTCTTCTTCTTTTCAGTTTATTGGTTGATTAGTTGCTCAATATCCAGTTCAGTCATGGAAGCAACTTGTAAGTCAGCACCTGTTAAAACTTCTGTTGGGGAAATCCCAACAGCATACATTCCAGCTGCCTTGATCCCTTCGATTCCCGCTTGTGCGTCTTCAAAACCAATGGCATCTTTTGGGGCGACATTGATACTAGCTGCTGCTTTTACGAAAATTTCCGGATCAGGTTTACCTTTTTTTAGTGTTTCCGGATCAACAATATGCCCGAAAAATTCAAGAACACCTAACTTTTCTAAAATCATCGGTGCATTTTTAGAAGCGGATGCGATCGAACAAGGAATGTGGTGTTCTTTTGCCTGAACTAAAAAGTCATGAACGCCTGGCAATAAGTCTTGCGCTGAAAGGTCTGCCAGAAGCGAAACATACTCATCGTTTTTCGTTTGCGCGAGTGCTTCTTTCTCTGCTAAAGTAAAATCATTTTCTCGTTGACCATAAGCTAAAATCTTCTCTAAAGAATCCATGCGGCTGATGCCTTTTAATGTTTCATTGAACGCTTCATCGATTGTGATGCCTAGATTTTTTGCTAAATCTTTCCAAGCAATATAATGGAATTTTGCTGTATCGGTAATAACGCCGTCTAAATCAAAAACAAAGCCTTTTTTCATGTGTATTCTCCTGTCTGTTGTTTAATAGTTAATGTTTGCTACTTTATGGGCTATCAATGGATAAGGTTGCCCATTGATGATGACCGTTGTGTCTTGTGATGGAGAAATTTGAACCGTGTATTTTGAAATAGTCAACTGATAGTGAATTCCTTTGTGATCAAGGTTAAAGGTCATTTCCTCCCAGTTTTTCGGTAAATTTGGCTGGATCGTCAGCTGGTTCTTTTTAATATCGATTCCAGCATACGTAGTTAACGTAACGTAAATGGTTGCGGCCATTACACCTGTATGAATTCCTTCAGCAGTCGTTCCACCTTGGATATCTTGATAATCAGAGTATAAAGCTTCTTGATATAACGTCCAAGATAGGTCATGAAAAGATACCGCTTCGGCTAATTGTGCATGGACGATTCTTGATAATGTTGAACCATGTGAAGTTCTATTTAAATAATATAAAAGATTTTTTTCAAGATAATCAGCAGGCAATTCATAACCAAGCTCTTCTAAAATTTCATCGATTTTTTCTTTATTTAAATTATAAAACAGCATTAATGTATCTGCTTGTTTTGACACTTTATAGTCATCAGGTGATTGACCTTCTGCTTTTAAAATTCGATCCATTCGGTAAATATTGCCATACTTCGCACGAGCCGCATCCCAATCAATTTCCTTTAAATCGAAGTAACCTTCATATTGGGCGATGATCCCATCTTCATTGACCTCGATTGATAGTCGTTTACGAATGTCTTTCATTTTTTCAAGATTGTCTTGCGTGATTCCTGTCTTGTTAAATAATTCTGTTCGTTCTTGCGTATTTAATAGTGAAAGGATACCTTCTAATTCTTCAAATAACCAAACGACCATTAGATTAGTATAAGCATTATTTTTTAAGCCGCTTTCGGTACTATTAGGATACCCTTCATGGAATTCATCAGGTCCCATCACTTTAGCGATAGAGTAGCGTTTAGTTTTGTCATCAAAAGAGGCAGCACTACGCCAGAAATTTGCAATTTCTACTAGCATTTCGGCACCATATTCTTTAATGAACTGATCGTCGCCAGAGTTGTTCCAATACATCCAGATATTGTATGCAATCGCTAGAGAGACATGACGCTGAAGGATACTGTGATCTTCACCCCATTCTCCATTTAATGGATTCAAATGAAGTTTTTGTGTATCTTCACTGCCATCAAGACCCGACTGCCAAGGATACATCGCACCAGCATAGTTGCTTTCACGAGCATTTTCTTTTGCTTTGCCTAAACGATTATAGCGATACATCAACAATTGTTTAGCTGTTTCAGGAAAATGGAGAATATAAAATGGTAAGATAAAAATTTCATCCCAGAAAATATGGCCTCGATAAGCTTCACCATGTAAACCGCGAGCAGTTACAGAAACATCTAGTTCATTGTTGTTAAACGGAGAAGCAGAAACGAATAGATGATACGTATGGATACGCAGCAATTTTTGTGACATCAAATCTCCTGTGATCTGGATATCTGATTTTTCCCACAATGTATCCCAAGCAAGCTTACTTTCGGTAAATTCTGAGTCAAAAGAAATGGCTGGAAGAGAAGGGGTTTCCCAACTTTCCTTAGCTATAGAAGCTTTAACTTGGACTTGTTTTTCAAGTGTATAAGCTGTATTTTTTTCAGCATAAAAAGTGATTTCTTGTTCTATTCGCTCTTCACCAATCGAGTTTTTTATGGCATTCGCCTCAAAAAAGTCTCCACTAATAGTTGCTATTTGTTGGACTTTTATTTTTGATTGATTTGTTTGGATTTCAATCATAGAGTTGTTTTTTTCTGCAAGTAATTGTGTTATATGAAAGTGCTTTGCTGTTAAATTACGGTATCGCTCTACATTGAAATTATAGATTGATCCATCAGTTGCGGTCTTGATCGTAATGTTTTTAGAAAAATTCACAGGTTTGATCGAGTATTTGATACTGTAATTGTTCATTTTTGCCATATTAACTATTTTCTGAGCAGTTATTGTTAATTGATGTTTATGTGTATCTTCAATGACCATAGTCGAAGTAAATAAACCTGTTTTTAAATTTAAATTTCTATGCAGATAATGCAAGGTGGATTTTTCAAGAGTGAGCCACTCATCAGTCCCTTCGACTTGGATGCTTATATATTGGTTATTTGGTGTATTTACGAAGTCTTCGTTTTCAACGATTTGACCGGCAACTTCTGACTTTTCTTCATTGTAAAGTCCCGCAATATAAGTGGCAGGATAATGATTTTTTGAAAGGGACATTTCAGGGACTGTACCGCGTAAACCCATAAAGCCGTTACCAATCGTTAGTAAGGATTCCACTGAATATTCTTCTTTACCTGGTGTATAACCAAAATAATCTAAATTCCAGGTAGAGTACTCCATTTTTTTAGTAAATGCTGTAGCTAAATCTTTACTTTCTTCCAGTTCAGAAGCTGTAAGGATTGGAAAATTCAAGCGTTCTGAAAAGTATTTGATTAGAGTATCAAGCCCTACATTCAATGGATTTGCTTGCTTGTTTTTCTTGTAAAAGTCAGGTGATATATCGTTGAAAATAGCACCTCTGGCAGTTGGAAACTCTTCTTTGATTTGGGTTGCTAAAGTTTCAGCAGTTTTAGGAAATTCAAAATCAGAAAAAGAAATTGCTTGTTCCGAAATAAGGTTGCTCTGTTCTTTTTCCTGAATATATAAGGCATCTTGTGTAAGTGAAAGGACTAGAAAGTTCATTTATAAGGCTCCTGACTATGATTTATTTTAAACTTGTATAGACATGTTGTGTTTTCGTTTTCATTATAGTATGAAATGCTTGTAAATACAAGTGCGACAATTTCAAAGAATTGTATCAGTCCTACGGTTTACTTACTGAGAACGCTATTTTTTTAAGGAAGAATGTGCTATCATTTTCTTTGAGTATCCTAGGGTGGAGGGATGGACATGAATAAATTTCATGATATATTTTTAGAACTTGAAAAAGGGATTTTAGAAGGAGATTATCAACCTGGAACGCTGCTCCCAAGTGAAAATCAATTGGTAGAGCAATATTCAGTTTCAAGAGAAACAATTCGCAAAGCGCTGAATTTATTAATCAATGCAGGCTATATCCAAAAGAAACAAGGAAAAGGATCGATTGTTTTAAATGTTAGAAAATTTGATTTACCGATTTCGGGTGTTATTAGTTATAAGGAATTACAAAATGCTCAGCAAATACATAGCCTAACTAAAGTTGTGGAGCTAAAGGAAGAAAAAGTTAGTGAATCTTTAGCGCGTTTGACTGGCTGGAAGAAAGAGGCGGCCGTGTGGCGTCTGGTTCGTCAACGGGAAATAGATGGGGAAGTCGTAATTGTTGATATTGATTATTTATTAAAAGAAATCATTCATGAGTTGCCAAAAGAGCGTGCGGCAGACTCTATCTATGATTACTTTGAAAATGATTTAGGTTTGGCCATCAGTTATGCGCAAAAAGAGATCACAGTAGAAGCTGTCACTGAAGATGATCAGAGATTGATGGACATTCATGAAGATACTCATGTAGTGGTTGTCCGCAGTGTGGTCAGCTTAGAAGATACGCGTTGTTTTGAATATACGGAATCCAGACATCGATTAGATAAATTTAAATTTGTTGATTTTGCTAGACGAAGAAAAGCCTAAAGAAAAACAGAGTACTTTTTAGGAGATGAAATAATTGTGTATATAGGAATCATCTATTTTATTGTCATTATTTTAGCGAATACAGTTGGCGCGATTTCTGGAATGGGAGGCGGCGTAATTATCAAGCCTGTGCTAGATACGCTACACTTCCATCCACTAGCCGCTATTTCTTTTTATTCTAGTGTAGCAGTCTTTACTATGTCGATCGTCTCTACGTTAAGGCAAATGAAAAACGGTCTACAATTGCAGATACCGATCGCTGTATTCGTTTCTTTAGGTTCAGTCGTAGGGGGGATTTTGGGGAATACGGTCTTTGAATCATTATTAAGGGTGTTTTCTGATGAAAAATATGTTCAGTTGATCCAAATCATTCTGACGATCATAACGTTGCTGTTTGCTTATTTCTATACGAAGATTGGCAATGAACGGTCTTTTGAGTTGTCTCATCCAATATGGTATGTGAGTGTGGGATTGTTTTTAGGATTTATTTCTACTTTATTGGGAATCGGCGGCGGACCGATCAATGTGGCCTTGTTGATGTTATGTTTTGGCATTCCAATCAAAGAAGCTACCGTTTATTCGATTATTACGATATTCTTTTCACAGGCAGCAAAATTATTTACGATTGCCCAATCAACTGGTTTTGGACGGTTTGATCTATCGATTTTGTTTTACGTGATTCCAGCTGCTATTGTAGGTGGATTTGTGGGTGCATTGATTAGCGGGAAAATTTCTTCTGAACGTGTCACTCAAGTATATCAAATCGTGATTCTTTTGGTGTTGTTATTGAATTTATGGAACGGTGTACAACTGTTTACTTAGCGAACTAAACATCTAAAACTGACTAAATTGTCGGGTTTTAGATGTTTTTGTTTATGATATAATAAATGGTGAAAATATGGAAAATAAAAGGAGAATAACAGTGAAAAAAGTTTTTCAGGTTGGGTTATTGGTCATGATAAGTATGTTAATGGTTGGATGTGCTTCGAGTACGGCAGAGGAAATTGAAATCAATGAGGATAAGGTTCCTTCGATTTATTCGGTAGTCGGTGAGAAAAAAATTGTCGGCACGAATAGCGAAATAAAAAATAAAGTTCGCACAACGACATTGACGTATAAAGCTGGAAGTATCAGTGAAAAGGAAATGGAGCAATACATCGATCATTTACGAGAAAAAGAAGAGTATGTTTATACGCTAGATTCTAAGGAATCGTCAGAAGGAACAATGATTCAGCTTGGCAAAGAGTCTGTATCTAGCGGGGACATTGTGTTGATTGATTTTTTGTATCCAGCAATGGCTAGTGAAAGTGTTAAAATTATGTATCGTTCTGGTCCAGGAACGTTAAAAATGACTGAATAAGAAAATGGGGTTCTTGTTACTAATTTAATTGTGGAGGTTAACAGAATGGATTATCATGTCAAAGAATTTGCGAAACTAACGACGAAAGAATTTTTTGAAATTGTCAAATTGCGTATTGCTGTATTTGTTGTTGAGCAAAATTGTCCATATCAAGAAGTCGATGAAGCTGATGAACAGGCATTGCACACTTGGCTTCAAGACGGCTCGGAAATAATGGGTTATACACGAATCATCGATAAAGGAGATACGGTGACTTTTGGCAGAGTAATCGTCAATCCTGATTACCGTGGGAAAAAATTAGGTAACAAGCTTGTAGAAGAAACACTGAAAGTCATAGAAGCGAACTATCCAAATCGACCAATTATTATTGGGGCGCAAGCTCACTTGACAAATTTTTACGGAGCTTTTGGATTTGAAGCAATTTCGGAAGTGTATTTGGAAGATGATATTCCTCATGTTGATATGAGAAAAAATTAAATGAGATGGATGTAAAAGAGGATGGGACAGAAGTGTTTAATCCCGAGAACCAAGTAGGTATTGTGCAACAATGTTTATCTGCTCCCACCGTTTATCTGTACTTAGGGTGTGAAACAAAAGTGATTTTTACTTTTGTCCCACACCCTTTTTACTATTGTTTATTTGAATGTTAAGGATAGAACTTAAAAATGAGGGTTATTGAACCCAGTTACATAATATAAAAATAAATATACTAGCCAAAGTACACCTAATAATAAAATAATGCGAGCGAACCAATTTGTTTTTATGTTCAATTGCCAACCAAAAACTATAAAGGCGAGACCTACAACACAATTTATGAAAAATGTTCCTAGGCGAGGTTGGATTAATTGTATAAAAATCCCCAAAAAGATAAGTGTGGAAATCGGTAAGCCAATTTTAATCAAGTTTTTTTTCATGTGAATTTATCTCCTTTAGTATAAAGTATACAGGAATTATTAGAGTAATGTATACGTTTTAAGGAAATAGAACTGTAAAACAAAAACTTTCCTAACAAACATAAGTGTATATATGTTTGTTAGGAAAGTTAAGTTATGGATATAAAGCTAGTTGATAGTTACTTTTTGATATTTTCAGAGCTATCCTTTGTACCATTGTTTAGCGTTGCAGCATTTTGTGCTGCCAACAAATCACGGATTTGCTCTAATAGTTCATCTGTTGCAGGTGCAACAACTTCTTCTTCTTCTTCAGCTTGTGGTTTTTTCTTCATTTTATTGACAGCTTTTACAATTAGGAATAAAACAAAAGCAGTAATTAAAAATGTAATAAGAGCACTGATTACATCGCCAATATTAAATGCTACACCTTTTACATGAAAAACGAGTGCGCCTAAAGCATCATCCGCACTTTTTTCTCCAGTAGTCAATACGAATACTAGACTAACTAATGGTGTAATCAATCCATTAACGATTTGTGTAACGATAGCAGTAAAAGCAGAACCGATAACGACCCCAACAGCTAAATCAAGAACATTACCACGCATAATAAATTCTTTAAATTCTTTAATCATAAGTCTAACCTCCCTTTCTCAAATACAGTATACAGAAAAAAATAAAAAATTTGAAATGAAAGACTCTTACATCAAGGAAAGACAGTTGAGCTGTGCTATAATTAAATGGATGTAGAAAAACCTTAAAAAAACATTTAGAAACGTCCAGATGATTGTATTTAAGACTGGGCTTTATTATGATGAAAAAACAAAGAGGAGCTGACAAGATGCCGATCACATTAGCACAAGGGGTCAACTTACATGTTGTTCCAACAGAAAAATATAAAACAGTGCGTATTTTGGTACGTTTTAATACGCGTTTGAATAGAGAAACGATCACAAAACGGACACTTTTATCCAGTTTGATGGAAACGAATAGTTTGAACTATCCAGATCAAGTGAAATTAAGTGAAAAACTGGCAGAATTATATGGTGCTAGTTTTGGAATCAATGTGAATAAAAAAGGCAATTTACATTGGCTGAATCTATCGCTGAATTTAGTTAATGATAAGTACTTGGAAAACAGTCATGTACTAGCAGATGCTGCTGATTTTGTAAAAGAAATTTTATTTTATCCAAACATTATTGATGGACAATTTGAAACAGAGACGTTCCAACGTGAAAAAGAAAATCTGAAAGCCTATTATGAAAGTATTTCAGAAGACAAGCAAGTCTATTCTTCTTTGGCTTTACAAAATCTTTATTTTGGTCAATCTGAAGATCAAAAAATTCCAAGTTTTGGGACTGTCGCAGATTTAGAAAAAGAAACAGCTGAAAGTATTGCGGCATATCACAAGCAAATGATTCAACAAGATCAAGTTGATATCTTTGTTCTTGGCGATGTGGAGGAAGCTGAAGTGGCTTCATTGTTCAGTGCCTTACCGTTTGAAGATAGATCCTCAGGGATTGCTGATATTTTTTATGCACAGCCATCAAGAAATGTGATCGAAGAACGCTCTGAGCAAGAAAAATTAGCACAGTCAAAATTGAATTTAGGCTACCACACAGACGTTTATTATGGGGATGAAAATTACTTTGCATTGCAGATTTTTAATGGTGTATTTGGTGGTTTCCCGCATTCTAAATTATTTATGAATGTCCGAGAAAAAGAAAATTTAGCCTATTACGCATCAAGCAGTATCGATACATTCCGTGGTTTTTTAAGTGTTCAGACTGGGATCGATGGTAAAAATCGTAACCAAGTTCTGCGCTTGATTTCAGTAGAATTAGAAAATATTCGTCAAGGAAACGTAACAGATTTAGAAATCGAACAAACTAAAGCAATGTTGAAAAATCAATATTTACTTTCTTTAGACAATGCAGGTGCTGTTTTAGAAAATGAATATCTGAATGATTTAATTCCTCACCTTCGCTTAAAAGATGACGAATGGATTCGCCGAATGGAAGCTGTCACATTAGCCGATATTCAACGCGTTGCGAAATTGGTGCAACTGCAAGCCATTTTCTTTTTGGAAGGAGAAAAAGTCGATGAATAAAAAAGAATATCCGCAAATCAATGAAGTTCTTTATACAGAAGTTTTGGATAATGGATTAACGGTTTATTTATTGCCGAAAAAAGAGTACAACAAAACCTATGGTCTGTTTACGACAAACTATGGCTCGATCGACAATGAATTTGTGCCAATTGGTGAGACAGATTTTGTAAAAGTTCCTGATGGAATCGCTCATTTTTTAGAACATAAAATGTTTGAAAAAGAAGATGGCGATGTGTTCCAACAATTCGGTCGCCAAGGTGCTTCTGCTAATGCATTTACAAGTTTCACGAAAACGAGTTACCTATTTTCGACCACAGATCAAGTGGAGAAAAACTTAGAAACATTATTGAATTTTGTTCAAGAACCTTATTTTACAAAAGAAACAGTTGATAAAGAAAAAGGCATTATCGGTCAAGAGATCCAAATGTATTTAGATGATTCTAACTGGCGCTTATTTTTTGGAACATTGGGCAATCTTTACCCGAAACACCCTTTGCACATTGATATAGCTGGAACGGTAGAGAGTATTGGTGAGATCACTGCAGAAGATCTGTACACGTGTTACAACACCTTTTACCACCCAAGTAATATGACCTTATTTGTGGTTGGAAAAATGGAACCAGAAGAAATGATGGCGTTTATCCGTAACAATCAGTCTGCCAAAAATTTCGCCAAAGCTGAACCGATCCAACGTCATTTCCCCAAAGAAACACCAGCAGATATTGTTAAAGAAAGCTCTATCGAAATGGCTATCAGCCGTTCAAAGGTCATTGTTGGTTTGAAGGGACTAGATGACGTTCCAACAGATGGAAAAGAACTACTTAAATACAAAACAACGGCAAATCTATTGTTCCAATTACTATTTGGCAATACGTCACAAAATTACTTGAATTTGTATAATGAAGGATTATTAGATGATAGCTTTGGTTATGAATTTAATTTAGACCGTAGCTTCCATTTTGCAGATTTTGGTGGAGATAGTGATCAGCCGGAACAATTGGCTGAGCGCATCGAAGAAATTCTTTTAACTGCAGATAACAGCTCTGAGGTAACAGCTGAAAACTTATCATTATTGAAGAAAAAAATGATTGGCAAGTACTTCCAATCATTAAATTCACTAGAATATATTGCAAATCAATTTTCACAATCACTCTATGGTGAAACGACTTTGTTTGATACACCAGAAGTGATTGAGAGCATTCAATTAGCAGATGTGAAAAATTTGGCGCAAGCATTTATCAACAAAGAGGGATTGAGCCGCTTTTATATGTATCCTAAAAAATAACAATTATTTAGTTAAAAGCGAATAGTACAGCTAGGATTTATTTTTCTACATTGATGATTCTTTTCATAAACGAGAAGAATCATCAGCTGTTGTAGTAGAAAAGCGAGTATGTGAAGTGACAATTGTGTTAAATAAAAAAAGTCCGATATTTAGTTAAAAACTTTCAAAAATGTTATCCTCATCAGTATTTTTTTATGTTATCCTTAGAATAGTTGAATGAAAAGAAATTTCCAACTAATTACTTAGGTAATTCAGGTGAAGTGAGCTATTTTTACTCAAATGTTTTACATAAAATGAACATCAACTTTAAAGTAGACAATAAGCAGTTAGATAAGGATCTATTCAGAGGTATTTTATCTTATTTACAAAAAAGCTGCACGACTAAAAAATCGCCTAATCGATTTAGGCAAAACTGATAAATTAGAGAGACTGGAGAAGATGGACGAGTGGCCAGCGTGAATATAGGAAAAAAATTAAGAGATGCACGACTGCAGCGAAACATGACATTAGATGAACTGCAGCAAATTACTAAAACACAAAAACGCTATTTGATAGCAATAGAAGAAAATGATTTTGATTCCATGCCGGGGACTTTTTACGTGCGTGCGTTTATTCGTCAATACGCAAGTGCGGTTGGCTTAGACGGTAACGAATTAGTCGAGATTTATGATGGGATAGATGAGCCGGAAGACATAGAAACAACGATTCAATACGAAACATTAGATGAATCACGGACGCAGATGTACGATGAATACAGCTCAACTAAACGCTTTATGCGTAGTTTGCCTGCCATTATTTTTTCTTTGATTGGTTTGGCAATCGCAATCGTTGTTTTTTACATTACATGGCAAGATCGTCAGGCATCGCCTATGATCCAACCACCAGCTTCTGAGATTATTAGAGAAACAGATTCCACATCAAGTTCTGAATCAAGTCAAGCACCAGTATCAAGCAGTACAACGACTTCGACTAGTTCTTCGTCGGAACCAAAAGCACCAACAGAAGTAAAATTTGAGAGTGAATCTGGTGTGACAGTAAACATGAGCGCTGTTAATGTTGCAACGCCAGCCAAGTTAGAGTTTACTGCTGTGACAGGACCTTGTTGGGTCGGTGTGTATATTGCGACCGCAGCTAACAATGATAATGGGTACTTTTACCAAGAAACAATTCAACCTGGACAGCCAAAAACTGTTGAGGTACCGGCAGGAACAGCTCAATTGGTTATAAGTTTAGGTGCATCTGAGTATATGGAATTCAAATTAGATGGTCAAAAAGCAGAGTTTAATCCGAATAATGCAGGAATTGGGCCAAGAAATATCAATATGAATTTAGCTTATGCACAAACGCAACAACTAGAACAATCACAAGAATCTCAACAACCACAATAGAAAAAATAATTTTTCATAGAAAGATGGGCGAGAAAAGTTTGCGATGGGATGCCGACCGTTGTAAGCATTTTTCTCGCTCATTTATTGAGAGTGTGATCCAATATATGTAAACGGCTCTCTTTAGAATTAAAAATGTGTCTTTTTCCGTGACACCTTCTATGAGATAACGTAAAATAAGGTAGAAAAGAGAGGGGCAACAAGCATTGAATTTACCAAATAAATTAACAGTTATTCGAATATTTATGATTCCAATTTTTATCGCTGTCGTCAGTATTCCTATGGATTGGGGGACAATCACAGTAGCGGGCACATCATTAGCAGTTACTCAGTTAGTTGGAGCAATCATCTTTGCGGTAGCGAGTATTACCGATTGGCTAGATGGAAAAATTGCTCGAGCACGAGGGTTAGTTACCAACTTTGGGAAATTTGCAGATCCATTAGCAGATAAAATGCTAGTAATGACTGCTTTTATCGTTTTAGTAGGACAACAAAAAGCGCCTACTTGGGTAGTAGCGATCATTGTTTGTAGAGAGTTAGCAGTTACTGGATTGCGTTTGTTACTAGTTGAAGGCGGCGAAGTGATGGCTGCTGCTTGGCCGGGGAAAGTAAAAACAGCAACACAGATGGTTGCTATTATATTATTATTCATCAATAATATTCCGTTTGCAGCAATTGGTTTTCCATTAGATCAAATCATGCTGTACGTCTGCTTACTATTTACAATTTATTCAGGAGTCGATTATTTTGTAAAAAATGCAAGTGTTTTTAAAGGTTCAATGTAATAATCAATTAAAATAATTAATAGCCAAAACTAGTTTTTCTACTTGATTTCAAGAAAAAAAACTAGTTTTTTTATTTTAGAAAAATTAATTCTCCATAAAAATAAGCGCTATAACTACTGATACATAAGCTTTTTTCATTTTTTTCGATACTTATAAAAAATTTTGATACTACTATTTATAAAATAATAGTTTACTTTTTTTAAATCTGTGGGTATAATCTGTGTATCGGAACTATTATCATATGAACAGTAGTATTCGAACAAAAAAAATTGGAGGAATTTATAATGAACAAATTTGTAAAAGGTGCAGTAGTTGCTGGTTTAGCTTTATCAATCGGAGGATCAGGATTTTTAGCAACTGCTACTCAAGCACATGCAAACTCAGCACAACTTGTAGATAACACTGCAAAAATCAATGCGTTGATTCAAGAAAAACAAGAGTTGATCAACAAGAAAAAAGTTAGCACAAACTGGCAAGAGCAAAAAGCATTAGGAATCCGCATCGGTGAAATTGAACGTGAAATCCAAGTATTGAAAAAAGGCGGTTCAACTGGAAATACAACAACACCGACAACGCCAACAACACCAGGAGAAGATACAGCGTCAAAAATCAATGCGTTGATCCAAGAAAAACAAGAATTGATCAACAAGAAAAAAGTTAGCACAAACTGGCAAGAGCAACAAGCATTAGGCATTCGTATCGGTGAAATCGAACGTGAAATCCAAGCGTTGAAAAATGGCGCGACAAGTGGTTCGACAGGAAACACAACAACACCGACAACACCAGGAGAAGATACAGCATCAAAAATCAATGCGTTGATCCAAGAAAAACAAGAGTTGATCAACAAGAAAAAAGTATCACGTGATAAAAACGAACAAAAAGCTTTAGGTATTCGTATCGGCGAAATCGAACGTGAAATCCAAGCATTGAAAAATGGTAGCTCAACAGGTGGTTCAACTGGAAGCACAACTGCACCATCTACACCAGTTGAAGACAATACAGCTAAAATCAATGCGTTGATTCAAGAAAAACAAGAATTGATCAACAAGAAAAAAGTATCACGTGATAAAAACGAACAAAAAGCTTTAGGCAAACAAATCGATCAAATCGAAAAAGAAATCAAACAATTAAAGAAAAACAAATAATTCCCTGATAAATAACTACTAATTCCCAACTTTCTTACCCAAATTTGTGTGAAACTTATAAAAAGTATATTCTTTGCCAAGTCATGTTGGTGAAGATAGAAATAGCGAAGGAGAGATCCTTCGCTATTTCTTTTGAATAAGTAAATAACAGCCACCTAATGAGATAAACTCATAGGGTGGCTGTTATTTTGTCTAAATCCAAGGACCAACGACTACGGTATAGATACTTAAAACGACTCCTGCAAGAATAAATAGGATACCTAAAGCAAATATGGGACTGAATTTTTTGGAGCTGCTAGCTTCAATAGGTTCTTTTCTAAATAGTTTTGCTAATGCCATAAATAAGAGACCTAGAATAATCAGTAAGCCATTAACGAAAAAGGTAGATAAGCCATTTTTTTTCTTTACGTTTTTCAAAAGAGTTGAATTTTGTAATGCTTTTAATTTTTTTGCATACTTGAAATTGGAGCTTGGTGCCTTGATTGTTGGTGAGACTGAAGTAAGTCCAGTTTCAACTGTTAATTTATCAGCAGATAAATTAAAGGCTGGTTCGGTATTTCGCTGAAGTACACCATAAAAATCTTGATCTAAAATAATTTCTTCTTGGTTGACTGTGTTATTTCCTTTAGAAAGTAGTTTTTTATATTCATAAGTGGCGAAAGCTCGGTCAAAAATTGCATTACCAAAAGCGTGACGCTGTAACTCACCTTCTTGATCCTCCCAGTTACCAACACCTAAAACAATCTCGATCAAACGTGTGTCTTCTCGCTTAGCCGTTGCGGCGTAATTAAAACCACCTGTTGGGCTTGAACCTGTTTTTAAGCCATCTGCGCCTTCATAACCGTAAGCAAGACCTGGTAAAGAATAGTTATGGTTTTCTAAAACTTCAGCATAAGGCGTATTTTCCATGATCGTGATTTGGGTTGGACTTGTAAAGGTCACAGTATCTGGATAATTTTTTAATAAATGATAAGATAAAATAGCTAAATCGCGCGCAGTCGTCACGTTATCTGCATTTTGGTCGATTCCTTCAGGTTTGTAATAACCATTGAAAGACCCTGTTTCGGCACCACTACAATTATAAAATGTCGAATTAGTCATGCCGAGTTCTTTTGCTTTATCGTTCATCATATGGATAAATTTTGCTTCATCATTCGCTGTCACTAGATTTGCCAACATCACGGTTGCAACATTTGATGATTGAACCAGCGTTGCATATAACAAATCTCGAACAGGATAATCTACACCGGAAACAATCGTATTATTACTTAATTCATAAATTTGTGAAATAGCTTGGTCATTATCTGTTGCTTTAACGGTTGTATCCAAAGTGAATTTGCCTTGCTCCATTGCTTCAAAAACAAGGTAGACAGACATCAATTTAGCGATACTGGCAGGGTTCCATTTTAAATCAGGATTATCTTCCCAAAGAACTTGCCCCGTTTGAGCTTCGATAACGATCGATGCTTTAGGTTTGTAAAATTCATTTGTTTGATAGCCTGCATTTTGTGTAATCGTCAAGATATCTTCTTGAGCATAAGCGCTTGAGGCTGTGAATAGACCGGAAAAATAACCTAAAAACAATAGTAGCGAGCAGATTTTCAGTAAAACGTTTCTTTTCTTCATATAAACATCCTTTGTAATTAATCAGGTTCTTCTAATAAAGTAGGAATATTTTTAAAAGCTTCTCTGTTAGAGTAATGAATCATTTCTTCATCCACTTCTTCCCAATTTGGTCCGAAAACGTGATCTAACCTTCCTAGTTCATCGAAAGTGAGAATCAATTTCTCCTCATTTTCTTGATTTTGATCAGAGACAATAAATTTTAATTTGGGTTCACGTACAAGATATAGAAATCCTTTTCGTAAATTGTCAGAAATGGGTTCATTTAATTTATTCTCTAAAATTATTTTCATATTTTCTGAAAGGTAGTCAGTGTATTCTAACAGATTTTCTTGTTTGTTGTCAGAAAATAGGAATTTTTTTAGAAAAATAGTTGTGGAACTTTCTGGATTGATTTCTATTGTGTTAAGTAATTGTTTAAATTTGATATCTGAAAGTAGATGCCATTGATTTCCATAAACATTTTCAAGGGTAAGGGTAAACGCACCTGATTCCAGAATACATAATAACTCTTCTTTATAATAGACGGCAGTCTTTTTGCTGTTAGGGTCACTTACAGTGTTGGATTTAAACTTGAAACCAGAACTGTCGCTATATTTATGGGTATCTTGGTCTACGTAGTAGCTTAATAGTTTTTTCAATTGCACATCATTGACATTTCTATCGATAAACAATTGCTTCCCTTTAGGATCATCAGAAGCGTAAAAGTAATGAACAAAACGCTCTTCTAAACTATCACCATAAAGTTCTGAGTCAGATGCTTCTTTTGCTTCAATTTCTTCAGTTTTTTGCTGGTTTGAATGCTTTTCTCTATAAGCTTTCACAAGTTCTTCTGGCGTTCTACCAATCCTTCTAGGAGTCTGAGGTCTAGAGGAAATTTGGACCATAAATAGTAGAACTAACAAACTACAAAATAAAAACATAAAGCCTTTTTTAAACGATACAGTCATTTCTGTTTTAGGTTCTAAGACTCTCCGAACTTCTTTTTCGATCAATCGATAGTCCACTTTTTGATCTTTAGATAAGTGCGGTAAAATCACTTTAAATTGTTCTTGCAGGGCGATTTTTCTGGAAATATTTAGTTGCTTCCAAAGATTGAAGGCAGGGACATACTGGCTTTTTTTAAAGAATATACAGCCGAGAATAAGAAGAAATAATTCTTCTGGTATAGTGAGCTGCTCTTTATTCCAATTGAAAATCGCGTCATCTGTTTGTGTTTCAGTTAATAACATGAAATATCTATTTAAAAAAATAGTTGTTGGACTGCTGTTCATTGTTTGTGTTCGATTTAGCAAGAACTTATATTGCTTTAGCGCGTCTTCATTTTCTAAAAAGCCATTTGTCTTATCCAGTAAATCGATCATTTGTAGATTCCAAAGTTCGCTATCCTCAGCAAAAATTTCGGCGCAATTTCTGATTTTATCATCAATACTTGTTATATAGCTTTGCTTATTAGCAATTATTTGATAAATCTCATAGCGTAAATGAAAATACTTTTTTCTCAAATTAGCAGGAATGTTCTCTGCTATTTGAAATGAGAAAGGTGGAACGTTGTAGATCACTTTTTTCAACTCAAGAAAGTGAGTTGAAACAAACCGCTCTTGGCCGATATGATCAGTTAGTTCTGTTAAGTCAAACGTCTGAAATAAAAAACGAATGATTTCTCTAGCAAGACAGGGATAATTTTCCACTAAAAATAATTGGATCGTATAGGTGTTTTGCATATATTCATCAATTGACCAACTGTCGATCGATGCTAATAACTCTTTCCAGACAGATACATTTTCAAAATAGTTCTCCTCGTCGATGATTTTTTGTAACTGATCAGAGAACCCCTCTAATGGCTGGAAAGCAGGAAAGCTTGACTGTCCATGATGGGTATAATCATCGGAAGGTTGAGAAAATTCCTCAGCAATTTCGGTTGTTGCAGCAATTGAGGTAAAAAGATCATCTTCTATTAAACTATCGTTTTTTGATAAAGTCAACGCTAAATCAAAGGCTGTTTTTAAGCACTGAAATTCTTCAGGCTGTTCATCTGGAATCATTGTTTTCAGCTTTTCGGCATAAGCGCGCTTGATCATTTTTTTATCAGAAGTTGGCGTAATCTCTAGGATTTTCCAAGGATTCATAGCCATAATCCTTTTTCAAGTTCTTCTAGCTGTTGTGTTAATTCAGCAGCTGTTCGTTTGGTCAAGATTTCTTCCTGTTTTTCTAAGACACTTCTAAAATGAAAGAGTAATGCTTGGACTTGTTCGCGCTGTAAACCAGTTGTTTCCGCATATAGTCTTTCTAGACGAGCAAGTAATAAACGGTTTTCAGCACGGTCTCGTGGATGGACTTTTAACGCCGCGAGCTTTGCTAAACTTTCCTGCATTTGTTTTGATGTCAATTTACCAGGTGAACTTTCAATGATCAGTTGCTTGGACCGACCGCTCGTATCCGTGACAAGGACTTCTAAAAGCCCGTTAGAGTCATACGTAAAACGACAATCGATGGGAGTGTTTTCAGGTCCTTTTGGAATTTTTATCTCTAATTCACCGATTTTTAGATTATCTTTTGCCATTGGATTTTCGCCTTGATAAATGGAAAATGTAACATATTCTTGATTGTCTCTTAGTGTGTAAAAAGTTCTCATTTTACTAACAGGAATCGTGGTATTACGTTCGATAATAGGCGAAAAAACACCGTCGATGTAGCCTGTACTTGTTTGGCTAACAGAATCAACGCCTAAAGTATGCGCACAGACATCCGTTAGAATCATTTCACTGACCATAGATCGATCCTGCTTTAAAGCAGCTTGAATACCAGCGCCATGACCAACGGCTTCATCTGGATTGATTTGTGTATAAGGTATGGTTTTTAGCAAACGAGCAAAATAGTTACGGACGATCGGATTTTTTGTAGCACCGCCAATTAAAATCACTTGATCAATCTCTTGGATGCTGATCTGACCATCATTTAAAACACGCCCGATCGGCTGCCGCATTTTCGCTAATAGTGGTTCACAAAGTTCCTTATAGCGTTTTTGTGACAGTTGATAAGAATACACATTGTCTTCCCACTCAAACTCAAATGAACTGGATTCTTGTATTGTCAATGTGTGTTTTAGTAACTCAGCTTTTTGATATAAAACGGATTGTGTTGTTGCAGATAAAACAGTACCGCTTAAATCGAGAGTGCTTAAACAGTCTCTAACGATCACATGAGTGAAGTCTTCACCACCCAAATGATTATCACCAGAAATCGCTTCTACTTGCATCACGCCATCAAACATCTCTAATAACGAGACATCAAATGTTCCGCCACCTAAATCTACGACTAAAATCGATTGATCAGCTTCTTTATGAAACCCATAGGCCATTGCGGCAGCTGTAGGCTCACTGATGAGATTTTGTACTGTTAATCCAGCTAGTTTAGCAGCTTCTACAGTTGCTTCCCGTTGGATATTATTAAAATAAGCAGGTACACTGATCACAACTTCACTACACGGCTGCTTCAAAAAAAATTCAGCATCTTCTTTTAAACTACGTAATACCAAAGAAGACAGCTCGACTGACGTGAAGGACTGTCCGCCTAAGTCATATTTTTTATCAGTTCCCATAAATCGTTTAAACGTTGCTGCTGTCAACTGAGGATGACTGATCAGCCGTTCTTTCGCAATTGCGCCAATTAAAATATCCCCATTATCATCCACACCAACAACTGATGGTGTCAGTATCTGACCAAATTGATTGTTGATCAATTGAACAGATTCCCCATCCCAAAACGAGACTAAACTATTTGATGTTCCTAAATCAATCCCTATTATCCCCATAATATTCTCCTTTTTTACCAACAATTATGTATTTATATAAAAAGTCTAACAATTTTATTTTACGTGAAAAGCGAAGGGAAATGTATCTTTTTTGCCTTTTTTTAATAAAAAGTAATTTTTGGTTAATTTTGGTATACTTTAGACGATGGAGGTGTTTGGAGTGAGAAGTGAACAAATGGTTGCTTCAGAGTGGCCTAATTTTACTGAGCAACTTGCTAAAAGTGTTCAGTTACTCCCTTTTTATGATGCCCATACTTTAGCAAGACAAGTATTTAGGAAAAAAGTACGGGATAATAGCGGGACCGCGTATGTCATTTATCAAGGGAAGAGCCCGTATTTATTTATGGTAGTTGAAGCAGGGGAAATAACTAATTTATTGATTCCTGAAACGATCCAATTAAGCTGGTCATCGCTCTTTTTAGCCATTGATCGATTTTTTAGACAAACATTTCAAGCAGAAATTACTGTTCGTTTTCCAAGAGCGCTCACCCTGCATTTACAAGAAGTATTTTTGAAACATGGGTATTTGATGGAAAATAATAGAGTAGCAGTCAAAGAACTAATGTATCATACTGGATTGGTTTTAGGCGGTGGTGGAGCAAGAGGTGCTTATCAAGTTGGGGTATGGCAAGCATTGAAAGAGTTGATGATCCCAATTAAAATTATAACGGGTACATCAGTAGGTGCATTGAACGGAGCACTGATTTTACAAAATGATTTTGAAGCAGCTAAAAATATGTGGGAAACAATCGATACGCAACAAATTCTATCTTTTCCAACAGTCGTGACACCTAGCGATACTTTTGGAGGGCTGATGAGTCAAATTGGCTCTTTTACATTCAGTGCAATCCAGTCAAATGGGGTATCGACAAAACCACTGCAAAAGTTGATCAGAGACACATTTTCACAAGAAAAAATGAAACAGGTCACTACCGATTTTTATTTGGTTACCACTGAATTGCCGAATATGCAGGAGAAAGACATTCATTTTAATGCGTGTCAGATGAATCAATGGCAGAGTTGGTTGCTTGCTTCTGCTTCCTTTTTTCCAGCGATGGCAGCAACAAAAATTGCGGATAAATATTATGTTGATGGTGGTTATCGAAATAATATCCCTGTTGATATCGCGTTACAAAATGGGGCGACGGAATGCATCATTGTAGATGTGAAAGGTCCAGGGATCACAAAGCCAGTGAAAATCCCCCAAACAGTTAGTCGTCTGACTTTACAAACACCATGGTCAATGGGAGCTGTTCTTTTATTCGACGGTGCTCGTTCAACGAAAAATATTCAATTAGGGTACTTGGAGACACTAAAGGCTATTAGTGGGAAATATCTTGGATTCTGGTATACATTTGATGAAACGATAAGTAGTTTGACCGTGTTTCAACAAGCCTTTTTTTCCTTTGTTGATGATACGTATAAAATAAAATTATGGGATTCTATCTCTCAACAAAATAAAATCTGTAAAAAATTGCGTAAAGTTTATAAAGACAGGGTGTATACTGAAAATGTCGGATTGGTTTTATTGGAGCTGTTAGCTAAGGGGCAGGAAATTTCTGCTTCAAAGTTATATACGATCCAAGAGATAGTAGAACTACTGCAGCAAAGTGAAATGAAGACGGATTTTGCGGATAGCGTTGGAATGATTTCTGTTCAAGAATGGCTGATGAAATACTATGAAGATTACTTTTTACTTTCGGATAAACAACAGTTATCATTAATGAGCAATTTACTAAATGTAGATGAAAAAGAAAAAATACAACGTTTGGTTTTTTTATTGGACAAATTACCAGTTCAAGTATTACAAATTTTAATGAAAGAATTTATACAACAAGGAGTGGATCAATAATGGCACAAGAATTTTCATATGAAATCGTAGAAGAGATCGCAGTTTTATCCGATAACGGAAGAGGTTGGCGTAAAGAATTTAATTTAGTTAGTTGGAATGGGCGTCCACCAAAATTTGATTTGAGAGACTGGTCTGTTGACCATGAAAAAATGGGCAAAGGCATTACCTTAACAAATGAAGAATTTGAAATCTTATCTAAAGCAATAAAATCGATGTAGAAAGGACACCCTGTCAATGAAAAGTATGACTGGTTTTGGAAAAGAAACATTTTTAAATGACACGTATCAAATCGATGTAGAAATCAAAAGTGTCAATCAGCGTTTTTTAGATATTCAATTACGGATGCCAAAAGAGGTCAATCCTCATGAAATGGCTATTCGCCAATTGATGAAAGAAACATTACAACGCGGGCGAATCGAAGCGTACATCAATATTAAACAAACGGGCAGTGGCAATAAAGAAGTGTTGATCCACTGGGATTTGATTCATCAATTGTTGGGAGAAGTTCGGCAGGAATTAACCGCTAATTATCCCCAAGCTGAATTTGATCCTGCGCAAAATATCAATCAACTACTTAACAACTCAGATTATGTTGAAGTCACAGAAAAGCAGGAAGCAGACGAAACTTTTGGTTTGTTAATATTAGAATCTGTGAAAAAAGCAGTCGAGCGAATCGATGCCAGCCGTTTACAGGAAGGTCGAAAAATTCAACAAGTATTGACCGTATATAGTCAAGATTTTACTGATTTAGTGAACGAGCTGACTGGCTTTGTCGAGATCTATGAGAAAGATTACCAGGAAAAATTTGAAGCAAGATTGAATGATTGGTTAGGCGGTCAAGTTGATGAAACACGCCTGCTGACCGAGATGGCAATTCTACTGGAAAAAGGGGATATCCATGAAGAATTGGATCGCTTAGTGATTCATGTAGATAAATTGCAGGAATTATTAATTCAGTCAGAACCAGTTGGTCGGGAACTAGATTTTTTAATTCAGGAGATGAATCGTGAAGTAAATACGATTGGCTCTAAATCTAGCTCGATCGAAATCAAAAACATCGTTGTTCAGATGAAAACGATCCTCGAAAAAATACGTGAACAAATTCAAAATGTCGAATAATAGAAAATAGTTTGTGATTCTATTTTTTAAAGCTATAATTAAAGAGAAGAAAGCAAAGAGGTGAATTTTTATGTCAAATTATTATGATGTAACGTTCCATGAATTAAGCGGAAAATCCGTGGTAAAAAGAGAAATTATTTCTGATAAAGAACCATTTGATGTTTGGGAAGATGCCTGTGTGTCATTTACAAAAGATGTTTTAAATATTCGTGTAAATGAAGAGGCCTTTGTGACATTGAACCGTCGTTTTGTTGTTCGTGTGGATATTGAAGAAGTAGATGGTCCAGTGGATAAAAAAATCAAACGCCATGATGAGATTATGGGTGTTGTGAATACGTTATCCAATATGGGATTTTAAGAAATACTATAATAAAAAAGAGGGACTGATATATAACTTGCTGAGTTATATATCAGTCCCTTAAAATCTGAATAAACATTCTATTCTATATTTTATAAAAAGAGTAGTACACCAATCGCTGAAAGAAGCAAAAGCGCTCCTAAAATAAATAAAAATCTCGTCGTTGGTGTAGCCATTTTACGACTACCTCTTCTGACTCCAGCAATTCGTTTTCTAAACACTCTTGAAAAAACAAGTAGGAGTAAACCTAAGATAGCTAATATGGCGCTGACTAAGTAATTATATTCCGTTTTATTAGTCTTTGAAGGAGCAGAGCTATTCTTTTTTTCATGTTTAGCAGATGGTTTGTCGTCAGCGGGTGATGTCGATTCTTGATAACGAACGCTGTGAACAGGGATGTTAGGTGAAACTTGTCCATAATTATTCGTTAAAGATAGTTGACCATCGACCAATTTGAAACTAGGCTGGGTATCTTTTTTCACAAAACCGTAAAAATCTTGTTCCAAGTTTATTTCTTTTTTGTTGATCTTATTTGATCCTTTGGACAATAATTTTTTATATTCATAAGTAGAAAAGGCGTGATCTAAAATGGCATTACCAGCTAAATGTCGCTCATACTCCCCTTCTTGATCCGACCAATCCCCAACGCCTAACACAACTTCAATCAGACGAATATCTCCTTTTTTAGCCGTCGCAATATAATTGAAACCACCAGTTGGACTTGATCCAGTTTTTAATCCATCTACTCCGTCATAGCCATATTTTGCGCCAGGTAATGAGTAATTATATGTCTCAAAAGTCTCAGCGTAAGGTGTATTTTCCATCGTTGTAACTACAGGCTTGCTCGTGAACTGTAATACATCAGGATATTTTTTTAGTAAATTGTAGGTTAAAATTGCTAAGTCTCTAGCCGTTGATTTATTATCGCCATTTGGATCGATTCCTTCTGCTTGATATAATCCATCAAAGGCACTAATTTGAGCTCCGCTGCAATTAAAATAAGTTGTGTTTGTCATGCCTAACTCTGCTGCTTTCTCATTCATTTTACGAATAAACCCAGCCTCATCGTTATCAGAAACTAAATTAGCCAGCATCAGTGTAGCCACATTTGAGGAAGGCACGGCAACCATTGAAAATAAATCCCGGACAGGGTAGTCAACGCCCAAGGAAATCTTATTATTGCTTAATGCGTAGAGTTGAGAAATATCTACATATTTCTCAGTTGCAGTGACTGTCGTATCTAAGTTAAATTTCCCTTGCTCCATTGCTTCTAAAGCTAGATACATCGTCATGACTTTAGCAATACTTGCAGGGCTCCAAGATAAATCAGGTTGATCTTCCCACAAAATCTGACCTGAATCAGCATCAATTACGATTGAAGCCTTAGGTCGATAATTTTCTTTGACTGGAAAACCTGATTTTTCAGCAAAATCCATCAAATCTTCTTCTGCATAGCTTTTTTGAGTAAAACTTCCGAGTAAAAAACAAGTCATTATTAAAAAGCAACTAGTCGTTTTAAAAAGTGTTTTTTTAGTGAACATTGAGTTAAATCCCTTCATTTTTAGTACTTTCACTTCATTAAACAGGTTAGTTATTTTATTGTGAAAATGTGTAATAACTTTATTCTACTTGAAAAACGGGGGTGTTGTATACTTTTTTTGATAAATTTATTGAAAGGGGCTTAAAGTCAGCTTTATAAATACAAGATTAGTTTGCTAGATGTTAGAATTAAAATGGTATGTGCCTTTTTCGAAAATATTATGTGGTAAAGCCTTGAAAATTACTGAAAAAAAGTGCATTATAGAACTAATACTTTATTAAAATATAGTTGTATGAGCAAACACGCTTGTTCAACTTTTAAATTATCCAGCTTTACAGGCTAACAACTTGGAAAAAAATGAAAAATAATTGTAGTAAGGAACATCGATTTTATTTTTTCCTATTTTTTTGTCAAGGCTAAACAAGCCGGTTCAGCTTTTAATGAAAGGAAGTCATCATGTCAGAGCGTGGATTATTAATTGTACTATCGGGTCCTTCTGGAGTTGGTAAGGGAACAGTGCGAAAAGCAATTTTTGATAGTGAAGAGAATGATTTTCAGTACTCAATTTCTATGACTACCCGTAAGATGCGGGAAGGAGAAGTAGAAGGAGTGGATTACTATTTCCGCACAAAAGAAGAATTTGAAGCAATGATTGAAGCTGGTGAAATGCTGGAATATGCACAGTATGTCGGGAATTATTATGGAACGCCACTTTCTTATGTTAATCAAACGCTTGATAAAGGAAAAGATGTCTTTCTAGAAATCGAAGTCCAAGGTGCTGAACAAGTGAAAGAACAAGTACCAGATGGTGTCTTTATTTTTCTAACACCGCCGGATTTAGCAGAGCTAAAATCAAGAATTGTTGGTCGTGGGACTGATGATCACGATGTGATTGAAGAAAGAATGCGTGTGGCTCGCGAAGAAATCGAAATGATGGCATTATATGATTATGCTGTAGTGAACGATGAAGTGCCGCTAGCAGTGAAGCGAATCAAAGAAATTATCGCGAGTGAACATTTTCGCGTTGATCGAGTAATTGGCAAATATATTAAAATGTTGAAGGAGATGTAGCCTTATGATGCTAAAACCATCTATTGACTCATTATTAAAAGAAGTACCATCAAAATATTCACTTGTGATCCTAGCAAGCAAACGTGCTCATGAACTAGATGAAGGTGCACAACCAACACTAGAAAGTTTTGAATCTGTAAAAAGCGTAGGTCAAGCATTAGAAGAAATCGATGCTGCAACAGTGATCAATGACCCTCGCCCAGAAGAAAAACGTGAAAGAATGCGTATGGCAAAAGAAGAACAAAAAATGAGACGTGAACAAGAGCAAAAAGAACTTGAAAATCGCATCCGTGAAGAAAAAAGTTTATAAAATAATACAGAACTGGGATGAAACTATAAATAGCTTTCATCTCAGTTTTTATGTGTTTTAAAAATAAACCTCGACTGAGGCCTTTAATTTTTAGTAACAGAAATCAGAGGAACAAGACAAATGCCTGATTCTTTAGTACAATAGGCAAAGAAAAGCTGAACGAACCCGTTTAGCTCTGACAGAAAAATAGGGGAATATGATTGTGCTGCTTTTTAGCACGAGCAGATTCCATCTTTTTTCCGAAGAGATGGTTCGAGAAGCTAGATCAAAGGAATGGATCAACACTTTCTTCGAAACTCTTGTACTTTTCAACATCAGCTCATAGATTCGCTGTGTTTCAAAGCAAAGCTGAACGAATCCGTTTAGCTCTGACAGAAAATCAGTACTACAATTATAGAATGGAGGAATGTTTATGAGAAAAGCGGCACAAGTAATTGTGGATGTACCAACGATGCAGACAGATCAACCGTTTACTTATTTGATTCCTTTGAACTTAGAACAACAATTAACAGTGGGCATGCGGGTGGAAGTTCCTTTTGGAAATGGAAATCGGCATCTGCAAGGCTTTGTTTTAGCAATAGATGAAGTTTCTGACGATGTGATTGCAGCACAAAAGTTTGAATGGAAGGAAATTCTTTCAGTTTTAGACTTAAAGCCAGTACTCAATACAGAACTCTTAGAACTAGCTGACTATATGAAGGAAAAAACATTTGCCTTTAAAATCACCTGCTTACAAACCATGTTGCCTAGCGTAATGCGTGCAGATTATAGCAAATACATATACTTAACAGATGAATTAGAAGGAAACATGCAAGATGAGTTGTTCTATGGACTAGATGAAATTGCGTGGGACGATGCTTTAGCACGGAATATCTTGCCCCAATTGATGCAGCTTAGAAAACAGCAAAAAGTCGATATTCGTTATGAAGTCAATACGCGAAATAGAGTAAAGACGATCCGCTACATCCAAGCTCTGAAAGACTTTGAACAATTAGAAGAAGCGCGATTAGAACTTAGAAAAGGATCACAAAAGAAAGAACAGTTGATCAACTATTTACAGCAATTAGGCTTAGAAAAAATGACTACAGTCAAAGAGATGAAAGAATTAGGTTTTAGTACAGCTGTTTTAAACGATGGAGCAAACAGACAATGGCTGACATTTATCGAAGCTGAAGCCTATCGTGATCCATTTGCAGATCATACGTTTGAACAAACTACAGCACTAGCTTTAAATGATGAACAACAAAATGCCGTGGATAAAATTCTAGGATCAATGAATCAAGGGAAAAGCCAAACGTATTTACTAGAAGGAATCACAGGCAGTGGAAAAACTGAAGTGTATCTTCAAGTGATTGCTGAAGTATTGAATCAAGGGAAAACAGCGATGATGCTAGTACCGGAAATCTCGTTGACACCACAAATGGTTCATCGTTTCAAAAGTCGTTTTGGGGAGCAAGTAGCAGTAATGCATAGTGCGCTGTCTCAAGGGGAGAAATATGATGAATGGCGGAAAATCGAACGTGGTGAAGCACAAGTCGTAGTCGGGGTACGTTCTGCTATTTTTGCTCCTTTAGAAAATCTTGGTGTTGTGATCATTGATGAGGAGCATGAAGCCAGCTACAAGCAAGAAGAAACGCCGCGTTATCATGCACGTGATTTAGCTATTTGGCGAGGAGACTATCACCATTGTCCAGTAGTTTTAGGCAGTGCGACACCTTCATTGGAAACCCGAGCTCGTGCACAAAAAAATGTATATGAACGACTAGTATTATCTAAAAGAGCCAATCAGACAGCGACATTGCCGACAATCGATGTAGTAGACATGCGTGAAGAAATTCAAAATAAAAATACGTCATCCTTTTCGCTGGCCCTTCAAGAAAAAATTCAAGATCGCTTAGCTAAAAAGGAACAAAGCGTATTATTACTAAATCGTCGAGGCTATTCTTCGTTTGTGATGTGTCGGGATTGCGGTTATGTTTTACCTTGCCCAAACTGTGATATTTCTTTGACCCTGCACATGGATACAAAAACGATGAAATGTCATTATTGTGGTCATGAAGAGCGAATCCCATACCATTGTCCAAACTGTGGTGGCGATAAAATTCGATATTATGGCACGGGAACTCAAAAAGTAGAAGAAGAACTCAAAGCGTTGTTCCCTGAAAGTCGTGTTTTACGGATGGATGTTGATACAACTAGACGAAAAGGCGCTCATGAGAAAATCTTAACAGCATTCGGCAACCATGAAGCAGATATTTTATTAGGGACACAAATGATCGCTAAAGGATTAGATTTCCCTAACGTAACATTAGTTGGAGTATTAAACGCTGATACTGCACTTAACCTGCCGGACTTTCGCTCAAGTGAACGAACATTTCAGTTGTTGACACAAGTTAGTGGTCGAGCAGGTCGAGCGGAAAAGCCTGGAGAAGTAATTATTCAATCCTTTAATCCTGAGCACTATGCGATTCAATTAGCCAAGGCTCAAGATTATGAGGACTTTTACCAAAAAGAAATGTACGTCCGCCATCGGGGCGACTATCCGCCTTTTTATTTTACGGTGCAAATTACTGCAAGTCACCCAGAAGAAAATCAAGCGGCTAAACAAATGTTTGAAATAGTCAAAGAACTGAAAGAAGGATTATCTGACCAAAGTATCTTGCTTGGACCAACGCCTAACGCTATCATGCGTGTCAATAATCGATACTTCTATCAAGTAATCATTAAGTACAAAAATGAACCGAATCTACAAAATATCTTGAAAAAAATACTGACTGACACTCAAAGAGCAACAGCGCACGGATTGAAATTATCGATCGATGCTGAGCCAATGAATTTTATATAAGCTCTTAGTTATATCAAGCATCATAGTGAGAGAATGCTTGATCAAAAGAAAGGAAACCCTATGCGCTATCCTATAGTGATACACCCTAATGAACGTCTAAAACAAAAAGCAAAACCAGTAACGATGATTACGGATGAAACAATCGCGCTTTTAGAAGATATGTACGAAACAATGGTTGCTCATGACGGAATCGGTCTAGCAGCCCCTCAAATTGGTAAAAATCTTCAGCTTGCGGTAATCGAAGTGGATGAAGAAACAGGTTTGTTTGAACTGATCAATCCAGAAATCATCGAGCGAAAAGGCACAGATATCGATGTTGAAGGTTGCTTGAGCATCCCGGAAACATATGGCACTGTTGAACGAGCAGATGAAGTGACCGTTCGTTATTTTGATCGTGAAGGAGACGAGATTGAAGTAACTGCTTATGGCTACCTTGCCAGAGCATTTCAACATGAAATCGATCATCTGAATGGTGAGTTATTTATCGATAAAATCATTGAACCGATCAAACCAGAAGATTTAGATGCATATATGGAGGAACATTTAGATGACTAAACTAATTTTTATGGGAACCCCAGCTTTTTCAGTACCTATCTTAGAAGGACTAATAGAAAATGGCTATGAAATCCAAGCGGTAGTCACCCAACCAGATCGCCCAGTAGGACGAAAAAAAGTAATCACACCAACACCTGTGAAAGAAGCTGCAGTCAAACATGGCTTACTTGTTTTACAGCCAGAAAAAATCTCAGGATCACCTGAAATGGACAAAATTATCGAGCTTGCGCCAGATCTTATTGTAACGGCTGCTTTCGGTCAATTTTTACCAGAGAAAATTTTAAATGCGCCAAAATTTGGTGCAGTCAATGTCCATGCTTCTCTATTGCCAAAATATCGTGGCGGTGCTCCTGTTCATTATTCGATCATTGAAGGCGAAAAAGAAACAGGTGTTACAATCATGGAAATGGTGAAGAAAATGGACGCTGGAGATATTCTTTCTCAAAAGGCGATTCCAATCACTAAATCTGATGATGTAGGGACAATGTTTGACCGTCTAAGTGTAGTAGGAAAGGAATTGCTGTTAGAGACGTTGCCTAAACTTTTGGCCAATGAAATCACGCCGATTCCTCAAGACGAAAATCATGTGACATTTTCTCCAAATATCACGAGAGAACAAGAACGGATCGATTGGCATAAAACAGCGGAACAAGTCGATAATCAAGTGCGCGGCATGCGTCCGTGGCCGACAGCGTTCACGACATATCAGGATGTCAATTGGAAGTTATGGGAAGTCACACCTTTAGATGAAACAACAAAGGCAGATCCTGGAACCATTATTAAACGTAGCAAAAAAGAACTATGGATCGCTTGCGGAGAAGGAACTGTTCTTGCTGTAAATACGATTCAGCCATCCGGCAAAGGGAAATTATTCATTCAAGATTTCTTAAATGGTGTCGGTAAAGCAGTTACAGAATCAGATAAGGTGGGCTAATCAAAATGGGAAAGAAAATACCAGCAAGAGTCAAGAGTTCTGTTCGTTACGTTGCATTAAGAACCATTGAGCGTGTAGACAATGGCGGAGCGTATTCAAATTTATTATTAAATGAAATGATCAACAAGTCTGCTTTGGGAGAAAAAGACAGTCGCTTATTCACAGAACTTGTGTATGGAACAATCAGCCGTAAGTTGCTACTAGAATATTATTTGACGCCATTTATTACAAATCCTAAAAAAGTGGACAGCTGGGTGAAAAATTTACTTAGTTTATCGATTTATCAATTAGTGTTTTTAGACAAAATACCGGACCATGCGATTATCAATGAAGCAGTAGAAATTGGTAAACATAGAGGAAATGTCGGAATCGGTAAGTTTGTTAATGGCGTGCTTCGCGCCTTTCAGCGTGAAGGAGTACCTAGTTTAGAGAATATCAAAGATCCTGTTGAGCGTTTGTCAGTGGAAATCAGTATGCCAAAATGGTTGACCGAAAAACTGATCAAACAAATGGGAATGGATGAAACAAGAAAATTAGGCCTCTCTCTTTTTGAGAAAAGTCATGTTAGCGGTCGTGTCGATACTCGTGAAATCAGTGTTGCTGATGCGTTAGAAGAATTGCAAAAAGATCACATTGAAGCATCTGCCAGTCAAGTTTCGCCATATGGTGTAGTTGCTGAAAAAGGTTTTTTAGCGGGTAGTTATTTATTTGCAGAAGGTAAACTGACGATTCAGGATGAAAGCTCTATGTTGGTAGCGCCAGCAATGCAAATCGAAAAAAATCATGTGGTTTTAGATGCCTGTGCGGCACCTGGTGGTAAAACCACCCATATTGCAACATTTCTTGATGCTGCACAAGGCGGTCGGGTGAAATCTTTGGATATTCATGACCATAAAATTAAATTGATCAAACAAAACGCTGACCGTCTACACGTAAAAGAGGTTGTTGATACTGAGAAATTAGATGCACGTAAAGTAGGGGAAGAATTTCCAGCAGAATATTTTGACCGTATTTTAGTAGATGCACCTTGTTCAGGATTAGGTTTGATGCGCCGGAAACCAGATGTTAAATACAATAAATCAGCGCAAGATTTTGAACAATTACCTAAAATCCAATTAGAAATTCTAGAAAGTGTTGCCAAAACATTAAAACAATGCGGTATAATGGTTTATAGTACATGTACAATTGCTGAAGAAGAAAATCAGGAAGTTGTGGCAGCATTTTTACAAAAGCATCCAGAATTTAAAAAAATCGATGTGAGTGTTAGTGAGGCAGTTGAGCCTTCTGTACATGAGCAAATGCTCACACTATACCCGCATCAATTAGGGACGGATGGATTTTTTATTTGCTGTATGCAGAAAGTTTGTTAAACGAGGTGAAGCATAGTGGAAATCAATTTTCAATCAGATGTCGGACGGAAACGCAATACCAACCAGGATTATGCTGGGCTATTTGAAAATCAATCGGGCGTTTCTCTAGCTATTTTAGCAGATGGAATGGGCGGTCATCAGGCGGGCGATGTTGCAAGTCAGATGGCAGTCAATAATCTTGGTGAGCGCTGGCAAGAAAGTCATATCGATACATCGGAAAAGGCAGCACAGTGGCTGATCAAAGAAATCCAAGACGAAAATGAAATGATTTATGAAAAAGGACAATCTCGACCGGAATATTTAGGTATGGGGACTACGATCGTCAGTGCGGTATTACTGGAGCAATCATTTGTGTTGGCTAATATTGGTGATAGTCGAGCTTATTTAGTACGCAATAATCAATTACGTCAATTGACAGAGGATCATTCTCTAGTCAATGAACTTGTAAAATCTGGTGAAATCACACGTGAAATGGCTGCAAATCACCCGAGAAAAAATGTGTTGACACGTTCGTTAGGTATGCCCAGAATGGTGGAAGTTGATGTAGCCAATCATCTTTTGGTACCGGATGATTATATATTACTATGTTCGGACGGGTTAACAAATATGGTGTCGGAAGAGGATATTCTAACTATCTTACTTTCAGAAAAACCATTAAACCAAAAAGTTGAAACATTGATCGCGACAGCCAATGAAGCAGGCGGCGCGGATAACATTACTGTCTTAGTGATCCATTTTGACGAACAGAAGGAGGAAAACCAATGATCGAAATCGGCAGAAAATTAAATGGTCGATATCATATTATTGGCAATATCGGCAGTGGTGGCATGGCAAATGTATTTTTAGCACATGATTTGATTTTAGATCGTGATGTTGCTGTCAAAGTACTGCGTTTTGACTTCCAAAA